>CATITK010000170.1 GCA_949545755.1 Polaribacter sejongensis | reverse complement strand
TATTTCTAGGATTTCCTTCTCCAGTTCCTGCCCATATTACACTTGGGTTCGATTGCTGAATTGCAACAGCACCAATAGAAGCGGTTAATTCTTTTTCGAATATTGGTTCCCATTTAATTCCACCAGAATTAGATTTCCAAATACCACCAGAAGCAGTACCAACATACATTATTTCTGGGTTAGCTTCTACAACAGCAATTGAAGTTACACGTCCAGACATTCCTCCAGGACCAATATTTCTTGGTTTCATGTTTTTCACGAGATCAATTGAGAAATCTTGAGAAAATAATAGCGTTGCAGTGCATAAAAAAAGAAGTGTGAATAGTTTTTTCATTAGACTAATTTTTGTTGATTTATGAGAAATTAAGTCCAAGATACAAAATAGAAGACATTCAGGAAAAAATGAACCATTTTTAACAGTTTTCGAAATAGTTGTTTTGATGTATGAAATTACTCAGTTGGTTTTTTAGGAGATCTTTTTGCCTCTTTTAAGCCTTGCGTTAGCATCCATTCTATTTGACCGTTTGTGGAGCGAAAATCATCTGAAGCCCATTTTTCAATAGCTTTTAGCATATCTTCATTAACTCTTAAGGCGAACGCTTTTTTCTTTGCCATTTTTATTTGTTTACAAATGAAACGATGGTTTCAATTAGTTTTTCTGATATTGGAAATGTACTCTTATAATAAGAGGATAGGTTGTCTTCGTCTTTCTGAATGTCTTTTAAAACATGGTTCATGTTTTGGATAATAACCAATTCAGATTTTAAATTTGCTGCATGTAATGCTTCTGCATTTTCTATGTTTACTTGAAGATCTTTATTTCCATTAATAATTAAGATAGGGATGGTTAGTTTCTTAATTTCTTCTAGAGGATTTAACAACATCCAGGCAGACCAAAAAGATTGCATTGGTTTTGCAAATAGACTTATTAAAAACGGATTTACGACCTCAATTTTTCCTTTCATTCTTAAGGTATCAAATTGTTGCTTTGCTGCTTCGCCTAAAGTAGGATTGTTCTTGCTTATTTGTTGTACCAATATTTTGTCAATTGTTGCACCAGCACCTGCCAAAGAAATATATTTATCTGTGTTTTTTGAAGCGAACATGGCTACTAAAGCACCTTGACTGTGACCAATTAAAATAATTTCAGAAAATATTTTTTTATTTTTAAAGTGCCTAACTACTGCCTGCGCATCCGAGGCAAAATCCATTATTTTCGTATCTTTGAAAAAAGCACTATTCTCTTTGTTTGCCGTTCTTTTGTCATAACTAAAAAAGGCAATATTTCTTGTATTTATTGCAACTCTAAATTGTTGAATATAATTTGAGTTTACATTTTGTGCTGGCTGGTTCCCATTTCTATCCACAGGGCCAGAACCATGCACCCAAATAATTAAAGGAGTGTTTTCTTTTGAATAGGATAAGGTGCCAGGTAATTTAATTTCCTTATTATATATTGTAATTTCTTCGGATTGTATTTGTGCAAATACAACTGAGGTTAAGAATAAGTAAAGAATTAAAAAAATGAACCTTCTCATGATAGTTTTAATGTTTTAAATTTATAATAAAAAACAATCCCTAGATATATTGCGGCATTTCCTATGATGATTGGCATTAACCATGGCATTTCAAAGTTTTTTGTAATTGAGGCTTCAATGATTGTATATACAATTAACGGACAAATTATAGCTAATAAAAGAGCTGTATACAGCATCATCTTTAAATTAGAACTTTTTTCTGTGCTGCCTATTTTCCGTTTCGGAAAAGTAATAGCTTCTTGGTGTTTGGCGCCAAATATAAAAGCAATAGAAAGTATTGAAAATATGGCAGGAGCAAACCAAATATTTTCTTTGGAACTATATCCATTTGGTTTTCCTAATCCATCAAAATGAATAGTAATTATGTTTGGTAATGAACTATATTTTATAATTAGATATCCCCAAGTAAGAGCTAATAAAGATATGGTTATGACTATTAAAATCAAATCTAAATTTGAAAAGGAGGTGTCTTTAGAGTTGGTCATTTATTTTGTTTTGATACGTCTTTAATACGCTAGTTGTATCCTCTTTTTTTTCTGTTCCAATTAATAATTTTTTTCCATTTTTAAATTCAACTTGGATGCCAATATCTCCCGAAATATTTACACATTTCCCTTTTTCTTTATTCCAAAAAGAACCCCCTTTTAGACCCCAACCTCCATATTCTGAAATAGGATCATAGTTTCTAACATATACTTTTTTAATTTCTTCCCATTTAATAATTTTCATCTTTAAATGAAAAGGAGAAAACTGATAGTGAATTCCTATCTCATCAATTCTAGTTTTTAGTTTAAAGAAGAAAATAAAGGCAACAGAAATAGATATTCCCAATAATGTTAGCACAAACTGATTGGTTGTTATTTTAGAGTCTATTGCTAAATACTCTTTTGTTGTGATTACTATTGGCACAATAATACTAAATGCCAAAAGAACAATTAACCATGTTTGTGTAAAGCGCTGTTCTTCTTTGAAAATTTTCATTGTTATCTATTTTTATCTCTTTCTAAAACTACAGAATTCCAGCCTGGGGGCATCTCTTTATAAACCCAACCTTCTCTGGCATATTGATTTAATAAATCTTCAAAAGTTTGAATTCGATTTCTGAAACCTAACTTTAGTTGAACAATCTTATATTCTTTCATTTATTTTAAATTTAAACAAACTATTAGTGTGATTAATGACTCAAGGTTCCAGTGTTTACAACTGGAGATGCCTCCTTGTCGCCACACAAAATAATTAACAAATTACTAACCATTGCAGCTTTTCGTTCATCATCTAATTCAACAATTTGTCTTTTATTTAATTCTGACAACGCCATTTCTACCATCTCTACAGCACCTTGTACGATTTTATGTCTTGCAGCAACAATTGCAGTTGCTTGCTGTCTTTTTAACATGGCCGAAGCAATTTCTTGTGCATAGGCTAAATATCCTATTCTTGCCTCTAAAACTTCAATTCCTGCAATCGATAAACGTTCGTCAATCTCTTTTTCTAAAGCTTCAGAAACTTCATTTACACTAGAGCGCAAGGTAATATCTTCATCATGCCCTTCATCTGCAAAATTATCATAAGGATACATACTTGCAAGTTTTCTAACCGCTGCATCTGTCTGCACACGCACAAAATTTTCATAATTATCTACATCAAAAGCAGCTTTGTAAGTATCGGTAACGCGCCAAACTAAAATCGTAGAAATCATTATTGGGTTTCCCAATTTGTCATTTACCTTTAAGCGCTCACTATCAAAATTGCTTGCCCTTAAAGAAATTGTTTTCTTTCTAAAAAAGGGATTTGCCCAATACAAACCATT
>CATITK010000169.1 GCA_949545755.1 Polaribacter sejongensis | reverse complement strand
TACTGTAGTTTCAAACATTCCGTTACCATGGGTGCCTATTAATAACTTGTTATCTGAAGGCCTATATACCAACCCACTAATTAAAGCAAGTCCAATGCTATTCATTCCTTCTATTTCCCAATCTTTAGTTGTGGGATCTGTTGAACTATACAAGCCTCTTGCAGTACCAACAAAATAGATGATTTCAGTACCCACTTGGGTAATTGCTGCAGAACGAATAGAATGGGCAGATAAGTTTCTTTCAACTAAAGTCCAAGTAGGTGCTACTGATGTTGCATTGGTGCTTAAAAAAATATTATTAATTCCATAATTTGCATACACAGCTAAAACAATATCAGGATTTGTTGGGTGAATAGCGATGTCACTAACAATACTTCCTGGATCTTTATTTGCTCCTGGAGGAGTAATGTTTATTGCTGTACTGATGTCTGCTGTATTTTCAGGATCATTGACTTTAAAAATACCCCCGCTATCCCCGCCAATTAATAAAAAACTGGTAAGCGCATTATAGGTTCCTCTGGTAGTTGCAAAAGTTCTTAAATTTTCATTTGTAGTTAATTCACCAGCATTTACCCAAGTAGCTGAAGTGACTGCAGCTGCATCATTTGTTTTGTACAAAGAAGTGTTACCTGCATAATATAAATTATTAGTATTGTCAGGATCTAAATAAAAGTAAGTAACAAAGCCACTAGTAGCATTTGTTGGTGTTATTTCTCTTCTATTGAAACTACTAGGATACGTTGTGAATATATCTCCTTTTTGCACACCGAAAAACAGTTGTAAATTGGTATTGGTATCTCTCCTTGCAATCCCAACAGCAACGCCATCACCTCCAGCAATAGAAAGCATTGTGGTATTATCGTCAAAACCATCATCGGTAGCTCCACCAATAGTTGTTCCATTGTCTTGCGCGCCCCCAATAATAATATTACTCCCTGTTAAAGGATCTAAAGCAACATGGTAATATTGGTAGCTAATGTAATTATTGTTTAAACTTTCCCAGAAGATACTTGCCGCTGTAATGTTTGTTGTCTTATGAATTCCTCCATCAGTACCACTATAAAGAATATTGTTATTATTAGGGTCAAACACTAAAGCATGAATGTCTGGATGATGCCCTTGATAAAGACCATAACTTGTATTACTAACATAACCTCCAATTCTTGTAAAGGTAGCATCTGTCGTTATATCCTCAATTTTATATGCATTCGTACCACCAATTACAACAAAATTTTCATCATTTGGTTTTACGGAAACTACAAGGTCATAACCACCTTGAACTGCAAAAGGATCATTTCCTTTTAAATCACCACCAGGTTCGTCGGGTAATTTTGAAGAATAATTGGTCCAAGTAGTTGTTGTAGCGTTATATTGCCATAAATCACCTTCAATACCTCCATCATTACCGTTAACATAAAGCGCATAGATCATATTATTATTTGAAGGAGCTGCTGCTAAAACAATTCGTCCTGAAGCAGACCAATCTGTTGGTGTTCCATTTTTTGCAATCTGAGTCCATGAACTGTTTCCTGATGGTAACTCCCAAACACCTTCTAAAGAAGTACCTCCTTCAAAACTAGCATATACTTTTCCATTTGCTGTAATAACAACATCTGTTAAGCCAATTGAATTACCTGGTAATTCTAATTCTATGAATAAGTTGGTGCCATTATATCTATATATGCGACTAACAGTTGCAAGGAAAAGCTCTCCAGTCATTGGATGAACTTTTAGCGTATTTGTATAATCAAAATAACTATCAAAAATTTCAAAATCCGAGTCTGTAGCTGCTATTTTTGTCCAATTTTGTCCACTATCAATAGATTTATAGATACCTTGTCCACGATAAGGAGAATCTGAGGAAGCACTATTCCCAAGTAACTCTCCAGTTCCGTAATACCAAATATTTTGAAAACCTAGTCTTGGGTCTTGCGCCAAAGCGGTCACATTATGAATTTCACCTTGAGGTGTTACTTTTGTCCAGCTTGCTCCACCATCTGTAGTCCTAAATAAACCACTACTAACGCCTCCAGAAAGTAAGGTTTTACCAGTTGCATCAGAAAGATCAACGCCAAAAGCTCTTGTTCTTCCTCCAAAATTTGAAGGACCTCTAAAGGTATAGGTGTTAGAGGTCGTTTTGAGAGATCTTTTTTGTTGCATAAGACCTAATGATACACCCAGTTCCTTTCTTTTTTCTCCTTGAGGAATATTCCCTGTTGTTGGGTTTCGCTGCATTTCTAATTCGTATTTCTCTCTTTCAATAGCAAACAAGGCTCTTGCATTTTTAGGCTTCTCTTTAAGTATTATTTTGTTTTTTGAGAAAGTAATAAATGAATCATTTTCAGTAGTTTGTTTTTTGACGTAAAAAATGCTAATAATTAAAAGAGCAAGGAAGGGAAGGAGTGTTTTTTTTCTCATAAGTATTTATTTAGAACATACTAAGAGTCTAAATAAAGAGTAAATACTTACATTATCCTAATCCAAATAGACAAGTGTCTTTTAAATAGAATAAAAGGAAAAAAGGAGCGGTAAATAATGTGGTTTTTGTTTTTATGAGGTTAAAAAACAGTAATTCGTGGCAACAATTTAAGCAAATAAAGTCGCAAAAGCCTCTTCGATTTTACCAACTAAAACCAATCTAATTCCGTGGTTTTTGTTTGTAATTTTATTGTATTTTGAAGCGACAAAAGTTTTATACCCTAATTTTTCTGCTTCTAAAATTCGTTGGTCTATCTTAGAAACAGGTCTAATTTCTCCTGCCAAACCAACTTCAGCAGCAAAACAAACGTTTGGGTTAATAGCCACGTCTTGGTTGGAAGATAAAATAGCAGCAACCACGGCTAAATCAATGGCAGGATCATCTACATTGATTCCTCCAGTAATGTTTAAAAAGACATCTTTGGCACCTAATTTAAACCCTGCTCTTTTTTCTAGCACTGCTAAAATCATGTTCAATCTCTTTAAATTATAACCGGTTGTAGAACGTTGAGGTGTTCCATAAACAGCAGTTGAAACCAAGGCTTGAATTTCGATCATCAAAGGTCTAATTCCTTCTAAAGTGGAGGCGATTGCAGTTCCACTTAAATCGGCATCTTTTTTTGAAATTAAAATTTCTGACGGATTTGAAATTTCTCTTAAACCAGTTGAAAGCATTTCATAAATTCCTAATTCGGAAGTTGAACCAAACCTATTTTTTTGTGATCGTAAAATTCTATAGGTATGATTTCTGTCGCCTTCAAACTGTAAAACGACATCTACCATGTGTTCTAAAATTTTTGGACCCGCAATGTTTCCATCTTTGTTAATATGCCCAATTAATAACACGGGAGTTGCAGTTTCTTTGGCATATTTTATGAGTTCTGCAGCAGTTTCCCTAATCTGAGAAATACTTCCAGGAGAAGCTTCTATTGAGCTTGTATGTAAAGTTTGTATAGAATCTATGACTAAAACTTCAGGCTCGGTTTCTTCAATATTTTTGAAGATTTGTTGGGTATTGGTTTCCGTAAGAATTAAACAATTAGAATTGTTCGCTTCCAGCCTTTCTGCTCTCATTTTTATTTGAGATTGACTCTCTTCACCAGAAACATATAACACTTTCTGACGGATGTTTAAAGCAACTTGTAATAATAACGTCGATTTTCCAATACCAGGTTCTCCACCCAAAAGTGTTACCGAACCTTTGACCAAGCCACCCCCTAAAACAGTGTCTAATTCGTTGTTATTAGTAACCACTCTTTCTTCGGGGTTTAATTGAATCTCCGAAATCTTTAAAGGCTTATTTGTTACTTGTTTTGCCGTTGAAGCTTGTTTCCAAACACGTTTTTCTTCTTTTTGAATAACCTCTTCTACAATGGTATTCCATTCTTTACAAGCACCACATTGCCCGACCCATTTTGCATGTTGGGTCCCACAATTTTGACAGAAAAAAGTTGTTTTGGTTTTGGCCATTTGTTTTAATTTCAATGATTGAAAGGATCAAAGTTACAAAGTAATATTGAGGTTTTTTTAAAAAGATTTCTTATAGAGTTAATTTTATTTTTAGTCAACAAATACTTCTGTGAAGAAGTAAGCGTAGTGTTTTTAATAAAATTTTATACTAGCAGTTAGCCATTTATAATTACTTGTTCTTATTATGGATTGGTAAAAACAAAAAAGCCAAACCGCCAAAAACAATAATCATAGCAGTTTGTGCAGTCCACATAATCCAGCCAAAAGCCGTTGCAGTTTCTGTAGAAATATCAAACAACGCCAAAGCTCCAGCAACTGCAATTGGGTACAAGCCAATTCCACCATTGGTTGCAGCAATAGAAAAACCACCAGCGATAAAGCCAATTAAAATTCCACCAAAAGGAACATTTAAACCTTCAATTGCGGGGATTGTTGCCCAAAACATAGCCACATACATTATCCAAATAAATAGGGTGTGAAAGATAAATGCCCATTTATTTTTCATTTTAAAAATACTTGTAACACCTTCTACTAATCCAGCAACAAAAGTTTTAATTTTCAATAAAAACCCAGAGGTTGCTTTTTTAACGAAAGAGGTTAAGGTATAGAAACCAAGTATTAAAACGACCAAACTAATACTGATTTTGATTGGGTTAAAATTCTTAGATAAGAGTTCATAAATAAAATCAAATTGAACAAAAAGCGTGATTAGAATGATGCACAACATCATCACTAAATCTGCAATTCTTTCTGCTACAATGGTTCCAAATCCTTTTTCAAAAGGAACGTCTTCGTAGTTTGTTAAGACCAATGCTCTTGAAACTTCTCCTGCTCTTGGCAATGCTAAGTTTACTAAATAACCGACCAAAACAGCTAAAACACTATTTGTGAATTTAGGTTTAAAACCCAAAGGGGCTAACATAAATTTCCATCTATAAGCTCTAGACAAATGGCTTAAAATTCCGAAGAATAAACCCAGAAAAATCCAATTATAGTTGGCTTCTTTAAAATATCCTATTAAGATGTTTAGAGAAATTTTAGAGATAGAATACCAAACTAATCCTGCCCCAAAAGCAAGAGGAAGTATCGTTTTTAAAATTTTTTTAATGCTCAAAATTAAGTAAGTGTATTGTCTTTTTCGTTGGGGAATACTAAAGAGGGTTTAAAGCTTTTAGCCTCTTCAAAATCCATAAATCCGTATACGATTAGAATTAAAATATCTCCAACAGCAACCCTTCTTGCAGCAGCTCCGTTTAATGTAATTTCTCCACTTCCTCGGGGACCAGGAATTGCATAGGTTTCTATCCGTTCGCCATTATTGTTGTTTACAATTTGAACACGTTCACCTTCAATAATGTTGGCTGCATCCATTAAATCTTCATCAATGGTAATGCTTCCTATATAATTTAAATCTGCACCTGTAACTTTTACTCGGTGGATTTTTGATTTTACAACTTGTACTAACATGCGGCAAAAATAGGGATTTTTTGGTTAATCATTTTTTAATCGAATGTTATCAATCAATCGAATATTCCCTGCAAATACCGCAATAAAAGCACGGTTTTTTTTATTAGATTCTTTGTTTTTTGGGGTTTCTAATGTTTTTTCTTCAGCAATCGTGAAATATTCTAAATCTAAGAGTGGGTGTTTTTTAAATTGATTGTTTACCCAATCAGTTAGTTTCGTAACATTTTCTGGGGTATAATTTTTACGAATTTTTTTAAGCGTTTTATAAATAAAAGGTGCTGCGGCTCTTTGCTCTTTGGATAACCTTATATTTCTAGAGCTCATTGCCAAACCGTCTTCTTCTCTAAAAATACGACATCCTTTAATTTTTACGTTCAAACGATGCTTTTTGACCATTTTTTTAATGATCTGCAGTTGCTGAAAATCTTTTTGACCAAAGTAGGCTTTGTTGGGAGCTACAATTTCAAACAATGTTTTTACGATCGTGCCAACACCGTTAAAGTGTTCTTTTCTATACTTTCCTTCCATTTGATGCTCCAAACCCTCAAAGTCAAATTTTTCAGATGAAATATTGTTTTCATAAATTTCTTCTACAGAAGGAATAAATAAAACATCGCAGGAAACACTTTCTAATAAATGCGTATCTATTTTTATGCTTTTTGGATATTTTATTAAATCTTCATTGTTATCAAACTGTGTAGGATTGACAAAAATACTGACCACAACTAGCTCATTTTTTTTAGCTGCCTTTTTAATTAAAGACAAATGACCTTCGTGCAATGCGCCCATTGTTGGAACAAAACCAATCGTTTTATTTTCCTTTTTTTGAGCCGATAAATACCGTTTTATTTCTTGTTTGGTGTTAAAAATTTTCATTCCTAAAAAGTAAGTAAAGTCTGCAAACTTACCATTTTAACACGATATTAGCATAATAATTTGTATTTTTGCGCTTCTTATAAAAGAGTTTGATTTAATGAAGGACAAGAGAATATTATTTGTTTCGTCTGAAGTAGTTCCTTACTTACCCGAAACAGAGTTATCGTCAACAGCTTTTAATGTTGCAAAAAACGCACATTCTAAAGGAGTACAAACAAGAATTTTCATGCCAAGATATGGCGTAATTAACGAGCGAAGACATCAGTTACACGAAGTAATTCGTTTATCTGGAATGAATTTAGTTGTTAATGATATGGACATGCCTTTAATTATAAAAGTAGCTTCTATTCCGAAAGAAAGAATGCAAGTTTATTTTATAGATAATGAAGAGTATTTTAAAAGAAAAGCAGTTTTTTCAGATGAAGATGGTCAGTTGTTTGATGACAATGATGAACGTGCAATTTTCTTTGCAAAAGGAGTTGTAGAAACAGTAAAAAAATTAAATTGGGCGCCAGATATTATTCATGTTCATGGATGGATGGCCTCTCTTTTACCTCTTTATCTAAAAGAATTTTACAAAGAAGAACCTTTGTTTACTGAGAGTAAAATTGTTACTTCTTTATATGACAATGGTTTTGAAGGAACTTTAGATGAAACCCTAGCAGACAAGGTAAAGTTTGATAAAGTAGCGGATGCTAAAATAGCCACTATAAAAACACCGAATTTTACAAATATATTAAAAAGCGCCATAGAAAATTCTGACGCAATTATACATGGTAGTGAAACAATTTCAGAGGAATTATCTTCTTTTTTAGAAGAGAAAGAGATACCCGTTTTAGCGTATCAATCTGAAAACCTAAAAGAAAGTTATTTAAATTTTTATGCTGATCTAATAGCAGCTAATTAATTGCATTAAAGTGAAAAGAAAAATTAAAAAAAGTGCATTCGTTGTCGCTTTAGTATTCGTATTTACAGTTGTTATTTCTTGTGAAAAAGGTTTTACAGATATTGGTTCAAGTATTATTAGTAATACAAAGTTTTCTACAGGTAGTTTAGAGGTAGATGTTGCCATAGAAAACAGTCCAGTTCCAATGCTAAATTTTGGGACCACTCCTCTAAATTCGGGGTTGCTCCTGCTAGGGGTTCATGCAAGTGATGATTATGAAAAAATTGAAGCCTCAATTATTTCTCAACTTGCTATAAATACAAGTTTAAAAGTGATCGATTCCGATACACTCGCAAAATACGAAACACTTACAACAGAGGTTTTTACAACGATTGATACCGTCTTTTTAAGACTCCCTTATCAAGTAACATTGAATACAGCTGGAGATGCCTATGAATTAGATTCAATAATAGGTGACCAATCAAAACCATTTACATTAAATGTGTATCAATCGGGAACTTATTTAAGTGATTTAAACCTTTCAGATACCAGTAAAAAAAGAGTTTATAGCCCAAATGATTCTTATATAGCCATAGACAGAACTAGCGGAGGCGAGTTAAACAAGGATGAAAACTTTCGGTTTTTACCCAAGGCAACAGACACTGAAATTGAAGTGATTAGAAGGTTAAATGATAATACAGCATACAAAACAGAGACGGTTACTTACACAAATTCAGCAACTTCAACAGTGCCAATTCCTTTTGCGGTAATTCCTTTAAAAGAAGATAAAATTAAAGAATTATTTCTAGACCAATATGGCGCTATTAATTTTGAATCTCAAGAGAAATTTAATGATTATTTTAGAGGAATTTTTATAGAAGCAACAGGAGATGAAGGTTCTTTAATTTCTTTTAACTTTAACGGAGTAGAAAGCCCTTCTATAGAAGTTTATTATACCAATACCGTGCGAGAAAAGGCAACGAACGACACGATAAAAACTTTTAGAAAAAATGATCGTTTTTTATTGTCTGGAATAAGAACAAGTACTTATCAGAAAAATGTACCTAAAACGTATCCAGCAGATGAAATTGTACTACAAGGCGCAGCAGGAAGTGAAGCGACCTTAGAACTTTTTGGGACTGATGCGATTACTGTAAAAGCTGAAATAGAGGCATTAAGAGCGCGAAATTTATTGATAAACGACGCTTCATTAACGGTATACGTTGATGAAAAAGCAGATATTACGGCAGTACCTTATCAACTGTTTTTATACAAAACGTATGGGACTACTTCAAATTCAGTTTATAGTCAAATCAAAGATATTTACACAGAAGGGACCTTTTCTTTTGGAGGCTTACTAGAAAGAGATGCTGAAGGAGCTCCAGAGAAATATACTTTCAGAATTACAGATTATATTTCTGATATTTTAAGTGGAGCAATAGCAACTCCACCAACCCTACGACTTAAAGTGATTAATTCAACGGATTTATTACCAGTTACAGATACTATTTATACAAATTTTAACTGGAATCCGAAAGCAGTTACTCTTTCAAAAACACCCAAATTAAAGATCTCTTACTCCGAAAAAAAGAATTAATTTAAAAGAATTATTATGTGTGGAATAACTGGTTATATAGGCTATAGAGAAGCCTATCCAATAATAATTAATGGATTAAAAAGATTGGAGTACCGTGGTTACGATAGTGCTGGTATAATGCTCTATGATGGCAAAGAAATACAACTTTCTAAAACAAAAGGAAAAGTTTCTGATTTAGAGGAAATAACCAATAAAGAACCAGAAAGAAAAAAAGGAAATATAGGAATTGGTCATACCCGTTGGGCTACTCATGGAGTTCCAAATAATGTTAATTCCCACCCACATATTTCTAAATCGGGCAATTTGGTCATCGTTCATAATGGAATTATAGAAAACTATGATACGCTTCGAAAAGAATTAATTTCTAGAGGATATACTTTTAAAAGTGATACAGATACCGAGGTTCTTATCAATCTAATAGAAGAAGTAAAAACCCAAGAAAACTGTAAACTAGGTCAAGCGGTTCAATTGGCTTTAAACAATGTAATAGGTGCTTATTCGATTGCTGTTTTTGATAAAACAAAGCCAAATGAATTGGTTGTTGCGCGTTTAGGGAGTCCTATCGCTATCGGAGTTGGAGAAAATAATAAGGAATTTTTTATCGCTTCAGATGCATCCCCTTTTATTGAATATACTAAAGATGCCATCTATTTAGAAGATGAAGAATTAGCAATTATTAAGATTGACAAAGGCATTAAAGTTCGTAAAATTAAGGACGACTCTATGGTTGATACCCATATCCAAAAACTTAAATTGAGTTTAGATCAAATAGAGAAAGGTGGTTACGATCATTTTATGTTAAAGGAAATTCATGAACAACCGAAGGCCATAATAGATACCTATCGTGGAAGAATGCTTCCCAATGAGGGGATTATAAGAATGTCTGGTATTGACAACCACATAAATAAGTTCTTAAATGCCGAGCGAATCATCATTGTTGCTTGTGGAACTTCTTGGCATGCAGGTTTGGTTGGAGAATATTTAATTGAAGACAAGGCTCGTATTCCTGTTGAAGTTGAATATGCTTCAGAATTTAGATATAGAAACCCGATCATCACTTCAAAAGATGTGGTGATTGCAATTTCACAGTCTGGTGAAACTGCAGATACACTAGCAGCAATAAAATTAGCAAAATCAAAAGGCGCCTTTGTTTTTGGTATTTGTAACGTTGTAGGATCTTCTATCGCCAGAGAAACACATGCAGGAGCTTATACTCACGCAGGTCCCGAAATTGGTGTTGCATCTACAAAAGCATTTACAACACAAATTACCGTTTTAGCATTAATTTCCTTAAAATTAGCATCTAAAAAAGGAGAGATCTCTAAATCAGAGCTGAGAGCATTCATGCAAGAAATGCAATTAATTCCTAAGAAAATAGAATCTTTATTAAAAATAGACAACAAAGTAAAAGAGATTGCTGCTGTTTATAAAGAGGCAACAAATTGTTTGTATTT
>CATITK010000168.1 GCA_949545755.1 Polaribacter sejongensis | reverse complement strand
TTTTTGCAGAAAACATCTAATAAAATTATAAACCAAGTAAAAGGTGTAAACAGGGTTGTGTATGATATTAGTTCAAAACCACCCGCAACAATAGAATGGGAATAATGTATATGAAGCATCTAAAGTTTTTTGTTTTTCTGAGTATTTTAACGTTTTCTGTCTCTTGCGGACAGCAAAAAAAGTACATCGACTATAAAATCAAAGAAGGCGAAACGATGAAAACTATCGCTAAGAGATTGGAGATGAAAACTAAAGATTTACTGCGACTAAATCCTGATGTCAGTAGAAAGCCTGAAGTAAACACAGTGATCGTAATTCCCAATAAAAAAATAAAAGTTTTAGGTAAGGTCTTAGAAAATGTCCCTAGTAATGAGAAAGAAATAAATGATAAAAAGGAGTTTTTAAGTGATCTTGCAAAGAGTTTTGTTGTTTATGAAGTAAAAAAAGGAGATGCTTTTTATAGTCTGACTCGTTTTTATAATGTTTCACAAGAAGATTTAATTACTTTGAATCCTGAGTTAATTGAAGGATTGAAAGTTGGGCAAATTATAAAAATAAAACCCATAGAAAAAGGCAACGTGCCAGAAAATACTATTTACGAAGATTTTATTGCCGAAAACAGTTCATTAAAAGCGGCATTGTTATTTCCTTTTAAGACCAATGAAAATGATACAATAGCCAGCAATGAGCTTTTTATGAAAAGTAAATTGGCAAATATTGTCACTGATTTTTATTTAGGAGCTGAAATAGCGGTTGATTCTTTAAGAAAACAAGGAGTTTCAATAGAATTAAATGTTTTTGATACCGAAAGAAATGGAACTAAAATAAGAACTCTTTTAGCGGATAATGATTTAAATGAAAATGATGTGATTATAGGTCCTTTGTATTCAGAGGAAACAGAAATCGTTTCTAACAGTGTAAAAGTGCCAGTTATTTTTCCGTTCTATTCAAAAAATCAATCTAAGTTTTCTGCGGTTAATTTAATTAAGGCTTCACCAGAAAAAAATGTGTTTCGAGCAGAATTGATTCGTTATATTAAAGACAGTATTTCCAATCAAAACTTAATTTTAGTGGGGGATGGGGATGCGGTGTCAACTATTTCTACTTCTTTTATAAAACAGTCTTTAGAAAAACATGATTCTATTTCGATGGTTCATATTGTAAACCCTAAAGAGGGGTATATTGCAAGAGAACGCTTTACAGATGTTTTTAAACCAGATGTTTATAATTGGGTTATAATGGCTACAGATGACAATGTAATTATAGCAGATGCTATTAATAGTGCGAACAGTTTATCAGATTCACTAAACATGCGCATCTTTTCTTACAACAAAGGAACTGCTTATGATAAAATTGATAATTTTAAATTAGCCAAATTAAATTACACCTATGTGAGCGATCAGTTTGTGAACGAAGCTTCTGCCTCAACACAATTATTTAATCGCCAGTATTATAAGGAAAATAATGCCTTACCGTCTTTTTATGCAACCAAAGGTTTTGATATTACCTATGATGTTTTAATCCGTTTAGCTTCTGGTAACGACTTACAGTCTACCTTTCTAAAAGGCGCTTCTTATCGAGTAGAAAGTAAGTTTGACTATTCTAATAAATTGGTTGGTATTTCTGAAAACAAAGGGTTGTTTATCGTTCAATATAACAAAGATTTAAGTCTAACTAGACTGAAATAATACTGATTTTCTTTAAAATTAGTAATATAAAAAAGCAGATAGAAATTATAATAAAAACCCGCTAAAAAAGCGGGTTTTTATTATAATAGTAAAAGAAGACTGTTTTTTAAGTTGAAACTTAAGTGATGTTTGAAGCAAGATTCATGTACTCATCTACGAAAAAAACTGATGCTTATTAAATTTTCTTCATTTGCTGTTTCATCATTTGCATTTGCTCTTTTAGCATTCCGTGTTTATCTAATTTTTTAGCTTCTGCCATTAAATTAGTTGCTTCTCGTTTGCGTCTTTTCGTCATTGAGATTCCTGCTAATTGTAATTTAGCCATTGCCAAATCATGATCCATTGCCAAACCTAATTTCACCGCCTTACGTAAAAATTTTTCAGCTTGTGTAATATTTGTTTGACTCAATATAATACCGTGTAAATAGTTATAATATCCTTGCTGCTTAACGATTAAAGCAGCTTCGGGGTTTTTAATATATCCCAACCATTTTTTTGTTCCTTCAAAGTTTTGCTTACGTAACTGTAAGAAAGCTAGTAAAATAAATTCATTTTTAAAATAGAATAAAACAAAAATTCCTGCTAATAATAAGATTGAAATTCCATTCATTATATGTACTTGGCTAAATTCATACACTGCCCAAACAGTAATTAGACCAGCTAAAATTAATTTTATATTTTTATGAAACATCGTGTTTTTTGATTTGTTTTAGGTTAAAAAACAAAAATACATTTTCTTGGTAAATTATATCGTTACTTTTTAAAGTATTTCTTGTATTTAAAGGAAGCAATGACAGTAAGTAAGACAAGTATACCAATGTAAATATAAGCCTCTCTAGGTGTTACAGCTTGGTCTCCACTTGCGTAAGAATGCAATCCTGATAAATAGAAATTTACACCAAAATAAGTCATCATTATTGATAAATAAGCAAATGCAGAGGC
The DNA here is from genome assembly GCA_949545755.1 of Polaribacter sejongensis. GTDB lineage: Bacteria > Bacteroidota > Bacteroidia > Flavobacteriales > Flavobacteriaceae > Polaribacter > Polaribacter sejongensis_A. The sequence goes on along the minus strand of CATITK010000168.1, from coordinate 12,332 downwards.
AAAATTAAAAGATAATTTTCCTCTTAAACCCGGTATCAAACGCATGTGTAAAACAAAAGCATAAATCATAATGGAGATCAATGCCCAAGTTTCTTTTGGATCCCAACCCCAATATCGGCCCCAACTTTCATTTGCCCACATTCCACCAAGAAAGTTTCCAATAGTTAACATTACCAAACCAACAGTAATTGCCATTTCATTAATAATGGTAATTTCCTTGATGTGTAAATTCATTTTCTTTTTATTCTTTTCGGTGGTGAAAATTATCAAAATTATAGCAAAGATACCCAGAATCATTCCCAAAGAAAAGGGTCCGTAACTTGCTACAATTATTGAAACGTGCACCAACAACCACCAAGAATTTAAAACAGGTTGTAAATTTGCAATCTCTGGATCTAGCCAATTTTGATGCGCAAAAGCTAAAATAATCGCTGTCAAAAAGGTTGTTGCTGTAATTGTTAAAGCAGATTTTCTGCCAAAGAACAAACCAAATAACATGGTTGCCCAAGCAACATAAATGATAGATTCGTAAGCATTGCTCCAAGGCGCATTTCCACTAATAAACCAGCGTGAAACTAAACCTAAAGTATGTAATGTAAATAAAGTAATTACTCCTCCAATTAAAATCTTAACAAGAATATTAACCCATTTTTTTGTATTGAAAATTTCTACAAAAACAAATACGATTAAAAGTAAACTTAGATAACCATAATATTTTGCAAGTCTTTGAAAAGGTTGCAGCTTATTATAAGAAATTTCTAAATCAATTTTATCTTCTGAGGGATATACAGTTGCTCCAAATTTTTTCTGAAACTTTTTAATTCCATCTAAAATCTGTGCTGCTTTTGTGTATTTTTTTGTCTTCTTACCTTCCTGTAAAAGTTGGATATATACAGGTAAAGATTGACGCACAAAAACAGAGTCTGTTCCTTTAAAACCTGCAGTTGAGGTTTCTGGTTGTGAAACCCACGTGTTGTTTTCATCATTAGGAATTGGATAAATACGAAAAATACCGCCACCAATCGCACTATATAATAAGCCAACGCGTCTATCAATTTTAATTAAATCTTTCTCAAATTTATTTTTTACATTTTTTTTCTGAGCTTCAGCAACTTGGTTTTTTATTTTATAGACGCCTCTTGGTGTAATGAAATCTGATAGACGAGCGTATTTAGCAGTGATAGGAATGCTCAAAGTTTCTCTGATTTTTGTATTTCCTTTTTCTAAATAAATAAAAGGAACTTCAAACCAAAGCCTTGGCTTTTCAATAATTGAGAGCAAAACCTGACTGGGTTGCATTCCGTTAAAACTTTCTGCTTTGCTAACTTTTCTTACCAATTCAGAGGCAAATGTATGTGCTGGTTTCATTCGCCCTCCAGCATCTTGAATTACTAATTTATTAAAACTATCTGCATGTTCAATGTCGACTAAATTAGCTTGTAAAATAGAATCTATTTGTTGATTTGAAATGCTATTTGATGCGTGTGCTGTGTGTTGTGAAAAACTAATACTACCTAGAAATAATGCTGCTATCACAGACAAGGTCATTTTTTTCTTTCTGATTTTTTTTAAGCCCTTTTTTAAATCGTCAAAATGCGTATTTTTTGCAAATAACATACAGATTAAGCCGATATATAATAATGAATATCCCAAATAAGTGACGAATGTTCCTAAAAAATCATGGTTTACAGAAAGATGCGTTTCTTCTTTTTCTCCAGTCAAATCATAACTGGATTGAAAAAACTTGTAGCCTTTATGGTCTAAAATGTGATTCATGAAAATTTTATAGTCAAATTTTTCTTCTATATCGATTAGTGTTATTTCACTAGCATACGCTGCAGCACTTTCGGAACCCGGATATTTTTCTAATTGAAAATCATTCAATTTTACAAAAAACGGCGTTTCTAAAATTTTTGCTCCGTATTGCATTCTAAAATTTAATCCACCTACAGAAACTTCTTTGGCACCTTCCGAATTATATTTCCCTCCGGTCAATTCTATTCTTTTTGTTTCTTTGTTACTGTGAATATCTATAAGAAGAACATCTAATTTTTTATCATCTTTTGGTCCACGAATAGTCTTCATGATTCCTTTTTCTGCAGGTCTTGGAATCACAAATTGTAATCCGGCAAGATTGTGTAACGTTAAAAATTGAAAATTTTGAAGCGTATCTTTTACGATTGTCCCTTTTTCTTGATCTGCCATTCGAAACCAATTACCATCCTCTTTAGCCATCATTTTTAAAGTGCCATCTTCTTTCTTAAAGTTGATAGAAGCAGTATTGTCAGTCGTTTCAAAACCAACCAAAACTCCATGAATATTTTGGATGGTTCCTTTTTTTAGCCAATGTTCATGACGCGATCCTTCCGAAGATTCTACAAAAAATAAATGTTCGATACCATTTTCATCTTCTACTAATTTTTTTTCTGCCCAGGGAATATAATCTACCAATTCAATGATAAAATCTTGTGTCTCATTATTGCTTTTAAAATTATCGGTATAAGACCAAGAATTTTTACCCCAAGCAGATAATAATAAAGGTCTATTGATTTCTGGCTTCTGAAGTTTATTGTTATCTACAAAGATGTTTAAATAAGTGGTTTCTGACAAGAATTTATTGGTGCTTTCTCCTTCTTTGATCAGCATAATACCTTCATAACCAATATAACGGGTAATCCCTGCCCCAATAAGAACAAACAAGAAGGCTACATGAAATAATAAAACAGCCCATTTTTCTTTTTTATACAAGCGATATCTGAAAATATTTCCAGAGAAGTTAATGACAAAGAAGACCATAATTAATTCAAACCACCAGGCGTTATAAACTAATGCTTTAGAGGTTTGTGTGCCAAAATCATTTTCAATGAAAGTAGCAACTCCCATTGCAGTAGCATAAAGGATGAATAAAACCGCCATTAAGCGTGTAGAGTAAAGTATCTTAAAAATATTTTTCATCCGATTTTTGGTGATTTTATAGCGTACTGCAAATTTACGGATAAAAGAAATAATACTTCATCTCCAAGTGTCCTTTTTTCTTGTTAAGAGTTGTTAAAAATAAGGGAGTTTTTTTGATAAATTGATCAAATTCGAGAAGAGAGTGTGCTGATTTGTATTTTTTAAAATCATTTTTTTGGTGTGAATGATAGTATAAAAAAAACACAAACCTAAAGATTTGTGCTTTTTTACTCTCAATTATATATTTTGTAGCTCCCTAGATTTTAATTGGGTAGCCTTTGAAATAGTCACCTTTTGGGAAGTTAATCGAAAGCTTATTTTTGAAGGTTTTAATAAAATTTTATTTTAAATCAACCACAAAAAGAACCTAGTACCCATATTTTATGAGGTCATTTTATTTTTCTAGTGCTATCTCTAAAAGAGTATTTGCTAACTTTTCTGGTTGCGAAAAATTTGGGGTATGACTAGATGTAAGGCTGTAAGCTTTTGTTACATTTCCTTTATACATTCCTCTTTGAACTTCAATAGGAATCGCTCTGTCATCAGTACATTCAATATAATATTTTGGTATTTTCCCATAGTTTTCAGTTGTTATTTCCAGTTCATACATTAAGGGAGCAGAGGGTTCGGCTACGATTTTCGGTTTTGCTCCATCAAAAGCTTCTTTTGGAATGTCATGTGCAAACGCATTTTGTATTTCATCTTCATTCACTAAAGCATAAGTTTTGTCTTCCGAAAGATAGAAGTTATCTACTGCCGTAGAACCTTTTACTCCTTGTACTGCCTTAAAAAAAGAACCTCCATTCGGTAGCAAAAAAGCAGTTAGATATACCAGTTTTTTAACCTTTTTTGGTCTTAATTCAGCCACCCTACTAACGGTGATACCATTAAAACTATGTCCGACTAAAATTACGGATTCATCTTGTTTGTCAAGAATGTCTGTTAGCGTTTTTATATAGCTCTCCATTGTAATATCTTTAGGAGACGTTTTATCACTTCCGTGACCTGGCAAATCAGGTGTGATTACTGTGTGTCCTTTTTCTTTTAAAGTTTTGGTTACTTCTCCCCATTGCCATCCTCCCAACCAAGCGGCATGAACTAAAACGTAGGTTTCTTTTTTTTCTTTAATAATTTTTCTTTCTTTTTGATTTGAATTGCTGTTTTTACTTTTACAACTGCTAATTGTTAGGGCTGCCATAAGTACAACGACTAATTTTACTTTAGATACTTGCTTCATTTTTTTTTAATTTATGATTAAACAAATTTAATATTATCATTAGTCTCCAACTTGTACCTTTTGATACAGTTAAATAAAAAAAATAAAAAAAAGTAGTTTTTTAGAGTAATTCTATCTGTTTGAATTTCAGATTCACAATTCCTGAGAGTTCAAATTGCTTTAATATTTTAGAAACAACTTCCCGGGTAGTTCCAATTTCTTTTGCTAACTGACTGTGTGATATAGGAATAATAGAAGATTGAGTTTTCTTTCTTTGGGATTTTAAATAATCTAATAGGCGTTTGTCATTTTTGTTAAATGCTAAATTTTTAAATGAATGTAGTAGGTCTTCGTAACTAAAAATAAACGAATTAGAAGTAAACTTGTTCCAAGAAAAGTATTTAAAACTCCATGTTGAAGCAAATCTTACGGGTATTTTTATAATTGTAGTTTCTTCGATTGTTTTCGCATTTACACTACTTTTACAATCCTTAAATGTTGCAGAAAGAGACAAAACGCAGGTTTGTATAGGGTTCACATAATAAAGTAATATTTGCCGATCACCATCTTCTTGCCAAACCCTTACTTTTCCACTAATAACGATTGCCAACCATTTAATGTATTTATCTTGCACTACAATAAAAGTGTTTTTAGGGACAGTTTGTAATTCTGCGACTTTTATAATTTCTTCTTGAAGGTCTTCCTCCAAAATATTTAGTGCTTTAAATAACTGATTATATTCATCCATTTTTTTAAAATTGAGCAAAAATATATTTTTAAATACCGAAATAAGTTCAGTGGAAGTCACTGAAATACTAAATATTTATGAAAGGTAATTATTTTTTTTAAAAACAAACCAAGCTATTTTAGAAAGTTTATCTTTCAGACTTTGTAACTTTGCGATTCTGAAACAAAAAAAAATGAAGATAGAAAACGCACAAAAGCAAGTTGACGATTGGATTAAAACCCATGGAGTTCGTTATTTTAATGAGCTAACAAACATGGCACAATTAACAGAAGAAGTTGGTGAAGTTGCACGTATTATTGCAAGGCGTTATGGAGAACAGAGTGAGAAAGAATCTGATAAAAACAAAGATTTAGGAGAAGAATTGGCAGACGTATTATTCGTTGTTTTGTGTCTGGCAAACCAAACGGGAATAAATTTACAAGACGCTTTCGACAAGAAGTTAAACATTAAAACAAAACGCGATCACGATCGTCATCATAACAATCAAAAATTAAAATAATGAGTTTTTTAGAGAATATTAAGCACCCCCAATTTTTACCCAATTTTTTAAGAGTTGCCATTCCTTTTTTCTTAGTAGTTACGCTACTACCTTTACTAATCAATAGTTCTTCAGAAATATTTTCGGGAGATTTCGAAACAGTGAATGCAGCTAATTTTTCAGAGGGTAAGTGGAAAAACTTTTTTGGTTTTAAAGTTGTTTTTAGTGCTCTTTATGGTTTGTATATTACCAATAAAAAAATGAAGTAACCTTAATTTTAGTTTTTAAAAGTCGTATTGTAAATTTAAGTAATATTGCTAAGTGCAATTATAAGGAGTTTGTATCCTAGCTTTTAAAGCAGAAATCGATTTGTGTTCTTACAGTTTTTTAAAAGCTTTTATTCCTGCTTTTATTGCGATTTCCAGATGATTTTTTCTGGGAGTTAAAGGACAAGAATATTTTTCGTTGTAGGCACAATAAGGATTGTAGGTGTTGTTGAAATTTAATACAATCGTATTGTCTCTTGTTATGTCTGTCGTCATAACATCCATATAGCGTCCACCACCATAGGATTCGTCTCCGCTAGTAGTGTCTGTGAAAGGTAAAAATAAAAAATCTTTGTATGCTTCATCCTCCAAATCATTTTGACTCTGATAAATGGTCAGTACATAGTTTTTTTCATTCAATGTAAAGTTTAATAAACCATATTCTTTATACAAAGGTTTTCTATTTGTAGTAGTTGCCATTTTAAAAACTGGCGCGTTTTTTATTTTCGTGAATCTAGCTTTTACAATAAAAGAGGTGTCTATAGGAAAAAAATCTAACCCTTTAAATTCTTTTAAATCTTTCTTTTTTAAAGGCGATTTTGAAGCATCTTTATAGCTTGCATTTAGCTCTTGTTGATAAATTGTTTTTCCCATTAATGGACGTTTTCCTTGGGAATTGCAGGAGATCATTATTGTAATTACAGCTATAATAAAGTGTTTCTTTTTCATTTAAACTTACTAAATTTTTACGAATTTACTTTTAATAAAAAATCCCCAAACAGCGTTTCACTTTTTGGGGATCGTTTATTTTCTTATTAAAAGTAGTTATGCTTTCTTTTTAGTTACGATACCATCAATAGTTTTAGTCGTCGTAATTTTAGAAGTTTCTACCTCTTCAGAAGTTTGTGTAATTTCAACTTTCACTTCTTTCTTCGTTTCTTTACTATGAGATTTGGTTTCAGAATGTCCTCCTAAAATAGGTGCAATAACCAATCCAATTAAACAGGTAAGTTTAATTAAAATATTCATTGATGGACCTGAAGTATCTTTAAAAGGGTCGCCAACGGTATCACCAGTTACTGCAGCCTTATGCGCTTCTGAACCTTTGTAAGTCATTACGCCATTAATCTCTACACCAGCTTCAAAAGATTTTTTTGCATTGTCCCATGCACCACCAGCATTGTTTTGAAAAATTGCCCAAAGTACACCAGAAACAGTAACACCTGCCATATAGCCCCCTAGCATTTCAGCAACCAACATATTGTTTTCTTGGTATACTAATTTACCTACCAACACAACAAGTATTGGGAAACCTATCGTTAAAATACCTGGCAACATCATTTCTTTCAAAGATGCTTTCGTAGAAATAGCCACACATTTATCATATTCTGGTTTTCCAGTCCCTTCCATAATTCCTGGAATTTCTTTAAACTGTCTTACCACTTCATTTACCATTTCCATGGCTGCTTTTCCAACCGCGTTCATTGCTAATGCAGAAAATACTACAGGTACCATTCCACCTACAAATAACATGGCTAATACGGGCGCTTTAAAGATGTTAATTCCATCAATTCCAGTAAAGGTTACATAGGCTGCAAATAAAGCCAATGAGGTCAATGCCGCTGAAGCAATGGCAAAACCTTTACCCGTTGCAGCAGTTGTGTTACCAACAGCATCTAAGATATCTGTACGTTCTCTAACAATTGGATCTTGTTCACTCATCTCCGCAATACCACCAGCATTATCAGCAATGGGTCCAAACGCATCGATCGCTAATTGCATCGCTGTGGTTGCCATCATTGCAGAGGCTGCTAAAGCAACACCATAAAATCCAGCTAAAGCATAAGACGCCCAAATGGCCGCTGCAAATAATAATACCGAAGAGAATGTAGAGATCATCCCTGTAGCTAAACCAGCAATAATGTTGGTTCCTGCACCAGTACTTGATTGTTGTACAATTTTTAAAATTGGCTTCGAGCCTAATCCTGTGTAGTATTCAGTAAAAGCTGAGATTCCAGCGCCTACTACTAAACCAACTAAACATGCATAAAATACACGTATTGAAGAAATATCTTGAAGACCTTCTCCAAAGAATTCCATTTGCATTGTTGCTGGCAACATCCAAGTCACTAAGCAATAACAAGCAACAGCTACCATTATAATAGATGCCCAGTTTCCAATGTTTAATGCTTTTTGTACGTCCGCTTCTTTTGCATCGTTCGATGAAATTTTCACTAGAAGGGTTCCGATAAGCGAAATGATAATTCCAACACCCGCAATAGACATTGGTAATAAAATAGGTCCTATTCCGCCAAAAGCATCTGCGATGTTTCCTCCCATATCCTTAATAACATAGTTTCCTAAAACCATGGCAGCTAATACCGTTGCAACATAAGATCCAAATAAGTCAGCTCCCATTCCAGCAACATCTCCAACATTATCACCAACATTATCAGCAATTGTTGCTGGGTTTCTTGGATCATCTTCTGGAATATCTGCTTGTACTTTTCCTGCTAAATCAGCGCCAACATCGGCAGCTTTCGTGTAGATTCCTCCACCAACTCTTGCAAACAAAGCAATAGATTCAGCTCCTAAAGAAAACCCAGCTAATGCTTCTAATACAATCGTCATCTGATCCGTATTTGTCCACGCTCCACCCATAAATATCTGGTAGAATATAATAAAGAACATTGTTAAACCTAACACAGCAAGACCAGCAACGCCAAGACCCATCACGGTTCCACCACCAAATGATACTTTTAAAGCATTTGGCAAACTCGTTTTTGCAGCTTGCGTTGTTCTAACATTTGTTTTGGTTGCAATTTTCATCCCCATATTCCCAGCAAATGCAGAAAATATAGCGCCAATAATAAATGCCACTACGATTAAATAGGTCGTATCCATATAAAAAGCGATTCCAGTTAGAATAAGACTGGCTCCGATGACAAAAAATGTTAGCAATCGGTATTCTGCTTTTAAAAATGCCAAAGCACCTTCGTAAATATGGTCAGAAATTTCCTTCATTTTTCCATCACCTGCATCTTGTTTCATTACCCAAGACTTCTTTATTAGCATATACGTAAGACCTAGCAAGGCCATTACAATAGGCATCCATATCATCATTGATTCCATATTTTATTTTTAATTTGATTAAATTTAAGCGGTGGTAAATGTAATAAAATCAATGTGATAAAAAAAACCTCATAAAATGTTTAATTTTAAGAGGTCTATAATTTTATATGTTAATAATTTCTATATCTTGAAATTATCGTTCTTTTTGTAGTCGCTTTTTTCATATCGGACAACACAGTCTTTGTAGATTTGTTTTGCCTCTGCTGCATTTCCCCAACCACCAACATCAACTTTTTTCTTTTCTAAGTCTTTATATACTTGAAAGAAATGTTCTATTTCTTTTATTCTATGAGGATTTAAATCTGAAATATCATTTTTATTATTCCAAATAGGATCTGAAATAGGAACACAAATAATTTTTTCATCGGGTCCTTTTTCATCGGTCATGTGAAAAACACCAATAGGTTTTACTTCAATCACACACATTGGAAAAGTGGGTTCATGTCCTAAAACTAAAACATCTAATGGATCGTCGTCTAAAGCTAATGTTTCTGGTACAAAACCATAATCTGCTGGATACATCATTGAAGAGAATAACATTCTGTCAAAACGAATTTTGTGTAAATCAAAATCGTATTCATATTTATTTCTACTACCCTTCGGTATCTCAATTAAAACATCGAAAGTATTCTTTTCTTTTGAACTCATATTTTTTTATTTAATACCGCGCAAAATTACTAAATCTATCCACTTATTCTGTATATTTTACTATTAATTTACGCAATGCTTTTCGACTCTTGAGATTTCTTTATAAAACAAAAGTCCTATTCAATTTTGAATAGGACTTTTAGCTACGTATTTAATGGCTTATTAAAGATACATTACTTCTTTTACAGCATCAATTACATTTTGGTAATTAGGAATCCATTTCTCAAATAAAACAGGAGAATAAGGAGCAGGAGTGTCTGCAGTCGTAATTCTTTTGATGGGTGCATCTAAATGATCAAATGCTTCTTCTTGAACTCGATAGGTTATTTCTGAAGAAACACTTGCAAAAGGCCAAGCTTCTTCAAGAATAACTAATCTATTTGTTTTTTTAACCGATGTTATAATTGCCGCATGATCCATAGGACGTACGGTTCTTAAGTCGATCACTTCAATAGAAATATTTTCTTTTGCTAATTCATCTGCTGCTTTGTATGCTTCTTTGATGATTTTTCCAAAAGACACAACAGTAACGTCTGTTCCCTCTCTTTTAATATCTGCGACACCAATAGGGATAATATATTCCCCTTCAGGAATTTCCATTTTGTCGCCATACATTTGTTCAGATTCCATAAAAATTACTGGATCATCATCTCTAATTGCTGCTTTTAATAAGCCCTTTGCATCATAAGGATTTGAAGGTACAATCACTTTTAAACCTGGCGTGTTTGCAAACCAGTTTTCAAATGCTTGTGAATGGGTTGCTCCTAATTGACCCGCAGAAGCTGTAGGTCCTCTAAAAACAATAGGACAATTAAACTGCCCACCAGACATTTGTCTAATTTTTGCAGCGTTGTTTATAATCTGATCGATTCCAACCAAAGAAAAGTTAAAAGTCATATATTCAACAATTGGTCTGTTCCCGTTCATTGCAGAACCTACGGCAACTCCAGCAAAACCAAGTTCAGCTATTGGTGTATCTATCACACGTTTAGCGCCAAACTCGTCTAACATCCCTTTTGAAGCTTTGTAAGCCCCGTTGTATTCAGCAACTTCTTCCCCCATTAAATAAATGCTTTCATCTCTGCGCATTTCTTCACTCATGGCCTCGCAAATTGCTTCTCTGAATTGAACTATTTTCATCTAATATTAATTGTAATTATTAATTTGTAGGCAAAAGTAAGGAATTAATTGTCATTTTTTTAGTCACAATTGTACAAACTGAAAGATTATTTTAAATTTGTTTAGGATTCCTTTTATAAAACTGTTAAATAAATAAAAAAATACTATGCATGCATAGTATTTTTTAAAAAAAAGACGTAATTTCGTACCGTTAAAAAAGTATAAAAAATAGAATTATATGAAAATATTGGTTTGTATTAGTCACGTTCCCGATACTACATCAAAGATTAATTTTACAGATAATGACACAAAGTTTGATACCAATGGAGTTCAATTTGTAATTAATCCTTACGATGAGTTTTGTTTAACAAGGGCCATGTGGTTTAAAGAAAAACAAGGAGCTTCCGTAACGGTTGTGAATGTTGGTGGAGTTGAAACAGAACCCACATTACGTAAAGCTTTAGCGATTGGCGCAGATAATGCAATTCGTATAAATGCACTTCCTACTGATGGATTTCAAGTTGCAAAAGAACTCGCAACTGTAGTTAAAGAAGGGAAATATGATGTCATATTAGCAGGGAAAGAATCTGCAGATTATAATGGTCAAATGGTTCCTGGTATGTTAGCTACTTTAACTGATTTCAATTTTGTCAATGGTTGTGTAGGTGTCGAAGTAGAAGGAAGTGCTGTTTCAGCAACAAGAGAAATTGATGGAGGAAATGAGCTTTTGTCTTCAAGTTTGCCTATCGTTATTGGTGGACAAAAAGGAATTGTAGAAGAAAAAGATTTACGCATACCTAACATGCGGGGTATCATGATGGCACGTAAAAAACCTTTACAAGTTTTAGAACCCTCCGGAGATCCTGTAGCGACCACTATTCAATCTTTTGAAAAACCAGCACCAAAAGGAGCTGTGAAATTAGTTGATGCAGACAATGTAGATGAGCTAATTAGTTTATTGCATAACGAAGCAAAAGTGATTTAAAATTATGTAAATGTTAAAATTACCATTTAACAAATAAAAAATCAAATAAAATAAAAAATATTTTTAGCATAGCTTTTAAGGTTGAGTGATACATCTAAAAATTTAATGTTTAATGTCTAAAATCTAAATATTATGTCTGTTTTAGTTTTTGCCGATTCATCGGAAGGGAAGTTTAAGAAAACTGCTTTAGAAGTAGTTTCATATGGAAAAAAAGTTGCAGAAAAATTAGGAACTAATGTAGTTGCGCTCACAATAAACGCAACGGATTCTTCAGAGTTATACACATACGGAGCAGAAAAAGTGGTTTCAGTTTCTAACGATTTTTTACAAACGTTTAATGCAAAACAATATGCAGCTGTAGTGACAGAAGTAGCAAAAGCAGCAAATGCAGCTGTTGTAGTAATCGATTCAAGCATCGATAGTTTGTATGTAGCCCCAATAGTTGCGGTAAACTTAGAAGCAGGTTATGCTTCAAACGTCGTAGATGCACCTTCAAGTATAAGTCCGTTTACAGTAAAAAGAAAAGCGTTTTCTAACAAAGCATTTTCAAATACGATCATCACAACAGAGACTAAAGTTATTGGATTGGCAAAAAACTCCTATGGAATTCATGAAAACCCAGTTTCGGGAACTACAGAAAATTTTGATGCTACTCTTGTAGAAGCTGGAGTTTCTTCAGAAAAGGTAGAAAGAGTTACAGGTAAAGTAACCATTGCAGATGCAGATATTGTTGTTTCTGCAGGTAGAGGTCTAAAAGGACCAGAAAACTGGGGAATGGTTGAAGA
>CATITK010000167.1 GCA_949545755.1 Polaribacter sejongensis | reverse complement strand
CCGAAAAAGTTAAGTTTCTGTGTAATCTCATTTTTTTAGTATAATAAGGGGGCAAAGGTACATTAAATAAAAGGTATTTTGTATTTTCGTTATTCATATATTTATAAAGTGAATTTAAGTTATCCAATTACATATATTAAAGGAATTAGTGTGCAAAGAGCCACGCTTTTATATACCGAATTGGGATTGAAAACCTGCGATGATTTACTCAATTTTTTTCCATTTAGATATATTGATAAAACGGCTTTTTACACCATTAAAGAGTTACAGTCCAATACTTCAGAGGTACAAATTGTTGGTAAGATTACCCAGGTTAAATCGGTGGCTCAAAAAAGAGGCAGTAGGCTCGTAGCAACTTTTCAAGATGCTACAGGAACTATGGAGTTGGTTTGGTTTAGAGGACAAAAATGGATCAAAGATGCGCTCAAAATAAATGAACCTTATGTGGTCTATGGAAAACTAAATCATTATAATGGAAATTTTAGCATTCCACATCCAGAAATAGAATTGGTTAAAGAATACAAGAAAAAGTTGCAAACTAAAATGCAACCTGTTTATCCCTCTACAGAGAAATTAACAAATTCTGGCGTTTCTAATAAGTTAATGCGAACCTATGTACAACATTTATTGCAGCAATTTTATGAGGGAATTCAAGAAAGTCTTTCTCAAGAAATAATAGCTGATTATACATTAATGGGCAAACGGGAAGCGCTCTTAAATGCACATTTTCCTAAGGATCAAGAAAACTTAGCAAAAGCACAATATCGCTTAAAATTTGAAGAATTATTTTTTATCCAGCTTCAACTACTACGCAAAAAACAGCTCAATAAAATAAAAATTAAAGGGCTTGTTTTTGAAAATGTAAGTGAAAACTTCAATACTTTTTATACCAACCATTTGCCTTTTTCTTTAACCAATGCGCAAAAAAGAGTACTAAAAGAAATTCGAAAAGACGTAGCTTCTGGTGCACATATGAATCGCTTATTACAAGGAGATGTAGGTTCTGGAAAAACCATTGTTGCTTTGTTGGCCATGCTTTTAGCAATAGATAACGGATTTCAAGCGACCCTAATGGCGCCGACAGAAATTTTAGCAACACAACATTATCATGCAATTTCTGAGTTGTTGAAAGACATGAACTTAAAGGTAGATTTATTAACCGGTTCCGTAAAAATAAAAAAAAGAAGAGTAATTCATGAAAGCCTAGAAGACGGTACCCTACATATTTTGATAGGAACCCATGCGTTGTTGGAAGATAAAGTCCAATTTAAAAACCTTGGAATTGCAATTATTGATGAACAGCATCGATTTGGCGTTGCCCAAAGGTCTAAGTTGTGGGCAAAAGGTGGAAGCCCTTCTTTCTCTCTTGTTAAAGGCCAGGGGAAGGCAGTACGAGAGCAGTATCTTACTGCGTATCCTACTGTATATGCTTCAATGAAAGAATTACAGAAAGAGAGAAAAAACCTAAGCAACCCTTCTCAAAAAATCCTCTGGGAACAATTAAATAAACAGCAGTTAGAGGTTGAATTTAGAAGACAATATCATCTAGATGATTTTGTTGTTGATTTTATTTGTATTTCGAAACGTTTGATTGTGGAAGTGGAATCTTTCAACACACCAGCACAACATGAAGCAGCTGCATTGCGCACAAAAATTCTTAAAGAATTTGGTTTTAAAGTGATCCAATTTACCGAGGAAGCGGTAATTGACGATACAGAACAAGTCCTACTTCAGATTACACAAGAGCTAGAAAAACGCCCTTCGATTAAGGATGGAGTGCTTCCTTTGCCTCCCCATATTTTAGTAATGACGGCGACGCCGATACCAAGAACTTTGGCAATGTCTGTATATGGAGATTTAGATATTTCTGTTATTGATGAATTGCCACCTGGAAGAAAAGAAGTGAAAACGGTGCATCGTTTTGATAGCAATCGTTTGTCGGTTTTTAAATTCATGAAAGATGAGATTGATAAAGGAAGGCAAGTGTATGTTGTGTATCCGTTAATTCAAGAATCTGAAGTCATGGATTATAAAGATTTAATGGACGGATATGAAAGTATTTCTCGAGAGTTTCCAACACCAAAATATCAAATTAGTATTGTGCATGGGCAAATGAAACCTGCTGATAAAGAGTATGAAATGCAACGTTTTGTAAAAGGAGAAACGCAGATTATGGTTGCCACAACGGTAATTGAAGTAGGAGTAAATGTACCCAATGCAAGTGTGATGGTTATTGAAAGTTCAGAGCGATTTGGCTTATCACAATTACACCAGTTACGCGGGAGGGTTGGTCGAGGAGCGGACCAAAGCTATTGTATCCTATTGTCTAGTTATAAATTATCTCCAGAAGGAAAAACGCGTTTAAAAACCATGGTAGACACGACAGATGGTTTTAAAATTGCGGAAGTTGATTTAAAACTTCGTGGTCCAGGAAATTTAATGGGCACACAACAGAGTGGCGTTTTAAACTTAAAAATCGCCGACATTGTGAAAGATACTCAGATTTTAGTGGCGGCAAGAAATACAGCAATGGCGCTTCTGGAGGAAGATGCTACTTTATCGAAACCTGAAAATAGCAATATTAAAAAAACGTATATAGCATTGTCTAAAACATCTAAAATTTGGAGTGTGATTAGTTAAGCAAAAGGGAGTGTCTTTTTGGATCCAAATTAGTTATTTTCTTTCAGGGTATTTATGTATTCTTGAAAACGTTTTCCGTAAACAGAGGTTTTTACTTTGTTTGATAATGTATTATTTACGGTATCTAACATTTTAAAACTGGCATCATACATTTCTGTAAGTGCAATATAAGGAGCTACTTCTAAATGGGCGTTTGTAAGTGCAAAATTAGTGGTATACAATACGCGCTTTCTGATCAGCTTTTTGTAGTCTTTTTCTAATTGTGTGATCAATGCTTGATCATTTGCTCTCTTAGCTTCAAAGTTTTTTTTGATAAATTCTAAACGTTCATTTTGAAACCTGTTTTTAATTTGATTGAATTGATCAAAAACTGTTTGGTTCTTTGAACCAGAAATTTCTGGATTATATCCAAATTCTGTTACTTTATCATGAATTGTAATTGTCCCTTTTTCTCCAAAAAACAAAATTCTTTTGTCGGTAGTATTTCCATCAAAAGTTAAATAATAAAGTACAGGGGCATCCACATTATCTGTTAAGACAAACGTATCTTTTCCTAATAAATGGATTGAATCTACAGATACTAAAAGGGTGTCTTTCATTTTTTGAAGGTATAAGGTTCCTTTTTTAAGGCCTTTAATTTGTCCTTGTACTAGCATGTTTCCTTCCTTTTTGGAAGAACAAGCACTTATGAAAATGGATACTACTAAAAGAATAATAATTTTCTTCATATCTCTAAATTTTGTTTTTAAATGGCTGTTTTATGTTAAAATAATTGTTGCGAAAATAGTGTAATTTAACTTACCCATTTCATTAGTAAGGCACAAAAGAATGCGCCGTATGTTCCGATTGCATATCCCAAAACAGCCAATAAAACTCCTACAGGTGCTAAAGAGGGATGAAAGGCACCCGCAATAATAGGTGCTGAAGCTGCTCCGCCAATATTTGCTTTTGAGCCTACTGCCAAAAAGAAGTAGGGCGCTTTTATAATTTTTGCGACAATGATTAATAATCCTGCATGAATAAGCATCCAAACAAAACCAATCGCAAATAAACTGCTGTTTTCTACAATCGCAACTAAGTTCATTTTCATACCAATAGATGCCACTAAAATATAAATAAAAACGGTTCCTATTTTACTCGCACCTGCACCTTCATAGCTTTTTACTTTTGTAAAGGATAAGAAAACCCCTATTGTTGTCGCTGTAATTATCAACCAAAAAAATGGGCTTCCTAATCCAAAGTCAACTAAAAAAGGAACCTTGTTGGTTATGTAGCTTCCTAAATTTTCTCCTATAATATGCCCTAAGGAAGTGACTCCAAAAGCAATTCCTAAAAGAAGTATTAAATCGTTAAAAGAGGGAATTCTTGCTGTTTCTAAAGTGAATTTTTCCATCTTGTTTTTTAGTGCCGTTATGGAAGAAGTATCTGCTTTCAACCAGCTGTCAATCACATCAGATTTTCCAACTCCTAATAACAGAATAGCCATCCAGACTTCAGCAACCAATACATCAACCACAGCCATAATACTAAAAAGACTGTCAGAAACGTCCCATTGTTCTTTCATGGCGAGTTGGTTTGCGCCTCCGCCAATCCAACTTCCTGCAACGGTAGACAAGCCTTTCCAAAGCGCTGTTCCTTCTACTTGTACCAGAATATCGGGTGCTACAAATTTAAAGAATACAATGGCTAAAGGACCACCAATTACTACGCCAAAAGTTGCGGTTAAAAAGAGAATTAATGCTTTTGAGCCTAACTTAAAAATACCTTTTAAATCGATACTTAAGGTTAATAAAACTAAAGAAGCGGGCAATAAAAAACGAGAAGAAATATAATAAATTTTACTACTTCCAGTAAATTGAGCATACAACGCAGAATCAATATTGTTTGTGGCAATGTATGCTTTTAAAGAGGCTAAATTTGTGACCGTTTCCAAATTTCCATAGAGTGCGTTTAAATGATGAATCGTGGCGTGCACATCAATCCATTTATCGGCAATAATACCAAGGGAACTAGAGACAGAGGGCAGAAAATAACAGAGTAAAAGGGCGGGTACTATTTTGTAGAATTTTTTAAAAGCAGCTTGTTTTGAAGTGTAAAAAATTACTGCAAGAAGTACACATAAAAACCCAAAGATAATTGTGTCGTTTGCAAATAAAGGGATGTCATTATTGATTTCGGAGATACTCATGAATTTAAAATATTTCTAGGCAAATGGTACTCCGTGTTATTGAATAATAATTTCTATTCGTTTACACTAAAAATTTTACCAGGTTCTGCCAATGCTGTGTTTTCAAAAATTTCTTGTGCCTCTTTTTTAAATACTGAGATGTCTTTGTATCTGCCAGAATAATGCCCAATAACTAATTGCTTTACCATTGCTTGTTTTGCAATTTCAGCAGCTTG
>CATITK010000166.1 GCA_949545755.1 Polaribacter sejongensis | reverse complement strand
TTAGAATTAGAAAACTGGAAAGAAAAATATGATGCTTTAACAGCAAAACATATTAAAATGTTAGCGTTTTTTGAGGTTCAGGTTGAATACGACTTAAAAGAATTAGAAGCAGAGTTTTGCAGAGGAATTGACAAACTAAGAACTTTGGCATTTATTGATAGTGAAGAATTTTTAAACCAAGCAATAAAAGATAAAAAAACCATTTTAGCAGAGGGCGCCCAAGGTTCTTTATTAGACATTGACTTTGGTACCTATCCTTTTGTTACTTCGTCCAATACTACTGCAGCAGGTGCTTGTACAGGTCTAGGGGTTGCTCCGAATAGAATTGGTAAAGTTTTTGGAATTTTTAAAGCATACACAACGCGTGTAGGCTCTGGTCCATTTCCTACTGAGTTATTTGATAAAGATGGCGCAGAAATGGCGAAAATTGGTCAAGAATTTGGTGCAACAACAGGAAGACCAAGACGTTGTGGTTGGTTAGATTTAGTTGCTTTAAAATATGCTGTAGATGTAAATGGAGTTACAGAATTAATGATGATGAAAGGAGATGTTTTATCTGGATTCGACACCCTAAAGATTTGCACTTCATACAATTACAAAGGAAAAGAAATTAATCACTTACCTTATAATATAGAACCAGAAAATGTTTCTGTAAATTATTCTGAATTCAAAGGATGGGAAGATGATTTGACAAAAATGACTTCTGCTGATCAACTACCAAAAAATTTACTTGACTATGTTGCTTTTATTGAAAAAGAAACTGGAGTTCCTGTATCTATTGTTTCGGTAGGACCAGATAGAAAACAAACAATTACTAGATAAGTATCGCTACTTGTATAAAACCAAAAAGCATCTTTCAAATTTTGAAAGATGCTTTTTTTTTGTGATAATTTTTTTTGTACGCTATTCGAATTCAGTATCCATTTTTAGGTAGTCTAGAAATTCACGTTTTCTATCTTTATCTTTAAATTTACCTCCAAATTCGGCAGTTACAGTACTACTCTCAATATCCTTAATTCCTCTAGAGTTAACGCACAAGTGTTTGGCATCAATCACACAGGCAACATCTTGTGTGCCCAGGGCTTCTTGCATTGCTTGTACAACTTGCATTGTTAAGCGCTCTTGTACTTGAGGTCTTTTTGCAAAGTATTCTACAATCCGATTCATCTTAGAAAGACCAATTACTTTTCCATCAGAAATATAAGCAACATGTGCTCTACCAATAATGGGTAGCAAATGATGTTCACAAGTAGAATACACAACAATATTTTTCTCTACCAACATTTCGCCGTAGTTGTAATTGTTTTCAAACGTAGAAGCTTTTGGCATATTTTTAGGGTTCAAACCCATAAATAATTCGTTCACAAAAGATTTGGCAACTCTTTTAGGAGTGCCTTGTAAACTATCATCTTCTAAATCCATACCCAAAGTTATTAAAATATCTTTGACACTCTCTTGGATTCTTTCTATTTTTTCTTTGTCAGAAATAGCAAAAGCGTCAGCTCTTAATGGAGTTTTGGCAGATGTACCAATGTGATCCTCTCCTATTTCTTCAATTCTTTCTTCATTCATTTTGCTGCTCAATTCAAACATTTCAATCTATATGTTAAAGTGCAAATTTACGTGTTTGCAACGTATTATTATAATTTTTTGTATGTATTATAATCCTGCTTGGTTAAAGTTCGACAACCCAATTTACTATTTTCAAAGTCATTGAATCAAATATTTCTCTTCTGAAATGATCAAAACCTATTTTAATTTCTCTACTAATTCCTCTAAAGAACAAATTATTTGTTCACCAGAGATGCTATTTTTTAAAGTAAAATTATCATTTTCTACTTTAGCAACTACAAATTCGATTTCTCTTGTAGTAACGTATTTCCATTGTCGTTTTTGTTGCTTATTACTTTCACCTAAATCAGGATAAAATTCTGTTTTAATCTTCTTTTCTCGTAAATTTTTAATCGCTTTCATTTTGAGAATATCTGTAGCGGCATCAAAATTTAAGAAAATAACCTTCGGTTTTGGCAAATCAACCGTTGTGAACAAGCCTAATTCTTCCAAAACTAAATAGATCCTATCCAGTCCAAAAGAAACTCCAACACCAGAAACATCTTTCAAACCAAAGATCCCAGTTAAATCGTCATATCTTCCACCACCACCAATAGCACCCATTTTTACACCTTTTGGTGCTGCTACTTCAAAAATAGCACCTGTGTAATAATTGAGCCCTCTTGCTAAAGTTACATCAACTTCTAATGACGAAGTTTCTAAGTCCAATTCTGTAATCGAATTGATAACAAAACGTAACGCTGCTACTCCACTTTTTCCTTCCTCAGAAGTTTGCAACATGCTTTCTAAAGAACTTAGTTTTTCTAAATTAGTACCTTTAAAATCAAACAAAGGCTGCACTTTCAGAATCGCTTCTTCTGTGATTCCTTTCGATAACATTTCTTTGACAACACCTTCTTTACCTATTTTATCTAACTTGTCTAAAGCTACTGTAAAATCGATTAATTTATCTTGCGCACCAATGACTTCAGCAATTCCAGAAAGTATTTTTCTATTGTTTATTTTGATCGTTGTTCCTGACAATCCTAGTTGCGTAAAAACAGCATCATATAATTGTATAAACTCAACTTCTTGCCATAAAGACTTGCTTCCAACCACATCCGCATCGCATTGAAAAAACTCTCTAAAACGTCCTTTTTGGGGCCTGTCTGCTCTCCAAACAGGTTGCACTTGATAGCGTTTAAAAGG
The DNA here is from genome assembly GCA_949545755.1 of Polaribacter sejongensis. GTDB lineage: Bacteria > Bacteroidota > Bacteroidia > Flavobacteriales > Flavobacteriaceae > Polaribacter > Polaribacter sejongensis_A. The sequence continues at coordinate 13,623 of CATITK010000166.1, read as the reverse complement.
AAATGTAATGTCATTTTGATGTTGTACAACATATCTTGCAAAAGGCACCGTTAAGTCATAACGCAATGCTTTTTCAGAAATCTGAGGAGTTAATTTTTGGCTTTCCTTATCCGATAATAATTTTTCATCTGCTTTCCCTAAATAGTCTCCAGAATTCAATATTTTAAAAATGAGTCTGTCACCTTCTTCACCATATTTTCCCATTAAAGTAGCTGAGTTTTCAAAACTTGGAGTTTCAATCGGTTGAAATCCAAATGTTTCAAAAACCTTTTTAATCGTATTTATAATATAAGTACGATGGGTTACTTCTGTGGGCGAAAAATCTCTTGTTCCTTTTGGAATGCTTGGTTTCATTATTTGGCCTTTTAGTTTTGTTATTAGTTTTTTGTTATATCACTCAAAACTAATCACTCAAAATTTGCGGTTACAAATATCGTGAAAAACTTATAAATGTTAGGAAGTTGCACCATTTTTATTTCTTTGTTTTAAAGCATAAAGTGAAGCGTTTAATTCGAAACCTAATAAGAGAATTATCGCGTTTAACCACACAAATAGCATGAGTATTAAAAGGGTTCCAATAGAACCATACAATTCGTTATATTGAGCAAATTTAACAACATAAATCCCAAACAAATAAAACGTAAATAGTGAAACAACTGTTGTTAACAGTGCGCCCGCTGAAAAGAACTTTGTTCCTTTCCCTTGCTTTGTTCCGTATCTAAATAATAGGGAAACAATGGTAAAAATCATCACTAAAAACACTAAATTCTTACCCAGATTGAATAAGTTCAAATCAGTTGTATTGAACCACCCTTTTTCATCAATCTTAGACAATGCTACTTGATACAAAATAATTGAAGTAATGGTTACAATTAAAAAAAATGACATTAATAAGGAAACTGCTAAAGAAACAAAATAGGATTTAAAAACGTTTCTAAATTCAGTAACATGATAAGAATATTCAAAGCCACCAAAAATAGCATTTACACCATTTGTCATTAAAAAAATTGACAATAAAAAACCAAAAGAAAGCAAACCTCCATATTGATTATTAATGATATCACCCAAAACGGTGTTGACAGCCTCAAAGGTTTGTGGTGGTAAAATTTCTTGAATAAAAGAAAATAATCCGTCTTGAAATCCTTCAATAGGTATGTATGGAATTAAAGTTAAGATAAAGAGCATAAAAGGAAAAATAGCCATAAAAAAACTAAAAGAGATCCCTCCTGCTCTTGTGGTTAAAGCACCTTCTACAATACCAATAATATACATTTCAATGACATCGTACAAGGACATACCTTCCAAGCCCGGAATTTTAATTTTCTTCCCAAACTTTACCAAAATATTTATAATTGGAATTTTTTCTAGTCTGTTTTCAATTTCTTTACTCATAAGCCCCTTCGTCTTTTGGACATTTCCCTAAAGGGAAAAAATTACTCGATATTAATTTTATTTAAATCTAAAAAGTCAATAAGGTCAAATGCTTTCAAACTCGCTTACTTTAAAACTTTACAGGGATATTAAACCGCTTTTAAACTCAAATCTAAATTATAAACGGAATGCGTTAATGCCCCAGAAGAAATAAAATCTACGCCACATTCTGCATATTTTCTAATCGTTTCTTCATTAATTCCACCCGAAGATTCAGTAAAGCAAGTATCGCCAATTAAAGCAACAGCTTTTCTGGTGTCTTCATAATTAAAGTTATCAATCAAAATTCTATAAACACCCTCATTAGAGAGGATTTCTTTAATTTCCTCTAAACTTCTAGCTTCTACAATTATCTTAATATCTAACTTTTTTTCTGCTAAATATTTCTTGGTTTTAGTAATTGCAGCGGTAATTCCACCAGCAAAATCAATATGATTGTCTTTGATCATGATCATATCATACAAGGCAAATCGGTGGTTTTCTCCTCCTCCAATTTTAACAGCCCATTTTTCGATAGCTCTTATACCAGGAGTCGTTTTTCTAGTGTCTAAAATTTTGGTAGGGGTTCCTTTTAATAAATCTACAAAAAAGGCTGTTTTAGTCGCAATTGCCGACATTCTTTGCATGGCATTCAAAACCAATCTTTCTGCCTTTAAGATAGATTGTGAATTTCCCGAAACAAGAAAAACAATTGCTCCCTGTTGAACCTTTTCACCGTCATTTATATAGGTTTCAACCTCTAAATCTTTATCCACATATTCAAAAACTTGTTTTGCAAATTCAACACCAGCAATAATTCCGTCTTCTTTTACTAATAATTTAGCTTTCCCTTTTGCATCGGAAGGAATACACGAAAGTGACGTATGATCTCCATCTCCAATATCTTCGCGAATTGCATTTGCGATACTGAGTCTTAGTTCTTTTTCAAATTGTTCTTTAGAAATCATAATCTTGTTTATTTCTGATGTAAAAATAACATTTTAATTACAATTTATGAAGTATCATGTAGCACAAATAATTCGTAATTTTACAAAATGAAAATTAAACTTTTAGCAATTGGTAAAACAGATAACAAACAGTTGGTTCAGTTAATTGATGCCTATCAAAACAGGTTAAAACATTATATAAAGTTTGAATTAACGATTATTCCTGATATTAAAAACGTGAAGCATCTGAGTGAAATTCAACAAAAGGAAAAAGAAGGTGCTTTGATCCTCTCTAAATTACAAAACACAGATCACTTGGTATTGCTAGATGACAAAGGAACTCACTTTACCTCTATTGAATTTTCTCAGTATTTACAAAAAAAAATGAATGCAGGTATAAAACAATTGGTACTGGTTATTGGCGGTCCTTATGGTTTTTCTGAGGCTATTTATAAAAAATCTATTGGAAAAATATCGTTGTCTAAAATGACCTTTTCCCATCAAATGATTCGTTTATTTATTATAGAGCAATTGTATCGAGGGTTTACAATTTTGAAGAATGAACCCTATCATCATGAATAATAACGCAGTTTAAGCCCTTACGATCTCTAACATAGTCAAGAAAAGTATTTATAAAAAGATACTATTTTCTTTAAATGTAAGAATACAAACTATGTTGAATTCAAACTTTGTAACTTTGTAACTTACAAAAAGCACCTTGCCACTAAAATTATGAAATTAGTATTTGCAACCAACAACCTTAATAAGCTAAAAGAAGTGCAAGAAATGTTGCCAGATTCAATTCAATTATTGAGTTTAGAAGACATTGGTTGTTCTGATGAAATTGACGAAACGGAGTCGACTCTTGAAGGAAATGCGAACCTAAAAGCTGGGTATATTAAGAATAAATTTGGCTTCAACTGTTTTGCTGATGATACGGGCTTGGAAGTGATCAGTTTGGATGGGAAGCCTGGCGTATATTCTGCACGTTTTGCAGGTGAACCTGCTAATTCTGAAAATAATATGCAGAAATTATTAGTCGATTTAGAAAATAAAACGAACAGAAAAGCACAATTTAGAACCGCAGTTGCGCTTCATATAAATGATGAAAAATTTCTTTTTGAAGGAATATGCAAAGGGAAGATTTTACGGATGAAACAGGGAGAAAAAGGTTTTGGATATGATCCGATCTTTAAACCTGAAGGGTTTGATCAATCTTTTGCAGCAATGTCTTCTGCAGAAAAAAATACGATTTCTCATAGAGGAATTGCGATTCAAAAATTAGTGTACTTTTTATCGAATTATAAATAAAGTGGTGGCCCTCACAGGTTTTAAAAACCAGTGAGATCTTGAATGCATATGGAAAAAACAAAATACACAAAACAGTTTCTCATTTTATCAGTTTTACTGATTATCTTGTTCTTTCTGAACATTAGTTTTGGGTCCGTTTCCATCCCTTTTAAAGCTATTTTTAACAGTATTTTTGGTGGGAATGTTACCAAAGAGAGTTGGGAAACAATTGTCATTCATTTTAGAGTTCCAAAAGCAATAACAGCCGTTTTGGTTGGTTCTGGCTTATCTATTTGTGGTTTGTTAATGCAAACATTGTTTAAAAACCCATTAGCGGGTCCTTTTGTATTGGGAGTTTCTTCTGGAGCAAGTTTGGGTGTGGCGCTTCTAATTTTAGGTTCCTCTCTCTTTGGCGGTTTTTTTCTAACCAATACCGTTTCAAATTGGTCTTTACCAATGGCAGCAAGTTTGGGGGCTATTTTAGTACTATCCGCCGTAATTACTGCGGCAAATAAAGTAAGAAATACCATGTCCATTCTAATTATTGGGTTGATGTTTGGCTCTTTAACAGCTGCAGTTATCAGTGTTTTAACCTATTTTAGTGAGGCGGCTCAAATTCAACAGTATTTATTTTGGAGTTTTGGAAGTCTGGGCAATTTATCTTGGAACGAAATCACCGTTTTTGCGATTATTTATTCCATTGGACTCATAGGAACTCTTTTTGTTATCAAACCTTTAAATAGCTTTTTATTAGGTGAAGATTATGCAAAAAGCTTAGGAATTAATGTGAAAAGAAGTAGGCATCTCATTTTATTAATCACCAGTATTTTAACGGGGGTCATCACGGCATTTTCGGGTCCTATTGCATTTATAGGATTGGCAGTTCCTCATATTGCAAGAATGCTGTTTTCGAGTGCGAATCATAAAATATTGTTACCTGCTGTTGCAATCATTGGTGCCCTTGTTTTATTAATTTGCGATAGCATTGCGCAGTTGCCTACAAGTGAATTTACACTACCAATCAATGCAATTACGTCACTTTTTGGCGCACCTATTGTGATTTGGTTATTGGTTCGGAAAAAGAAAATTTTTGTTTAAAAAATAGGGAAATTAAAAAGTTAAAATAACATCGAAAAGCATACAAAACATATCATCCTAAAAACTGAAAACCTATCGATAGGTTATCAGCAAAAAAAAGCGGCTACAACAATCGCTTCTGACATCAACTTAGCGATTGAAAAAGGGAAATTAATAGCTGTTTTGGGAGAAAATGGCATTGGAAAATCGACCTTATTAAGAACGCTTTCTAAAGTGCAAAAACCGCTTTCTGGCACTATCTTTATCCATCAAAAAAACATTGAAAAAATTACAGAAAAAGCCCTTTCTAAACAAGTAAGCTTGGTTTTAACGGCGCGTTTACCAGAAAGTCAATTGACGGTTTACGAACTGATTGCATTAGGAAGACAGCCCTACACAAATTGGATTGACAAACTTTCTCCCATTGATATTGAAAAAATAGCAACCGCCATTCGTCAAACAGAAATTGAGCACCTTATAAACAATCGTTTTTATGAATTGAGTGATGGTCAACTACAAAGGGTGTTGATTGCAAGAGCCTTGGCACAAGACACGGAAATGATTATTTTAGATGAGCCAACGGCACATTTAGACATGCATCAAACTCTTAAAATATTTTCTTTGTTGAAAAAATTAGTGGCAACCACACAAAAAACAATCATCATTTCTTCACACGAAGTTAATTTAGCGATTCAATTAGCGGATGAAATTATACTTTTAACCTCAAATACGCTTCTTACTGGAACCCCCGAAAAACTCATAAAAAACAATGCTTTCGATACATTGTTTCCCAAAGAATTGGTTAATTTTAACAAAACGTTACAACAATTTGTAATTAACAAAAGTTAATTTTGAGAACATAACCGTTTTGATAAGATGGTTTTGTCATCACTTTTTTAAAATATTAATAGAATACACTCAATGAAAAAATTACTTTACGTTTTTAGTTTGCTATTTTTTATAGCCTGTAGTACGAGCCGAAATACCGCTCAAAAAGATAAAAACACGGATGATGCCTCAAAATTTGCAGCATCAATTACGGCAGAGAACTTAAAAACACACTTGTATGTATTTGCTTCAGACGAATTTGAAGGAAGAAACACCGGAGAACCTGGACAGAAAAAAGCCATCAAATATTTAAAAGACTTTTATGTAACTCAAAAAATTAGTTCTCCTTTAGGGAAAGATGATTATTATCAAGAAGTCCCTGAAGCCTTTTTAAATCAACATTCGAGGCGGGGTAGATTAAAAGATTCTGAGAATGTTTTGGCCTATATAAAAGGAACAGAAAAGCCCGATGAAATTATTGTTATTTCTGCGCATTTAGATCATGTGGGTATGGAAGATGGCGAAATTTTTAATGGTGCAGATGATGATGGATCTGGTTCTATGGCAATTTTAGAAATTGCTGAAGCCTTTCAAAAAGCGGTAAAAGCGGGTAAAGGTCCAAGAAGATCCGTCTTGTTTTTACACGTAACTGGAGAAGAAAAAGGCTTGTTAGGTTCTAAATATTATACAGAAAACCCAACCTTTCCGTTGGAAAATACAGTATGTAATTTAAATATTGACATGATTGGAAGGGTTGATGAAAGGCATACAATTGATTCTAATTATGTTTATTTGATTGGTTCGGATAAACTGAGTACTTCGTTGCACCAAGTTTCTGAAAATATCAATACAAAATACACCAATATTAATTTAGATTACACCTATAATGACGACAACGATCCCAATCGTTTTTACTACCGATCGGATCATTATAACTTTGCAAAACACAACATTCCTGTGATCTTTTATTTTAATGGAGTCCATGAAGATTATCACAAACCAACGGATACGCCCGATAAAATTGAATACGATTTGTTAGCAACAAGAACCCGTTTGATTTTTCATACAGCTTGGGAAATTGCGAATCGAAAAGAAAGGTTAGTAGTTGATCAATTAGAACCTGAAAAAACAGCAATTAAATAGTTTTCATGCTACAATAAGTAAAGAAACGGCACCACTTTGTGCCGTTTCTTTTTTGTTAAAAAAATAGGAAGTTTTTTTTATGCCCTAGTGCCAGTGTAAAAAAAAGCACTGTAATTTCTTACCTCTTTTTTCCATTCACCGACAGATAACTACCATTCACCGACAGAAAACGGGCTTTCAACGAATAAATCTCCTTTTGTTCGAAAATAAGTAAGACCTTTAGGTTCAATTTTCTTGAAAATTTTAAAAAATAAAGAAAATGAATCCTGTTGCTATAGGCAATATATCAACAGTAGCGTTAATACAGTTGTTTGGGCATTCATTGACTAGCAAGTTTAAGGAAATTGAAAATTTATAATAACGAAAAATCTATGCTTGGAAAAATTCATTTTTATTTTGGAATTATTATTGTTATAATTTTTCTTCTAACTGGTCAATATATGCACCACACTTTTGACCATCTGAAAGATATGGAATTAATGAATAGAGCATTATTTAGAGCAGGACATTTATATATTTTATTATTTGGTTTAATCAATGTTTCACTTGGTACACATTTTAGGATTTCAGATATAAACTTTGTGAAAAAAATCCAACTATTTGGGTCTGCAATTATTTTTATTGCAACTTTTTTAGTTATCTATGGTTTTTTTACAGAATTACCAACAGAACAAATTGAAAGACCTTTGACTAGAAATAGTTTGTATCTTATTTTATTTGGAGTTTCGGTTCACGGTTTGATTTCTTTGATAAAGAAAAAAGAAAATAAATAATCGGAATTTGAGCAAATTTGCGAAACCGAACTGGATGCGAAATTTAGCAAGTTGCTGTATAAAAATCCGACCTAATTCACTCAAACGCGGAAAATAGGAAAATCAAATTTAGCGGAATAATTTAAACTCTGAAAAAACAACGAAATGGCAACACCTTATAAAATTAATTACTTGATTATCGACTACTTACGAAAATCCTGCGGATTTTCCTCTGGCTCGTTTTCTTTTACTAACTTAGTTCTAGCCAACGCAACAAACCATAGCCTAAACGCTATGAACAAGTTCAGAACAGGCAACAATTACGGAGAAGCTGAAAGCCGAAAAGTGGAGGTAAATATTTAATAAAAAATATGGAAAATTTAATGACTCAAAACACTAACCAGAAAAAAAACTACGATTTTGAATTCTTCGGAAAAGGTTCTGAATACTTTGCAATTATGATTGTCAATTGGCTATTGACACTTGTTACACTTGGACTTTACTATCCTTGGGCAAGGGCTAAAAGACTTCGCTACGTATACGGACAGACAGCTCTAAATAATGAGCGTTTTCACTTCGCTGGAACAGGAAAAGAAATGTTTCGCGGTTTTATTAAAATCATTTTATTCTACATTGCTGTAATGATTTCTTATATGGTACTTCTGAAAGTTGTTAAGTTGCCGTTACTTGCAATTCTCTTTTTATACCTTGCCTTTTTTGCAATCATTCCATTTGCAATTCACGGTTCATTCCGTTACAGAATGAGCAGAACATCCTACCGAGGAATACGTTTTGGTTATCGTGGCAATCGGAATGAAATTGTAAAAAAATTCTTTAAGTGGGTGTTTTTTACAATCATCACGTTTGGTATTTACAGTGCTTGGTTACAAATGAATATTCGTAAATACACGCACCAAAATATTCGTTATGGAGATGTTGAGTTTTCAAATAACGCAAATGGTGGCGATTGGCTTTTACTCAACTTAAAAGGGTACTTTCTTACAATTATTACTCTTGGAATTTATTCTTTTTGGTGGCAAAGTGAAATCTTTGCTTATTACATTGACAATATGAGAATGACCAAAGGCGAACAAAGAATCAAATGTAGCTCAACAGCAACGGGTGGTGGATTTTTCGAGCTTTTAATTGTCAATTTTCTGATTACGGCTTTTACGCTTGGTTTTGGAAAAGCGTGGGCAGATATGCGCACACAAAAATTCATCTTTGATAACGTAAAAATGGAAGGAGACATTAACATTGATGAAATTCATCAAACCGAAGATGAGTATACAAATGCCTTTGGCGAAGATGCAATGGATTTCTTTGAAATTGATTTGGCTTAAGAATGAAAAATACAATAGACGCAAAATATTATGACGGACAATCATCTGCCCCACTAAAAGCGATAGTTGTACTTAATGATAGAACAAACGAATTTCATTTGCAGATTGCAGGTGAAATTTCGTTTGTTTGGCTATTGAAAGACTTACAATTTGAACAGTATGGACATATACTTGAAGTAAGAAACACAAATTATTCGGATGCAATACTGAAAATTGACGACAAATATTTTTCGGAAAAATTTTATGCTGCAATGAAACAAAACAATAGTATAGACATCCATACACGGTTGTTAAATCTTGGTCTTTCAAAAATTACAGCAATCGCAGTTTGTTTACTTGGTTTAATTGTTCTTGCATATTTCTATGTTTTGCCACCCATTGCAGAAAAAACAGCAGCACTTTTACCTGAAAGTTTTGACAATGAAATTGGTAATCTATTTATGGATGCATTTCTAAGGAAGAACAATATCGACACAACAAAAACTAAATACTTAGAACAGTTTGCTGCAGAACTAGATCTAAAAAACAGAAATCCACTTCGATTTACTGTTGTAAAATCAAAAGAAGTGAATGCTTTTGCGCTACCAAATGGACAAATTGTTGTGTTTTCAGCCATTTTAGAAAATATGGAAAGCTTTGAAGAACTTGTTGCATTACTTGGACACGAAGCGTCTCACGTTAACTACCGACATTCAATAAAAATGCTTTGTAGAAATCTTGCAGGTTATATGACAGTTTCCCTGATTTTTAGTGATGTTAATGGTGTTATGGCTTTATTAGCAGACAATGCACAACGACTTCACTCCCTTTCGTATTCACGTGGTTTTGAACAAGAAGCAGACGAACAAGGTTTGGAAATTTTAATGAATAACAAGGTTGATCCAAACGGAATGGTGAAATTATTTGAGCAATTAGAAAAAGAAAGTAACATTTATATTCCAAAAATTATTAGCTCACACCCATTAACAAAGGAACGAAAAGATAATATGCATAAAATTATTTCTGAAACAGTTTATGAAATAAAATCAAATGACAAACTGAACTCTATTTTTGAATATATTAAAAACTAAAATAGTTAACATAAAATGTAAGTATTTCGTTTAATATTCTTGCAGAAAGTTCGGCAGAAAACCGGCTCCACAAAGTCTCCCAAATTCGCGGAACACTAAAAAATGAATAAAAGGGATTGCAAAAAAGGAGATAACATAGCGTAAAAGAATATTACTCAAAGCCAGGAGACTTTTCAGAACAGGGTTGCTAAACGCTAAGTTACGTACTTCTCCGCTTTGTCTTAAAATTAAAAAAGTAGCAGAATTTTCTGCTACTTTTTTATATGAATTATGGAAGGCATCTTTCAACAAGTCTGCCTAATTTTATTACACTTTACTGTTATTATTCAATAGGTGGGTGTCCATGAATTTGTTCAAAGTCTTCATCGAAATTCGACCTTAAATAAGCATTCAATTTTTTTCTATAATCGTCTTTTAACCAAGTCACAAAATTATGGGTACTTTTAGAAATACATTTTGCATATCTATTTATTCTATCATCAATTTCTTCACTTAGCAATTTTGCTAAAATCAAAGCATCAAAAACATCTTCGCTATTTTCAATACACATTTTTGCATGGTGAATAATTGATTTTTCTAAGACTCTTTTGGAAGATTCACCTAAACGAATGGTATCAACATAAACGCTTTTCATATCGAAATAGGTGTCTGTAGACTTCTCAAATTCCTTTTTTACCTCTGCAGTTAATTCATATCTAAAAGTACTCTCAATATCTTCATCTGAAAGAATTGCATTTAGATAATAATCTGGTGCTCGAAACATCTTCTGCCAATCTAAATCTGCTCCCCAAGGTCCGAATCTATGAAAATTGTTACCTAAATCGATTACTTCAAAACTACTTTTATCCTTTAATACTCGAGAACCACGACCAATCATTTGGTAATATAAAGTCAGTGATTTTGTGGCTCTATTTAAAATAATCGCTTCAATTGTTGGCTCATCAAAACCGGTTGTTAAGATACTTACGGAAGTAATAATTGCACCGGGTGTTTTATGAAACCATTTTAAAATAAGTTCTCGCTCACTTTTCGTATTTGTATTGTCTAGATGTGCAATAGGATAGCCCGCTTTCTTAAACGCATGAAACACTTGTATTGAGGTGTTAATCCCGTTATTAAAAATTAAGGTTTTCTTTCCTTTGGCAGTTTCTTCGTATGCAGCAACTAATTTAGAAAGCATGTCAGAATTTGTGTATAAATCTTCAGAAGATTTTACCGTATAATCTCCATTTGCACCTACTTCCAATGAGGTGAGACCAACATTATATGAATACATGTTTCCTTGTGCTAGATAACCACTTTCTATCAAATGATGAATGGGTTCTCCCACAAACAATTCTTGATAGTTCTCATACATTGGCAACTTAATGTTAGAACTCAATGGAGTTGCCGTTACTCCTAAAATAAAAGCGTCATCAAAAAATTTGAAAATTTTCGTAAAAGAATTGTAATGTGCCTCATCAACAATCACCAAACCGATATCAGAAATATCAAGTTTATCATCATTCAATCTATTCTTCAACGTTTCAACCATCGCAACAAAACAACTAAAGTCATCTTGATCGTCAAGTATTGCCGTAGAATTAATGATTTTATTGGACACACCAAATTCACTCAACATCGTAGAGGTTTGTTTGCTCAACTCAATTCTGTGTGTTAATACTAAAACTTTCTTTTTGTAAGTTTCTAAATAACGTCTTACAATTTCTGAAAAAATAACTGTTTTCCCACCTCCTGTGGGCAATTGATATAATAAATGATAATCTTTTGGCGCATCTTCAAATCTTCTAAAAATCTCTTGAAGCGCGTCTTTTTGATATCCGTATAATTCTTTACCTAATTTCGTTGGAGAGATGTTTGTATCTGACAAATTTATATTTTTAAGAAATACAAAAATAAGACTTAAAATAGGTTTATAACGAATTTAAACTAAATAAATCTTGATAAATTTACGTTAGCAATATCATGATGGGATGCATCATGAACAGAAGTACCGTTTTTTATCACTAATAACTGAGGTGATTGATGTATTACTTCAAAAGTATCGGCTATTTCAGCAGAAATATCTCTGTGATTTAATAAATCTAAATAATAGACTTTCATGCCTTGAAATTCTTTGGTAAAAAGAGCTTCAAATTGTTTGATAACGATGCGGCTAATTCCACAACGTGTAGAATCTTTGAAGATAAGAATGGATGCTGTTTTAGATTGTGCTTTGATTTCCTCTAGCTGTGCTATTGATGTTAAAGGGAGCCAATTTAAAAATGTTTTTTCTTCTTCTTTTGATGTTTCACTATCTTTTGCTCCAAATATGTTCTTTAAGATTCCCATTTCGTTTATTGTAGATTATAAGTGCAAATATAGGAAACTTTTACCGCCTAAAAAGTTCATAAAGTATTGCTTGTCTTAAAATGAATACATCTTTAAAGGACGCTAAACTGTAATCTTGTTTCTCCCAACTTCCAAAATTGTTTTCTCTACATTACATTTCTCTGAACAAAGTAAAAATGTATCTTTGTTCAAAATTTTTAAAAACAAGAATCAGTCCATGGCTGTCCAAAAGAAGATAAACATACAAAATAAAAAAGCACGTTTCGAATTCGAAATTATCGACAAGTATGTGGCTGGAATTCAACTAACAGGCACAGAGATAAAATCGATTAGACTTAGTCAGGCTAGAATTACAGAAAGTTTTTGTGAGTTTAATGAACGTGGAGAATTGTTTATTGTAAACATGTACATTCAAGAATATCTATTTGGTCATCAATACAATCACAAACCCAAAAGTGAGCGTAGATTATTATTGAATAAACGGGAATTACGAAGCTTAAAAAAAGAGGTAGAAGCCAAAGGGAATACCATTGTTGCTTTGCGTTTATTTATTAATGATAATGGTTTTGCGAAATTAGAAATTGCGTTGGCAAGAGGAAAACAAACACACGACAAACGCGAAGTATTAAAAGAGCGCGACTCAAAACGTGATTTAGCACGCATCAAAAAGAGCTTTAATTCTTAATGTTAAGAGAAAAATTAAAAGAATACAGCATCATTTTGGCTTCTGGATCACCTAGAAGGCAGCAATTATTCAAAGAATTAGATATTAATTTCACAATTGAATTGAAAGAAATTGAAGAAATTTATCCTCCAGAATTAAAAGGAAGTGAAATTACTGATTTCCTAGCCGATTTAAAATCAAAAGCATTTACAAATTTATCAGATAAAGATTTGTTAATTACTTCAGATACGATTGTCTGGCTAGACGGAAAAGCATTGGGAAAACCAAAAGATGAAGCCGCTGCTTTTCAGATGTTAAGCACTTTATCTGGCAAAAAACACGAAGTAATTACATCCGTCAGCATTAAAAGCAATCATTTCCATAAGATTATTAATGATTCTACGTTGGTTTCCTTTCATGAAATTACGGCAGAGGAGATCAATTATTATATTAAAAATTACAAACCTTTTGACAAGGCTGGTGGGTATGGAATTCAAGAATGGATTGGTTTTATAGGCATTGACCGCATAGAAGGAAGCTATTTTAATGTCGTGGGTTTACCTGTTCATAAACTCTACAAAGCGTTAAATAGTTTGTAAAAAATATTTTTTTATCACAGGATGTTAAAAAGTCTTTTTTCTAAAAGTTGTTTTCTTTTCTTTAAAGTAAAATAAAAGTTTATTTTTACGCAAATTATACAACACAATACAACAACAATTATATAATGAAAAAATACACGTACACAGAAAAAAAAGACACACGTTCTGG
>CATITK010000165.1 GCA_949545755.1 Polaribacter sejongensis | reverse complement strand
TAGAAATGGAAAAAGCGGGGCAACAATTAGCCGGAATCTATCAAATGAAAGAAACTTTGGCGAAGTTGCCTGTTGCAATTTCATCAAAATTTGCGCATTTAGGAAGTGTTATAGAAACAGATCGAGTTACATATTTTCTGTCAATTTCTGCAGGAAGAATAATCGTTAACCACAAAACTTATTTTGCGATTTCTATTTCGTCACCAATAGGTCGTTTGTTGCTTGGTAAAAAAAAGGGAGCACAAATTCTCTTTAATGGAGAGACAACTCAAATTAAAGAAATTACATAAGTTTTTAGATATTGTTTACTATATTTACAAAATAAAAATTGGTTAACCAATTTAAAATTTTGTAAATGAAAGACAGCATACTCTTATCAATTTTTGTTTTTTTTCTAATTTGTACAACAAAAGCACAACTTGTAACGAATAACACAGAATTACAAGCAGCAATTTCTAATGCTTCTGCGGGTTCAGAAATTATTTTATCAAATGGAACTTGGAACAATGTTTTTATAAACATAAATAAAAGCGGGAATTCTTCTTTACCTATTACTATTACTGCTCAAAACCCAGGGGCAGTTTTTATGACAGGGAATTCAAGAGTTTATATGAGAGGGAATTATGTAACGATTTCTGGCTTAGTATTTCAAAACCCTGCGAATTTAGTTTCAAGTGGTTCTAATATAGTGCCAATTTTTGAATTGAATCAATGTGATAATTGTAAGGTAATAAATAATAAAATTGACACCTATAATGGCACTGAAGCTCAAAAAACCATGAAATTTAAATGGGTTTATATTGTTGACGGACAGTATAATGAAATTGCGCACAACTCTTTTATTGGAAAATATGGAATCGGCAGTATTATTAATGACAATAGATCATTGGCAAATGCAGATTACTTAAAGATACACCACAATTACTTTGCAGATAGAACACCCATTAATGGAATCAACGATGATAATGATCAAGACGCAATTCGAATAGGAACCAGCACCACGTCACTTAGCGACTCTTTTTCTGAAGTTTATGAAAATTATTTTTTTAATTTTTTTGGTGAAATAGAAATTATTTCAAACAAATCGGGACAAAATAAATATTACAACAATACTTTTAGAAATTATGGTGGTGGCTTAACACTCAGGCATGGAAACAATTGTGAAGTTTATGGAAATTACTTTTTTGCTGAAAACAATGATTTTACGTTAGGCGTTCGTCTTATTGGAGAAGGGCATAAGGTGTATAATAATTATATTGAAGGGATAAACTCTTTTAAACCAAGTGGTTCTTCCTCTAATGTTACAGGCGGAATTAATGTAATGAACGGTGTCCTTAATTCTGCTTTAAATGGTTATTACCAAGTTAAAAATGCCCAAGTTGTAAACAATACTTTTGTAAACTGTGATTATGCGATAAGAATTGGGACTTCTCTTGGAGGTGATCAAGCTCCAGAAAACTTAACAGTAGCAAATAACATAATGTACAATACAAGTATTAATGCGTATCAAATAAATACAACACCAATTGGAACATCAGTTTCTGAAGGAAATATTACCAATTTATCCAATAGCGATATTGCTGATGATGGAATTTTTCATAGAATTACAAATGGAAGTGTGGTAATAGATGCGGCAATTGGCTCGTATTCTTTTTTAAGCAATGATATTTTAGGAGGAACAAGAGCCTCAAATTATGACGCTGGAGGCGAAGAATATGGTGCAAATGGAATAAAACTTCCATACAAAGCAGCAGATGTTGGTCAAACTATTGGTTTTTTATCTTCGCAGCCTCCCTCTTTGAGTGTAAAAGTAAATTCGTTGCAAGAAAGAGGTGTTATTTTGTACCCAATACCTACAAATGGTAATTTTCTACATATAAAATCTCAAACAGAAAACATTGGTCAAGTTGAAGTATTTAATGTTCGTGGTAAGTCTTTGTTGAAAAAAAAAATCAATCAAATTTCTGGAAAAATTGAAGTGAGTCATTTTTCACCTGGAGTTTATATTATAAAAATTAGAAATATTTATAGTCGATTTGTGAAAGGTTAATTCTGAAAAGTAATGATTATTCTTTTACCAATATAAACCTTTAAACAACGTTATTTAAAACTATTCTAAATACTAGTGAAAAGCTAGGGGATTTTTTGTAAACCACCACCTTTAGCCTTATTTTTGTGGTCAAAATTTTAATTAATTATACAATGAGCGGATTTTTTAAATCTTCAATTGGAAGAAAAGTAGCAATGGCGCTTTCAGCGTTTTTCTTAATGTTCTTCCTACTTCAGCATTTATCAATAAATATTTTATCAGTTTTAAGTCCAGAGACCTTCAATGAAGTATCTCATTTTATGGGAACAAATCCTTTAGTTCAATTTGTGTTGCAGCCGGTTTTAATTTTTGCCGTTGTTTTTCACTTTGTCATGGGCTTTGTATTGGAGCTACGAAATTCTAGCGCTAGAAAAATATCGTATGCTAAGAACAACGGTGCTGCAAATTCTACATGGATGAGTAGAAATATGATTTGGAGTGGAATTACAATTCTAGCTTTTATTGGTTTACATTTTATTGATTTTTGGTTTCCAGAAATCAATACAAAATTTATACAAGGAGACTGGTCTGGAACAATGGAAGGAATCCAAGGTTTTCGTTACCACGAAGAATTGGTTCATAAATTTGTAAACCCTGCAAGAGTAGCAGCATATGTAGTTGCTTTTGTTCTTTTAGGATTGCATTTAGCACACGGTTTTACCTCAGCATTCCAATCCATGGGAGGCACTGCAGGAAGAAAGAAAACACTACAAACTATTGGAAAAGTATATTCAATTATCATCCCAGCTGGATTTATTTTTATTGCACTTTATCATCACTTTAAGCATTAAACGTATATAATTATGGCTTTAGATTCAAAAATACCAAAAGGTCCAATTAAGGATAAATGGACAGATTATAAAAATCATATCAATCTTGTAAACCCTGCAAACAAGCGTCATATTGATGTTATTGTTGTAGGTACAGGTTTGGCCGGTGGTTCGGCTTCTGCAACGTTGGCAGAGTTGGGCTACAATGTGAAATCATTTGCCTATCAAGATTCTCCAAGAAGAGCCCATTCTATTGCTGCTCAAGGAGGAATTAATGCCGCAAAAAATTATCAAGGAGACGGAGATTCTACCTATCGTTTATTCTATGATACCGTAAAAGGAGGAGATTATCGTTCTCGCGAGGCAAACGTATATCGTCTGGCAGAGGTTTCTGCAAATATCATTGATCAATGTGTTGCACAAGGAGTTCCTTTTGCACGTGATTATGGTGGTTTGTTAGACAATCGTTCTTTTGGAGGTGTTTTAGTTTCTAGAACTTTTTATGCAAAAGGACAAACAGGACAACAATTATTATTGGGTGCTTATTCTGCAATGAACCGACAAATTGCGCGTGGAAAGATTGAGATGTTCAATCGACATGAAATGTTAGATGTTGTTATTGTCGACGGAAAAGCAAGAGGAATTATTGCCCGTAATTTAGTGACAGGAGAAATTGAAAGACATTCTGCACATGCAGTCGTTATCGCTTCTGGAGGATATGGAAATGTATATTTTTTATCAACCAATGCAATGGGATCCAATGTAACAGCAGGTTGGAAGGTACATAAAAAAGGCGCGTTTTTTGCGAATCCTTGTTATACACAAATTCACCCAACCTGTATTCCAAGATCTGGAGATTATCAATCGAAATTAACCTTGATGTCAGAATCTTTAAGAAATGACGGTAGAATTTGGGTTCCAAAGAGTTTAGAAGATGTAAAAGCAATTCGAGAAGGAAGTAAAAAACCTACGGATTTGACTCAGGATGAAAGAGATTATTTTTTAGAAAGACGCTATCCAGCGTTTGGTAACTTAGTACCACGTGATGTTGCTTCTAGAGCAGCAAAAGAACGTTGTGACGCGGGTTATGGAGTAAATGCAACCGGTGAAGCGGTGTATTTAGATTTTGCCTCCTCTTTTGAGCGTTACGGAAAAGAGCAAGCGAAGATTCATAATTTGGAGAATCCATCAACAGCAAAAATTAAAGAATTAGGACAAGAAATTGTGAAAGCAAAATATGGAAACCTTTTTCAGATGTATGAGAAAATCATCGATCAGAATCCGTATGAAACTCCAATGATGATTTATCCTGCGGTGCACTACACCATGGGAGGTGTTTGGGTAGATTATAATTTAATGACCACGATTCCGGGTTGTTATGCTATTGGTGAAGCAAATTTCTCTGAGCATGGCGCCAATAGATTAGGAGCTTCTGCATTAATGCAAGGCTTGGCAGATGGCTATTTTGTATTGCCTTATACAATTGGAGATTATTTAGCCGACGATATTAGAACTGGAAAAATCTCTACGGATAGCCCAGAATTTGAAGCAGCAGAAAAAGAAGTTTCAGAAAGAATTGAATTTTTCATCAATAATAAAGGCACCCATTCTGTAGATTATTACCATAAGAAATTAGGTAAAATTATGTGGGATAAATGTGGAATGTCTCGAAATGCGGAAGGTTTAAAAACCGCTATTGAAGAGATTTCTGCATTGAGAAACGATTTTTGGAAAAACGTAAATGTACCAGGAACCGCAACAGAATATAACGAACAGTTAGCAAAAGCAGGCAGAGTTGCCGATTTCTTAGAATTAGGAGAATTGTTTGCAAAAGACGCTTTACAGCGAGAAGAATCTGCTGGGGGTCATTTTAGAGAAGAACACCAAACAGAAGACGGTGAAGCAAAAAGAAGAAAAGAATTTCAATATGTTTCTGCTTGGGAATATAAAGGGGAGCCAAAAGATGCTGTTTTGCACAAAGAGGAGTTGGCCTACGAGAATATAGAAGTTAAAGAAAGAAGTTATAAATAAGATAGTTTATGGTTGATGGTTGTTAGTTTATGGAAACAGCAACTAACAACAAACAACTAAAAACCAAAAACTAAATAGAAATGAACTTAACACTTAAAATTTGGCGTCAAGTAGATGCAAACGACAAAGGGAAAATGGTCGATTACAAAGTGACTGAAATTTCAGAAAGCATGTCTTTTTTAGAAATGATGGACGTTTTGAATGAACAGCTTGTAAATGCTGGGGATCAGCCCGTAGCTTTTGATCATGATTGTAGAGAAGGCATTTGTGGTATGTGTTCGATGTACATTAACGGAGAAGCACACGGACCAGACAGAGGAGTTACTACCTGTCAGTTGCACATGAGGATGTTTAAAGATGGCGATACAATTACGATAGAACCTTGGAGAGCAGCAGCATTTCCGGTAATTAAAGATTTAGTAGTCAACAGGTCTGCTTTTGATAGAATTCAACATGCTGGTGGGTACATTTCTGTAAATACTTCAGGAAACACCCAAGACGCGAATTCAATTCCTATTTCTAAACACGCCGCAGATGAGGCGATGGATGCAGCAACCTGTATTGGTTGTGGAGCCTGTGTTGCAACCTGTAAAAATTCTTCTGCAATGTTGTTTGTAGGGGCAAAGGTATCTCAATATGCTTTATTACCACAAGGACAAATAGAAGCTGCAGACCGTGTGCAAAACATGGTGGCTCAAATGGATTTAGAAGGATTTGGAAACTGTACAAATACAGGTGCTTGTGAAGTAGAATGTCCGAAAGGAATTTCTTTAGACAACATCGCAAGAATGAACAGAGAGCTTATGAAAGCCAATATCTAGTTTCATTTGGAGCTTTACCGAGGCTTTTTTCTTTATTATCAATATATTTTTTTTAAAACTTCTTAGTGTTTCACTGGGGAGTTTTTTTATGCCCAAATGCCATTATTTTAAAAAAACACTCTAATTTCTTAGCTCTTTTTTCCACTCACCGACAGATAACTACCATTCACCGACAGAAAACGGTCATTCAACGAATAAATCTCCTTTCATTAAAAATAAGTAAGACCTTTACGTTGAATTTCCTTGAAAATGTTAAAAAATAAAGAAAATGAATCCTGTTGCTATAGGCAATATATCAACAATAGCGTTTATACAAGTGTTGTGCGTCATTTTGAAAAAACCTAACGAAACAAAAATGAAAACTAATTTACAGCTGATTCTTCTATCAATACTAC
>CATITK010000164.1 GCA_949545755.1 Polaribacter sejongensis | reverse complement strand
TGTTGCTATAGGCAATATATCAACAATAGCGTTTATACAAGTGTTGTGCGTCATTTTGAAAAAACCTAACGAAACAAAAATGAAAACTAATTTACAGCTGATTCTTCTATCAATACTACTTCTGACTTTTGGTTGTAAAGAGAAAACAAACGGGCAAAAAACGACAGGAATTGAAAAACAAGTTGAGCGAAAAATTTCAATTGAACAACAAATAGACTCTACAGTAGAAAAGAAGAAGAAAGTAGTACCAAAACATTACGAGCATAAATACGTAATTGCAAGGTCAGGCTTAAATTATAGAGATTCACCAAATGGAAAAGTTTTGGGTAAATTCCCATTAAATACTTCATTAAAATTAATAGAACACACAAAAATTGCTGACAAAATAAACGATGGAGGAAAAATAATTGAAGGAGAATGGGTTGGTGTTCAAAATTGGATAGGTTCTGTCAAAGATTCAGAAATAGTTTATGTTTTTAATGGCTTTTTATCAACTTCTTATGTTCAATCTGATATAAAGCTATATAATGTTTCTTCTTTTTACAAAAGCAATGAAGGAACAACAAGAACTGCTTTTTTAAATCTGTCAGAAACCTATTTTGAAAATACCTACAATGAGAATGAAGATAGAAACAAAAACTTGATACTCAATGAGACCGATTTAAAAAAAGATACTATAAGACTAAATAAGAATCAGAGAAAGAAACTAATGGATAAACTTAAAGTTTCAGAATCAGACAAAGTGTTTATTTATATAATGAAAACTGATAACACTTTAAGTTTTAACGTCAAAGATTTACCAGCAATTGCTTGTATGAATATTTATGGGCCCTCAAGTGATTATAGAAACGATGAATTCGATTATATGTTCGGATTCGATTTAGATAAAAGCATTATAAATTGGGATGATAATTTAGTATTTATTGGTAAAGAAAATCCTTTTCAAACAGGAAAACTAAAACCAATTGTATGGACAAAAATTAAAAACAATCAATTTCCAATCATTAACGGGTTGAATAAAAATGATAAATCCTTGACTACTTATAGATTTGCAACTAATAAATATGACTACTTTCTGCAAAAAGCTACAGAAAGAGCCTTATGTCATCATATTATAGTTATCGATAATGCTTCGAAAGAGATAGTATTTGACCAATTATATTGTGATGGAGAAGGTACAAGTAAAACAGGATTAAACATTGTTGGTAACGAAAATAGTGAATTTCATCAATCACAATGGACAGGAAAACTTTTAAAAAACAAAGCATCTATTATATTTGGTTTTTCATATTTTGGGTTTGGTTGTCCTTCAATTAATGTTTTAGACGAAACAGAACCAGTAATACCAATACTTTGTGACAACAGACATTAAAAAAAACGAACGCACAACAGTGGCTATAAGTAATTGCTTGTTCTCACCTACTTTGGAAATTCCTGCGGAATTTCTAACTTGGTGTGTACTTGAAAAGTTATGTACTAACCCACGCAACTACTCATAGCCCAGACGTTAGGCACAAGCTGAAAAAAAAATCGAGATTGAAAATATGAGTATAGAAATAATCATTGGAATTATAAGTTTACTAGGAGGTTTTCTAATGGGATACTTAACATCATTTTTTAAAGAAAAAGGAAAAAACAAAGCGTTAATTCAGGACATAAAAAGAATAACGGAGGAAAAAGAGTCTGTTTCATCAAAATACCAACTAGACATATCAAAAAGAAAATATAAGTACGAAGATAAAAGAGAGCAATATTTTAAATACTTCAATTTATTAGATAATTTAAGCTCTGAAGGAAATAAAGATGCTCAAGAGAATTTCATTCCTGCAATTAATAATTTCAATGAAGGTTTCATAGGAGCAAATGGAAATAAAAAGAAAGAACTTAAAGCAACTACAGATTTTTCAAAGTCAGTAAATGAAATAATGTTTAAGTCTAATGAAAGTTTGTTGAAATTAAAACAAGAAACGAATACAATAAAACTGATTGCTGGAGAAAAAGTTATGAAATTGTTAACCGAATTAGAAATTGGTTACGACCAATCAATGGAACAATCTGCTCAAATGATGAGAGATTTATCTAATAATATTATTTATGGGAAACAAGATATTTTAAATAGTCAGAAAGAAGATATTGAGAAAACTGGAATGTACTTACTGAGGTTAAAAGAAGACCTAATGAAAGAAATTAAAAACGAACTTGACGAAAGATAGCCAGTGCCTAACAAAGTGTATAAAACATAGCTAGAAGGTGCTAAACTCAAAGGTTCGTGCTTATTTACAAAGTTCCGCCAAATTTTTAATTTGGCTTTTAAAATAGAAAAGATAAAAACAAAATAAAAAATTCGGCTCTGTGCTAAATCGAAAATTATCGTATTTCTATACGCTACGTTTCATACACAAACCGTTAGGCACAAGCAAAGACGAACATAAGTACAAAACAAGAAACAACTATGAAATTAGAAAAGATATTAGATAAACTTGGCTCATTAGAAAAAAACTCGTTTATAAAAATCATTGACAATATCATTTCAAAAAAACCGAAAAACAGCAGAGAAATTGACAAAATTTTAAGTTCTTCAAATAAAGGACTAAAATCGGTTGACAGTCAAAATATCGCTAAAGTTTTTGCACTAACCTCAAACGAATTCCAAGAATATATAAAATGTGAATTCCAAGAAATCACTTCGCAACTTGACATTTTAATAGACATTATAATTCGTGACGGAAATTGTATAATGAAACAAGATTGGTTTTCGAGATTATACGAAATCGAAATAAAGAAACTGAAAAATAGAATAAAAGTCTTAAACGCAGATTTTGAAAATGATAAATCAGAATTAAGTGAAATAAGGAAAAGAGACTACAAAATTTATAAATCTTGTTTACATACAGCATACTACAACGACCAAGAAAATGATCGTGAAGCCAAAATTACGTCAGACGAACTTTCGATAATTCTTACACTTTCAAAACAACTTGGACTTTCACAAGAAGAAATTAAATTGATTAATTACTCAATCTTACCAATCAAAAAATTGGATATTCAAGATGTTATAAAAGGACTTAAAAATATAGGTGTGATTTTCTATTCAAACAAAGAGAATACAATTTATGTTGCAGACGAAATGGTTAGGCTTTTACGTAAAACTCGCAAAAAAGAAATCGCAGAAAAATTCTATCGTAGAACTTTAAAACTTTTGAGAGAACCAATAATCAATCAAATTTCAAAAGACCATAATATCGACCGAAAACTGACTTACTCTCAAAAAATTGAGGAAATTATAAAAGAAGGTGTTTCATTCACGAATTTATTACTGTCAGACATTTATAAAGCAGGAAGTACATTAACTGAAAAGAAGAAAACTTTAAATGAACTTTGCGAAAAAGGACTGAATATCAGCAATCTAAAAGGAAGTACTTTAGATGATAAAATAAGTAGTTTAATTACATATTTTGAAAATATTGAGCGTGACGAAAAAGTAGGTATTTCACTTGACGGTTTTGATAAACTTCTGTCTGAACTAAACACTTCTTTACCAAAATTAAATAAGGAGATAAAAGAACAATTTGAACTTCAAGACGAATTTGTCTTAAATGCAGACTTTCTACTTGATTATAATATAAAACCAAGAGATATTTTAGATTTAATAATCAAAAATGATAGAATAAAATTTCTTAAAGAGAACGGAATTAAACAAAGAGGAGATGATATTTTAAATATTCTTGAGCATTACAAAGATGTCGAAAACTTGTATTTGGAAAACTACGAGAATGTAGCATACAGAAACCTAAACTTGCTTAAAGAAAACGGAATCATAATAAAAGAAAGCGAACTTGGATTAAAGTTTGAGGAACTTACAAGTGTGATTTTTAAAGGCATTGGATTTAATGTTGATGATAAGTTTAAAAAACAACTAAACACAAAAAAGGATATGATGGATATTCTTTTAAATTTAGGAAATGAAGAAATTATAATTGTTGAATGTAAAACTAGCAAAGAAAGAGGTTATAATAAATTTAGTTCAGTTTCAAGGCAATTAAAATCGTATCAAAGTTTAGCATTAAAAAACGATTTAAGAATTGTAAAAATATTACTTGTAGCACCTGAATTTAGTGATGACTTTGTAACGGATTGTGAAATGGACACAGAAATGAATTTGTCTTTAATTACAGCCTCTACTTTATCGAAAATTTTTGAAGCTTTTAAAGCTTCAAAATACACGGAATTTCCACACGTTTTATTTAGAGATATTGTAATTAACGAAGAAAGAATATTAAAAGCATTGAGTAAATAATGCCAGTGCCTAACACAATATAAAAATAATAGCCTAAATAGTAGTAAATATGAACATTATAGCCCGTATAAAACTTAGTAGTAAACTAAAAAAATCTACTTCCGAAATCGGCTACATATTCTTATACTAACCGTTGGCTACAATTATAAAAAACAAATAAAAGTATGAAAGCAAATAAAAATCTGAAATCATTTTGTTTATTATCAATCATTTTATTCTTCTCTGGATGTAGTAATGACAATGTCTCAGAGGAATCCCCAATAGAAGACAATCCGTTACCAATTATGACTATATCTACATCTACTCTGGATTATGGATATTTCGAACAAAGTTTGTCTTTTTTTATAAGTAATGAGGGTGAAACGACATTTTCTTGGAATTGGGACAATAATTCTAATTCCTTTCTTGAATTTAACCCAAGTTCAGGTAACTTAAATGTTGGAGATTCTATTGAAGTTAACGTGACTTTGAATCGAACCGATCTTGATACACAAAACTATGATTTGGAGACTTTTGTTACTAATAACTTTGATCAATTCGAAACACTAAATATTCAAATTGATCATTTTGTGGAAGACAAATGGTTAATAAATGGCGACATAATAGATGCAGAATATGATAGAAATAATGATGTTATAGTTGTTGTTTCTGAAAACCCTAATGAATTAAGAGTTTTTGACCCTTCTGAAAACTCAATCACAACAGTTCCTTTAAACCTTCCTCCATCATGTATTTCTGTAGGATTAGACGGAAATCATGCAGTAGTTGGGCATAATGGTTGGTTTTCCTATGTTAATTTATCGACCATGCAATTGGAAGATACTTATACTGTAACTGCGAATGTTTATGATATTATACTTGCACCAAATGACTGGGTTTATGTTTTCCCAGAAGAAGATCAGTGGGAAAGGATAAGATGTATAGATTTATCAAACGGAGTTGAAACGCAACATAATGGTTCCTCGATATATGAGCAAACAAAAGCTAAATTACATCCATTAGATAACTTCATTTATGGTGCAAACACACGATTAAGTCCCTCAGATTTTGAAAAATATGAAATTAGTAATGGAACCGCTCAATACCTTTATGATTCTCCTTATCACGGAGATTTTCCATTCGATGGCAATATATGGATTTCAGAAGATGGTAGCCGATTGTTCGCCAAGAGTAGACGCGTATTTAATGGTTCTTCTATTCAAGCTAATGACATGACATATAATGGCGAATTAGTAGGAGATGGATATGTGGTAACATTGGATTACAGTGGTGCTGCAGGTAAAGTATATGCTATTTTTAGCCCTAGTAATTTTGAAGAAGAACCCACTAACGAAATCAGAACCTATGAAACTGAGTTTTTGGCCTTTGAAGGTACTATTGAACTATCTTCTTTTCTAATTCCAGATGGTAATAATGGAGGAGTGTTTTACGAATCTCGTGGCTATTTTGGTTTCTTCAATTCTGATGGAGCAAAATATTATGTGATAGTTAAGGCAGAAGAGGGTTCGGGAGCTGAAAATGAATGGGCAATTGCCACTATAGATGTTGAGTAACAACTGTAGCCAACAAACGTGTATAATTAATTGCTAGGTCACTGCCTACTTACGAAAATTCCGCTGGAATTTTCTATCTGTGATTTGTTTGCTAACTTCAGTGCTTAAACCACGCAACTATTCTTACACAAACCGTTACCTGCAAGCTTGACCCGTCCTGAATAAAGGCTACATAATTTTAAACATTATGTATAGAAATGACAAAGTAATTAGACGGTATTCAGAACCTTTTAAACTGAAAATTTTAGCGGAACTTACAACCGGAAAACACACAAAGAGCGAACTATGTAAACTCTACTCTATTGCACCTACAACGGTTAATGAGTGGATTAAAAAGTATAATCGTAAAGACTTAATGAACACCAGGGTAAAAGTGGAAACTAAAGACGAAATATCTAGAATTAAAACACTGCAAAAAGAGATTGAACAACTTAAAAAGCTACTACTTAAAAAGGATTTGGATGCTATGGTAGAAGAATCTTATCTAGAAGTAGCTGCCGAAGATCTTGGCTACAAATCCATTGCTGAACTAAAAAAAAAGTTAAGTATAAAGCCTTAATCAAAGCTAAAGAGAAGTCTAAGGGATTTGCTTCTTTAACGACTATAACTCATTGTTTCGGACTTAAACGTGATGCGTATTATAAATACAAATCTAGAGCTGATAAGCGT
>CATITK010000163.1 GCA_949545755.1 Polaribacter sejongensis | reverse complement strand
GGTGCTAAAAAAGTAGTATTATCTGCTCCTTCTAAAGATCATACACCAATGTTTGTCATGGGTGTAAACAATACAGAATTAACTGCAGATCAAAAGATTTTTTCGAATGCATCTTGTACAACAAACTGTTTGTCTCCTATTGCGAAAGTATTGAATGACAACTGGGGTATTTCTGAAGGTTTAATGACCACTGTTCACGCTGCAACTGCAACTCAAAAAACAGTTGATGGTCCTTCTATGAAAGACTGGAGAGGTGGACGTTCTGCAATTCATAATATCATTCCTTCTTCTACTGGAGCTGCAAAAGCTGTAGGAAAAGTAATTCCTGCTCTAAACGGGAAATTAACAGGTATGGCTTTTAGAGTTCCAACAATGGATGTTTCTGTTGTAGATTTAACGGTTAAATTAGAGAAACCAGCTACTTATAAAGAAATTTGTGAAGCAATGAAGGCAGCTTCTGAAAGTGGACCAATGAAAGGTGTTTTAGGTTACACTGAAGATTTAGTAGTTTCTCAAGATTTTATCGGAGATACTCGTACTTCTATCTTTGATGCCAATGCAGGTATTGCATTAAACGATAACTTTGTAAAAATCGTTTCTTGGTATGATAACGAAATTGGTTATTCAACTAAAATCGTTGATTTAATTGAGTATTCAGCCTCTTTATAAGAGTCAAAATAAATTTTTAAAAGCCTGATAGATATTATTTCTATCAGGCTTTTTTATGATATATAAGCATCCAATTATTTTACTGCAATAGCACTAATTTCAACATTTACAAATTTAGGCAAGTTTGCGACTTCTACAGTCTCTCTTGCAGGTGCGTTTTCTTCATCAAAATAATGCCCATAAACTGCATTTATTTCAGAAAAATTGTTAATGTCTGAAATAAATATGGATGTTTTAACTACGTTTTCAAAAGTCATTTCTGCAGCAGCTAAAACTTCTTTTAAATTCTCCATAACCTGTTTCGTCTCTTTTGTTATCGATTCTAAAACGAGGTTTCCAGTTGCTGAATTAATGGCAATTTGTCCTGATATGTACAATGTATTTCCACTTAATATCGCTTGGTTATATGGTCCAACTGGAGCTGGTGCTTTACTTGTTGTAATTACTTTTTTCATTGGTTTTAAGTTTAAAATTTACAAAGGTTTTTTTAGTTGTTACAACAACCAAGAACTAGGCATTAACTAAAATAGCCTTCTATCTGGTGGCTTATTTTTATCCCATTTTAAATCTGATAATGTTGATGATTTTATACCAATAAAGAATGTATATGAAGAATTTGTTCCAAAAGGAACCCAATTAAAATTGAATTGCCAACTATCTAAATCTCTAGAAAAATTAAATCTTGAAAATGTAAAAGCACCTCCTAGTATGTCATAACCGGAAGAATACCCCATTTTCCATTTTGGAGATAGTTCTAGATTACCACTAAACACAACACTATGAATTCCTACACTTCCTGGTGATAAACCATTATCTCTATAACTCGCAGAATAGGCAAGACTTATAGACCAAGGAATGTCTGAATTGTATAATTCGGCTTGTTTATTTTTGTCTTTTTTATCCGTATTAATCGCGTTTTTTTGTCCAAATCGATCTGTAGGATTGATGTCTGCACCAATAACGTCCACCGTGTTTTGCGCACCATTACCATTGTTTTTGGAATTGCCGCTGCTGTCCTTATCAAAGTCTTTACTAGAGATAGAATAATTAGCCGTTAAACTAGCATTTGTCAATCTAAAGATTTTATCGTTAAATTTATTAATTCTTATTGCAGATCCATTTGTAGATGCAACAACCTGATAAGGATCTAAAGATCCATTAAAATTAATTGCCATTTTATCTTTAAACAATCGAGTTCCTGTAGAAAACCTTACTGGTGACCACCGCAAACTATCTGCAGCAATATTATAAGAACTGCTAAAGTTGAAATTATTTAAAATAGTTATTTTCTCATCCTCTTCATCACTATTTGGATCCTTGGGGGCAACTTTAGCCTCTAGGACATTATTTATGGAAATTCCAATGGAATTACTTATTCCTGAAGAGGGTGCTCCATAGATACCTTGATCAAAAACAGTATAATCTTCCAAATCAAAAGCATCGACACTTCGTTGTACTTGTTTGATGTACTTGTCTTTGAAATCAGGTCTATATGAATAGGATACAGAAGGTCTAAACGTATGTCTAATAGTTTTTAAGCGTCCTTTCTTAAAATTAAAAGTACCGTAAATATTTGTTGATAAACTAACACCTGCATTGTATTCTCTAAAACTCTTAAAGCCTCTAATGGTATCCGTAACCACTACGTTTTTTTCTATATCATACTCTTTATTAATGTAATCAAATTGCCATGTTTCTTCAAAATTAACACTTGGTGCTAGGGTGAAATACCTAAACACTTTTATATTGGTATTGGTTCCTGTTTTGTGTTGTGCACCAGATCTTGCAGTTTCAAACATTTTACTTGTAAGGAATTCTTCTTCTGTGGTATTGATTAAGTACTGACCTTGCAAAGTATAGCTAAATCCCATTTTCTGAATCGGAGTTTTTTGTACACCTCCTTTTCCTGCAAACGGGTATATTCTATTCATATTTACCGATAGCGAGGGTAAAGTCATCGTAATTCTTTCTGTATTTGTGTTTTGTTGGTGGGATGCCGTTAGGTTCATGTTAAAGGGGGTGCCAACAAAAGTTTTACTGTAATTTATAGAGGAGTTAAAGGTGTTTGTCTGAGTTTGAGCAACATTAAATTGATTTTGAGACTCTCTAAAAAACCTACTACTCCCTAAGTTAACAGATGCAGAAAATCTAGCGTTAGGACTTCCTTTAGAATCCTGACTATGATTCCATCTAAGATTAAATCTGTTTGCTTTACTATAGTTATCAAAACCTCTAATCCCGTTTATATTGTTTTCAAAATTAAAATTAAAACTCCCATTGAACTTATAACGTTTCTTATAGTTTGATGATATTCTTGTTCCCCAACTTCCATTAGAATAAATATCACCCAAAACGGTTAAATCCATATAATCACTAATTGCAAAATAGTATCCTCCGTTTTGCATACCAATACCTCTAGAACTACTACCTGTGTCAAAAGCAGGTATTAAAAACCCCGAAACACTTGTTTCGCTTAATGGAAAATAAGCAAAAGGTAAAAATAGAGGAGTAGGTATGTCTGCTATAACTAAGTTACTAGTACCTACTATGATTTTTTTTCCAGGAACTAATTTTGCTTTGTCAGTAGCAATATAATAATCTGGTATTTTCTTCTCTGA
Source organism: Polaribacter sejongensis (assembly GCA_949545755.1). Taxonomy (GTDB): domain Bacteria; phylum Bacteroidota; class Bacteroidia; order Flavobacteriales; family Flavobacteriaceae; genus Polaribacter; species Polaribacter sejongensis_A. Next base: position 12,450 of record CATITK010000163.1, on the reverse strand, counting down.
AGTAGTAAATCGAATATTTCTAACAAAAACGGTAGAATCATTGATACGTTTGGTTTTCTTACCATAGGTAAACATTTCTCCCTGTTTGGTTTTTAATCCATAAATTAAAGCTTTTTTACTTTTAAAGTTATACACCATAGAATCTTGCTCAGATTCTTGTCCACCTTGTTTGAAAACAGGTCGTTGAACATAGCCAGTACTATCGATTATACCTTTTGCATAAATTGTGTTTTTCTTATAATCTACAATAATTAATCCGGCTTTTAAATCGATGTCTGTGTATGTAATACTCGCTTCGTTGTAGAGCGTAACCTTTTTTTCTTTAGCATTTTGTATGGTGTAGTCTTTGGCAACATGAACTATAATATCTTCGATACTTTCTTTTGGTTTAATAGAGTCTAACGCGATTGTATCTCTCTTTTTTAAACCCATAGAATCCTTTTTACTTTTAAAAAAAACTTCTTTATTTTCGGTTAAAGTAGTATCTTTCTTGAGATCAAAAGCTACTGTTTCCTTGTTAGATTTAGGGTTTTGAGAGAAGCCTTTTCCTATGAAAAATATACAGCAAAATAAAAGAATGTATGATCGGTTTGTTTGCAATGCTATAAGTGCTATTTTTGTATGAGAGTAAAAGTATGGCTCAATGTTTGAAGCGCCAAATTTACAATGCCAAAATTAGTTAAATTTTATTAATGACATTTAAAGAAAACAACAAAATTAATACCAAAGTAAAAATTATTTTTCTTTTTTTCTTTGCGTTCTCATTTTTATTAAACACATCATCAATATTTGCTCAAAAAAAGTACGTCATTGTTCTTGATGCGGGCCATGGTGGTAAAGACCCTGGGAATTTAGGTAATGGGTATAAAGAAAAAAGCATTGCCTTAAAAGTGGCCATAGCTGTCAGTAAAAAGCTGTCCAAAAAGAAAGACATAAAAGTACTTTTAACAAGAGATAAAGATGTTTTTATAGATTTATGGAAAAGAGGAGATGTTGCTAATAATGCAAAAGCAGACTTATTTATATCAATACATTGCGATTCTCATACATCAAATGCCTTTGGAGCAGGTACTTTTGTGCTGGGGTTAAGGGGGAATAAAAAAAACTTAGAAATTGCAAAAAGGGAAAATGCCGTAATTCTTTTAGAGGATAATTATAAAAATAAATACATCGGTTTTGACAGAAACTCCGCAGAATCAGTTATCGGTTTGTCTTTATTACAAGAAGATAATTTAGATAAAAGTTTAGCGATAGCAAGCTTAATTCAAAATAATTTTTCTTTTAAATTGAAAAGAAATGACAGAAAGGTTAAACAAGATAATTTTCAGGTTTTAAGAGAAACGATTATGCCAAGTGTTTTGGTTGAGTTAGGTTTTTTAACCAATAAAAATGAAGGAAGATATCTTAATTCGACAAAAGGGCAGGAGCAAATGAGTACTGCGATTACAGAGGCTGTTTTAAATTACATCAATAATTTGAAATTAAATACCGTGATAAATACAATCACAGAAAAGACTCCAGTGAAATCTTTAGAATTTAAGGTTCAAATTGCATCTGGAAAAAATAAAATTGCTACGAAAACCTACAATTTTAAAGGATTGAAAAGAGTTCAAAGAATTAATGTTGGTAGATATTATAAGTATTATTATGGAAATACTTCCAGCTACAATGCCATAAAAAAATCTTTAAAAACGGCAAAAGAAAAAGGATTTACTTCTGCTTTTATTGTGGCTTTTAAAAAGGGTAAAAAAATATCAGTTCAGCAAGCGATTAAAATGCAATAATTTTAGTGGTCTCCAACCAATTATTATTAGTAATTTTGTTTAAAATTATTATTTATGTCAAAAGAATTAAAAATAGGAATTGTTGCTATTATTATTATCACCATATTTATATGGGGCTATAATTTTTTGAAAGGACAAAACTTGTTTGATACAAATACACGCTACTTCAAAGTTGAATACACGAATATTAGTGGACTAAGTGAGTCAAGTTTAGTGACTATTAATGGACTAAAAATAGGGAAAGTTGTGGAAATCAACTTTAATAAAGAAAAAGATAAAAGAGGTCAATTAATTGTGCGTTTTGCTGTTGAAACTGATTTTACTTTTTCCAAAAAAAGTATTGTAAAAATATATTCTCCAAATCCTTTAGGGGGCTCAAATTTAGCAATAGTACCTAGTTATGAAGGAGCGCTTGCCGTTTCTGGAGATTCCCTTAAGGGAGAAATAGAATCTAATTTATTCACCTCTATTGGTGAGCGTTTAGATCCCCTTCAGGAAAAGTTAGAACATGTTATTTCAAGTGCAGATTCTTTATTTATAAACGTTAACAATGTTCTAGATATCACAACTCAAAATAGCTTAAGAAAATCTGTTCTAAATTTAGAGCATACTATAGTCGAGGTGAAAAGAACAATGTTATCTGTTAATGGATTGATAGATGCTACTTCTTTAGATTTAAAAGAAAGTGTGAAAAACACGAAGGTAATTACTGAAAATTTTTCAAAAATTTCAGACACAATAGCGAATGCAGATATTGGAGGTATATTTCGAAAAGCAGAAATAACACTTAACGCTGCTAATTTAATGTTAGCTGGTATTCATAAAGGCGAAGGAACAATCGGTAAATTAGTGACTGATGACAAGTTATATAACAATATTACAGCAATGTCTAAAGAATTGGAAAACTTGTTAAGGGAAATGAAGTTACATCCAAAAAGATTTGTACACTTTTCATTATTTGGAAAAAGAGGGAGCCCTTATACACCTGATGAAAATAAAGAATTAGAAAACCGGGAAAATAAATAATTTATAAAAACACTACTTAGATGCACTATTTACCAAACATAGTTTTTGCCCTAGCTTTGGCTGTCGGTATCGGTTTTTTTGCGATGAATATTCGTAAATTATTTAGAAACATCAAATTAGGAAAGAATGTAAATAGAACGGATAAAAAATCGGAACGGATAAAAAATATGTTAATGATTGCACTTGGGCAGTCTAAAATGGTCAAAAGGCCCTTTTCAGGCTTTTTACACATTATCGTATACGTGGGTTTTATTATCATAAATATAGAAGTTTTAGAAATTATTATTGATGGATTGTTTGGAACTCATAGAGTTTTCTTAGGTTTTTTAGGCAATGCTCTTTATGGATTTTTAATAGCAACTTTTGAAATTTTAGCCGTATTGGTTTTTGTTGTAGTTACTATTTTTTGGACTCGTAGAAACCTGTCTAACATCAAAAGGTTTTTGAGTAAAGAAATGAAAGGATGGCCAAAAAGAGATGGAAATATTATCCTATATTTTGAAATGGTCATTATGACGCTATTTTTGATTATGAATGCGTCAGATACTGTATTTCAGCAAGCCGGTATAGGAAATCCAATCAGTCAATTTATTGCCCCTTTTTTTGATGGTTTTTCTTTAGCATCAATTCATACAATTGAAAGAACTGCCTGGTGGTTTCATATTTTAGGAATTTTGGTTTTTTTAAATTATTTATTTTATTCAAAACATTTACATATTTTATTAGCATTTCCAAATACCTATTTTGCTAATCTAAATCCAAAAGGACAATTCAATAATTTAGAATCTGTTACCAATGAAGTGAAATTGATGATGGATCCAGATGCAGATCCTTATGCCATGCCAGCAGAGGGAACAGAAGAGGCCGTTCCAGAAAAATTTGGAGCTTCGGATGTTGCTGATTTAAATTGGGTGCAATTATTAAACGCATACACATGTACAGAATGTGGTAGATGTACATCCTCTTGTCCTGCAAGTTTAACAGGTAAAGAATTGTCTCCTCGCAAAATTATGATGGATACAAGAGATCGTTTGGAAGAGGTTGGTAGAAATATTGATGCCAATAAGGGAACTTTTGTTGATGATGGAAAACAACTCCTAAACGATTATATTACCCCAGAAGAATTATGGGCATGTACAAGTTGTAATGCTTGTGTAGAAGAATGTCCTGTAAATATTGATCCATTATCTATCATTATGGATATGAGAAGGTATTTAGTGATGGAAGAAAGTGCGGCACCACAAGAACTAAATTCGATGATGACCAATATCGAAAACAATGGCGCTCCGTGGCAATATAGCCAACAAGATAGGTTGAATTGGACGAAAGAAGAGTAATATGGCATAGTTTGTCAGCATCAGGTAGTAAGTACTGAGTAATAATATACGCTTCAAAGTTTTTAGTCAATGTCATTTCGAATGGATTTATTAGGAACTATTAAATTCGTATCGAGAAGTAAAATAATTAAAAACATCAACAATTAAATATCAAAAGTATGAATGTACCTACAATGGCAGACATGATGGCACAAGGTAAGCAACCAGAAGTGTTGTTTTGGGTTGGCGCAGCAGGAAGTTATGATGACAGGGCAAAGAAAATATCGAGAGCATTTGTGAAAATATTAGTGCACTCAAATGTTAATTTTGCAGTTTTAGGAACGGAAGAATCATCTACAGGAGATGCAGCAAAAAGAGCTGGAAATGAATTTCTATTTCAAATGCAAGCAATGATGAACATTGAAGTATTGAATGGTTATGAAGTAAAGAAAATTGTAACATGTGATCCTCATTCATTTAATACCTTAAAAAATGAATATTCTTCTTTAGGAGGGAAGTATGAAGTTTTTCATCATACACAATTTATACAAAATTTAATTTCTGAAGGTCGTTTAAAAATTGATGATACAGTATTAAAAGGGAAAAGAGTTACCTTTCATGATCCTTGTTATTTAGGAAGAGCCAATGATGTGTATGAATCACCAAGAGATTTAATAAAAAGATTGGGTGTTAATCTAACAGAAATGAAACGCAACAAATCTTCAGCATTATGTTGTGGAGCTGGAGGTGCACAAATGTTTAAAGATGCGGAAAAAGGCGATAAAGAAATTAATGTTTTAAGAACAGAAGATGCTTTAGAAACCAACCCAGAAATCATAGCAACAGGCTGTCCTTACTGTAATACAATGATGACTGATGGAATTAAATTCAAAGAAAAAGAAGCTGAGGTTGTTGTTAAGGACATTGCTGAGTTAATTGCAGAAGCAAATAATTTATAATTTTATAAAATGGCACAAATGAAAGAGGATGATTTAGTAAAATTGTATTCTGATTTAGATAGCTTAGAAGTACAAAAAAATGAGCTTCAAAAAGGATATGTAGCTTTAAAACTGAAATCTAATAAAGCAATAAAACAAAATAGAAACGGAAAATTGTTGCTAATTTTTTTGTTATTACTTTTTTTTGGTGGGATATCATTTTTTTATACAAATAATTTAAAACAAAATGAAATTAGAAAAACTGCAGAAGAACAAAAAAATGTTTTATTAGATAGTATCAATAGAATGTCTGCTTTAATTTCTAATAAACATACAGCAGAAGTCATTTATTCTGTACAATTAGGTGTTTACAAAGATTTAAACATACAATTTAATGAAGATGAAGCCGTGAATTTCTAAAAAGAAAAAACAGATATTGGTAATGCGTATCAAATAGGTTCATTTTTAAGTTATAAAATAGCTACAGATTTTAAAAATAATATAAAAAAGCTAGGTTTAAAAGATGTTTTTCTAGTTGCCTATAATAAGTATAACGAAAAAATACACATTACTGAAGCTATAGTTTTAAGTAGTGAAGAATAGTTTTTATAAAACTAAATACTTCTAAATGATTAAAAATTACATAAAAGCAGCAAGATTAAGAACTTTACCTTTATCTGTTTCTGGAATTATTGTTGGAAGTATTCTAGGAAATCAAGCTTCTTACGATATTTCTGGATTGAGTTTGAAGTCTTCTTTATTTTTTTCAAGTATTTTTTGGTTGGCAATGCTAACCACCATTGGTTTTCAAGTGATATCAAATTTTGCAAACGATTATGGAGATGGAATAAGAGGTTCCGATAATAACAGAACTGGAGAAGCAAGAATGGTTTCATCAGGAATTATTACTCCAAAGCAAATGAAATTTGCAATTATTATTACTTCAGGGATAACTTTAACAATTGCTTTACTGCTTATTTATTTTGCATTTGGAAAAGAAAATTTTAGATTTTCTATTTTATTTTTTGGATTGGGAATTGCTTCAATTATTGCAGCTATAAAATATACTGTAGGTAACTCCGCTTATGGTTATAGTGGTTTTGGCGATTTTTTTGTTTTTTTGTTCTTTGGTTTATTAAGTGTTGTTGGGAGTTATTTTTTGTACACAAAAAACATCAATTTTGAGATTTTTTTACCAGCTATTTCTATAGGATTGTTAAGTTCTGCGGTATTGAATCTAAATAATTTAAGAGATCGAGAAGAAGATAAAAAGAATCATAAAAAAACCTTGGTCGTTAAATTAGGAGTTAAAAAAGCAAAATTATATCATTATTTGCTAATTTTAGGAGCACTAGTTGCTGCATCAATATATACTTTTTTAAATTTTAGATCGATATATCAACTGCTCTTTTTAGTCGCTTTTATCCCATTAATTAAAAATATAAAAACAGTTTCGCAAAATAAAATTTCCGCTGAATTAGATAGTGAATTAAAAAAAGTAGCATTAAGTACTTTTTTGTTTGCAATTCTTTTTGCAATAACAAGTACAATTATTTAAAAGAGATACATGAAAACAATAAAAATAATTTTAGGAATCATTTCAGCTTTTGTTGTCGTTTTTCTTCTTACAGGTATACTTATTAAAGAAACAAGTTATACAGCTCAGGTTTCTATAGACAAATCTGTTTCTGAAGTTTTTAAGACGTTCAATAATTCACAAAATATAAAAAATTGGATTCCAGAAGTAAAATCATTTGAAGCTATAAAAGAGAATCCTGGGAAAATAGGGAGTGTTTATAAGGTTGTTATAGAAAATAAAGGGCAAGAAATTGTGATGACAGAACAAGTAATTGCATATGTGCCAAATGAAAAAGTAACTCTTTTTTTTAATGCAGAAAATATGCTAAAAATAGATGATTATGTTTTTAGTGAAAAGGCTGGGTTTACAACGATTACTTTGAACTCAAGTTGTCAGAGTGAAACGTATTTAATGGGGTGTATGTTTCCTTATTTCAAAGGAACTTTCCAAGAACAAGATCAAATGTATTTAAATAATTTTAAAAAATATATAGGACAACAGTAATTGAAACTATCAGTTCGAGTGATTTTTCTGAAGAAGAGAGAAAAATTATATCGAGCACTTTTTTTTAAAAATAATTCATATAATATTGATAAAAGCAACCTATAGAAAATACTTGCTCAATTTTAGAAACCCAAGTGGCACCTCCCGTGGAATTCTAAGAACGAAAGAAACTTGGTTTATTATTTTACAAGAAAAGGGTAAAAAAGGAATTGGAGAAACAGGTCTGTTTAGAGGTTTAAGTATTGATGATGTTTCTAATTATGAAGAGAAACTTCTTTGGGTATGTAATAATATCCATCTTGGTTTAGAAGAATTATTGTCAAAATTTATTGAGTTTCCATCGATTCAATTTGGATTAGAACAAGCTTTTTTATCCTTGAAAAGTGAAAACCCATTTGAGTTGTTTCCATCCCAATTTACAGAAGGGAAAAAAGCAATCCCTATAAATGGTTTGGTTTGGATGGGAGAGAAGGAGTTTATGAAAAAACAAATTAAAGAAAAGTTAGTAAGTGGTTTTTCTTGTATCAAAATGAAAATTGGTGCCATTAATTTTGACTCAGAAATTGCCTTACTTCAATCCATCAGAAGAGAATTTTCATCCAAAGAAATTGAATTGAGAGTAGATGCTAATGGCGCATTCAATTCAAAGAATGCATTAGAGAAATTACATAGATTATCTGCATTAGAGATTCATTCAATAGAACAACCAATTCAGCAAGGTCAAGTTCAAGAAATGGCAGAGTTATGTGCTAAAACACCTTTACCTATTGCATTAGACGAAGAATTAATAGGTGTTTTCTCATCCGAAGAAAAACAGCAATTATTAGCAACCATTCAACCCCAATTTATCATTTTAAAGCCAAGTTTAATTGGTGGTTTTTCTGGTAGCAAAGAATGGGTTAAATTAGCATCACAGAATAATTGTAATTGGTGGATTACTTCCGCTTTAGAAAGTAATATAGGGTTAAATGCAATAGCACAATTTACAGAAACATTACAAAACAATTTACCTCAAGGATTGGGAACAGGAAGTTTGTTTACAAATAACTTTTCAAGTCCATTAGAAGTAAAAAAAGGAACTTTATGTTACAACCCCAAACAAAGTTGGGACTTTAATTTATAAATCATGAACTACATACAACAAGCATACAAAGGAAAGAAGGAATGGTATCATTGGATGTTAACCCTATTTGTCGTTTTTGTTGGTTGGCAGTTCGTGGGGGTCATACCGTTATTTGTTGTTGCTTCTATGCATTCGGCAAGTATGAGTGAGCTTGTGAATTCAGTAAAAGATAATTTCATGACTTTAGGAATCGATAATAATCTCTTTCTTTTTCTTATGATTTTGATGTTTATTTTTGGTTTGATCAGCCTTTTTGTTAGTGTTAAGTTCATTCATAAAAGAAATTTCACCGCTCTGGTTACCAGTAGAGAATCTATAGATTGGAAACGTTTTTGGTTTGGTTTTATTCTTTGGGGAATTATTGCTACTGTCGTAATTATTTTAGGGATTTTCATTTCACCAGAAAATTATGTTTGGAACTTTAAACCCGTTCCTTTTTTTACATTATTAGCAGTTTCTTTTTTGTTTTTACCTTTTCAAACTTCTTTTGAAGAATTATTATTTAGAGGGTATTTTATGCAGGGAATAGGAATCTTAGCAAGAAATAGGTGGTTGCCATTGATTTTAACTTCTGTTTGTTTTGGGTTATTACATGCTGCTAATCCCGAAGTTCAGAAATTAGGATCTATTTCTATGGTTTTTTATATTGGTACAGGTTTATTTTATGGGATGACAACATTAATGGACGAAGGTACGGAGCTGTCTCTTGGTTTACATGCTGTTAATAATATTATCGCTGCTATTTTTGTGACCACAAATTGGACTGTTTTTCAAACAGATGCTCTATATGTTGATACTTCCGAACCCTCTGTGGGCTGGGAAATGTTTTTTCCCGTATTCGTTTTATACCCACTAATGCTCTTTATTTTTTCTAGAAAGTATGGATGGAAAAATTGGATAGAAAAATTATCAGGAAAGATTGAAGAACCGATTAACACTAAAGAATATTGAAGTTAGATAAATTTCATAAAGATTTTCAATTAAATGGAATATCATTTTCATCTGTTGATGAGTTGTTGTTATATGCGCATGATTTTTCTGATGAAGTATATCGATTTTTAGAAACTTGGTTTTCTACAGATTTTTTTATTTATGTAAAAACTTCTGGCTCTACAGGCAATCCTAAAGAAATTAAATTACAAAAAGAGCAGATGATTCATTCGGCATTTGCTACTGGAAACTACTTTAATCTAAAAGAAAGTACGACTGCATTATTGTGTTTGCATGTTGACTTTATTGCAGGTAAAATGATGCTGGTAAGAGCCCTATCTTTAGGTTGGCATTTAGATGTGATGAAACCAAACTCATCTCCTTTAAAAGGACTTAAAAAAAAGTATGATTTTTCTGCAATGGTTCCCTTGCAGTTAGAAAATTCAATAGATTCACTACATCTAATAAAGAAAATAATTGTTGGGGGAGGTGAAGTTTCCAAGCAATTACAAAATAAATTACAAGATATTTCTACCAATGTTTTTGCTACTTATGGAATGACAGAAACAATTACACACATTGCTGTTAAAAAGTTGAATAATTTGTTTTTTCAAGGGGAAATAATCACACAAGGTCTTCACGAAGAATACTATCAAACTCTTCCCAATGTAGAGATTTATAAAGACGCAAGAAATTGTTTAGTTATTGTTGCACCAAAAATTTCAAAGAATGTGATTTTCACGAATGATATTGTTCAGTTGATTTCGGACACTCAATTTCAATGGTTAGGGCGTTTTGATACTGTCATAAATTCTGGAGGAGTAAAATTATATCCAGAACGCATAGAAGAAAAATTAGCTAAAATAATGACGACTCGTTTTTTTGTTGCCGGTATTACTGATCAAAAATTAGGAAAAAAATTGATTTTGCTTGTTGAATTAAAAACGAACAATGTTTTAGAAGATAAACAATTTATCAACGCTGAAATTAAAAAAATAGCATCACTTTCCAAATATGAAATACCAAAAGAGATTTATTTTATAGCCGCGTTTATAGAGACTCCAACAAAAAAAATTCAACGTAAAAAAACATTGAATTTAATTGATTTTTAATTATTGCTTGATAGGTGGAGCATGTTTTTTAATAAAACACACTTAAATCCTCATTGAGATTGAATGAGGATGCTCTAAGTTATTACAACTTATTGTAAAAAAGGCTTTTAATTATGCCGTCTGAAAGTCCAATTTTTGGAACATAAATTTTTCTAGCGCCACTCCATTTCATGGCAGATAAGTATATTTTTGTGGCAGGTATAATAACATCTGCTCTATCTGAATTTAAACTTAATTCTGAAACTCTTTCATCAAAAGACATTTGTTTTAAAAATTGATATTGGGCATTTAGATAAATGTAAGAAATAGGTTTTCCTTCTGCTCTCCCAGACATTTTGAACAGTCGGTTAATGTTACCTCCAGAACCAATTAAGGATATTTTTTTTAATCCTTTAGTATTTTTCTTTATCCATTTTTCTACGTTGGAAAAAATTTCTTTATTTACTGTTTTTTTGTTGTTCAATAAACGGACAGTACCCATTTTAAAAGATTTTGAATTAATGATTTTCCCTTCAGAAAAAACGGTTAACTCTGTACTACCACCACCAACATCAACATATAAATAAGATGTATCTCCTTCTATTAATTTATTTAAATCGGTAGATGAAATAATTGCTGCTTCTTCTTTACCGCTTATGATATCAATTTTTACATCTGTTTTCTCAAGAATTTTTTCAACGACTTCTTTTCCGTTTTTTGCTTCTCTCATAGCCGAAGTCGCACAAGCTTTATATCTTTCTACCCCATGAACATTCATTAATAGCTTAAATGCTTTCATGGCTTGGATCATTCTTGTGATGTTTTGTTCACTAATAGTTCCTTTACCAACAAACGCATCTGCTCCCAAACGAATGGGAACCCGAACTAAAGAAGATTTTTTAAATTGAGGTGCTTTGTCTTCAGACACAATAACATTGGAAATTAATAGCCTAATTGCATTTGACCCAATATCGATCGCTCCGAATTTTTTAATTTCTAACAAATTATTTTATTTATGATTTTTTGGGAAATCGATCATAAAAGTTTTCCCCTTTTTTATGTTTTTCCAGTGTTTGTCATCAAATTGAATTCCTATAACTCCACAAGTAGTTACATGAGAAATTGGTTTGTTGCCAAACTTATTTACAAATGAATTGATTCCGTGGTCGTGACTAAATATAATAGCAGAATTAAAACCATCATCCAAAGCATTCACCGTTTTTACTAAGTAACCATCACTAAAACTATATAATTGCCTTTTTATTTTAATATTTGATAATGGATATTCAAAATTTTCGCAAAAAATTAATGCAGTATGTAAAGCTCTATTTGCACTACTTGATACAAAAACGTCAGGCCTGTCTATTTCTTTTGATAAGAATTTAGACATTAAATGAGCGTCTTTTATTCCACGTCTTTTTAGGGGTCTATCAATATCTTCTATACCCTCGTATTCCCATGAAGATTTTGCGTGACGAACAATGTATAATGTTTTCATTTTTATTTATTATCTAATGTAAATATAAAAATTAAGGGGCTAACCTTTCTAGTTTCCAAGAAAAATCTTCGGTCAATGTATATTTAATTCTGTCATGCATTCTATTGGGTCTTCCTTGCCAGAATTCTATTGAAATTGGTTTTACAAGAAAGCCTCCCCAATGTTTGGGGCGAAGAATTTCTTGTCCTTCAAATTTCTTTTCAAAAGTTTTTAAATTCGATTCTAATTCCTCTCTTGAGCTAACCACCGAGCTTTGATTAGATGCCCAAGCACCTAGTTTACTTCCTTTTGGACGCGATTCAAAATAACCATCTGATACATTTTCTGCTAGCTTTTCTGCTTTTCCTTTGATGATAATTTGCTGTTCTAATCCTTCCCAAAAAAAAGATAAACAAACTCGGTCGTTCGCTGCAATTGCCTTTCCTTTTTCTGAACTATAATTGGTGTAAAAGATAAAACCTTCTTGAGTATATTTCTTTAATAAAACAACTCTATTTTTAGGAAAACCATCCAAACCAATAGATGAAATCGTCATGGCATTTGTTTCCGTAATCATTTCAGAAGCATCGGCATTTGTAAACCAAGATTGAAATAATTCTATTGGGTTTTCTGGACAATTACTTTCTAAAAGTTCTTGCTTTTCGTATGATTTACGATAATT
>CATITK010000162.1 GCA_949545755.1 Polaribacter sejongensis | reverse complement strand
GGAGTGTTTCAGATTCAGAAAGAAAAACGGTTTTAGATGGTTTGGGTGAGGCAGCAAGTGTCTATAGAACTCAGATTTATGAAAATGGATTTTCTAGTGATCGAAGTAAGGTTACAAAATCTGAGTTGTTAGCCTTTTTTACCATTACAAAACAATATCTAGAACATACAATTAAAGCAAATAAACGTTCAGATAATTTATACCATTCGTATAATTTAATGACCATAGAAAATGATGCTGAAGTATCTGTTTCCTATTTGCCTGAAATGCTAGAGGGACAAGTAGCTGTTTTAAGTGCAGAATACTTATCGTCTAAAGAAGTTTTAGCTGTTTTAGACGCAATGAAGGCAAGTGCATTGTTTAGAAAAGATCAGTACAGTTATATTTTATATCCCAACAAAGAATTAGCACGTTTTGATGAGAAAAATGTGATTTCTAAAACTTCCGTAGCAAATTCTAAATTATTATCACAGCTTGTTAGTGATGGAAATACTCAAATCATCAATCAAGATGTTACTGGGAAATATCATTTCAATGCCAATTTTAATAATTCAAATAGATTAAAAGAAGCTTTTGCAGAACTACCAGAAGCTTATGAAGATTTATTAGAGAAAGAAGCACAATTGTTGTTAACTATTTTTGAAGAAGTTTTTAATCACAAAGCATTTACAGGACGTTCAGGTACTTTCTTTGGTTATGAAGGTTTAGGCTCTATTTATTGGCACATGCTTTCAAAACTATTATTATCTGTTCAAGAAAACTGTTTAATAGCCGTAAAAAACAATGAAGATCAAGCATTGATCGGTAGGCTTTTTGACCATTATTATGAAATTCAAGCAGGTGTTGGAGTACATAAGTCCCCCCAATTATATGGAGCATTTCCAACGGATCCCTATTCTCATACACCAGCAGGAAAAGGAGCACAACAACCAGGAATGACAGGCCAGGTGAAAGAAGATGTGTTAAGTAGAATCGGAGAGCTTGGTGTTTTTGTAAAAGAGGGAAAACTTAATTTTAGTCCAAAATTACTAAGAGAAAGTGAGTTTATTACAACTCCTCAAACTTTTAAGTATACTGCGATAAGCAAAGAAGAAAAAACAATTAATTTGAAAGAAGGTTCGCTTTGTTTTACCTATTGTCAAATACCAATTATATATAGCTTGTCAGAAAAAGAGGGTATTGAAGTTGTTTTTAATGATGCTTCAAAAACAATTTTTAACAGTTTGTCACTAGATGTAAAAACGAGTACAAAAGTATTCAGTAGATCCAATGAAATTAACCATATAGAAGTATCCATTAGTAAATAGTTTTAATGAAAAGGCGCAATTTAATTTACTTGATTTGTTTTTTTTTGTTGACAGTTATGATCTTGATTTATAAAATGAAAGAAAATAAACAAAACGAAAAAGCAGTTATAACAGCAGCTCAAATTTTAGGGAATCCTGACTATTTGGCAATCTCTTATGGGGGGTATAGATTAAAATCAAGGGAAGATCATCAGCCTACCATTTCAGAACTAAAGGAAGATTTAAGGCTGTTGCACGCTATGGGAATTAGAATATTAAGAACCTATAATGTGCAACCAAACTTACCGCATGCATCCAATGTTTTAGAAGCAATTCATCAGCTTAAAAAAGAAGACCCTACTTTCGAAATGTATGTAATGTTGGGTGCTTGGATAGATTGTTTGAATGCTTGGACGGATAAAGTGCCCAATCATGATATTGAGAGTCAACAAAACGAAGGCGAAATTACAAGAGCTGTAGCGTTGGCAAATCAATATCCAGACATTGTAAAGGTAATTGCAGTTGGTAATGAAGCGATGGTGAAATGGGCTACAAGTTATTATGTGCAGCCAAATGTTATCTTAAAATGGGTAAATCATTTACAAGATTTAAAGAAAAATGGAGAGCTTTCTAAAGACCTTTGGATTACAAGTTCAGATGATTTTTCATCTTGGGGTGGAGGAGATGCTGAATACCATACAGAAGACTTAGAAAAATTGATAAAAGCGGTAGATTATATTTCTATGCATACGTATGCATATCATAATTCACATTATAACCCTGCATTTTGGAAAACGCCACATCATTTAAGAAACCTTTCAGATCAAGAAAAAATTGATGCTTCTATGACAAGAGCCTTTAATTTTGCAAAAAACCAGTATAAAGGTGTTTTAAATTATATGAAAAGTTTAAACGTTAATAAGCCGATTCATATTGGAGAAACAGGTTGGGCAACAACTTCTAGCGGACATTATGGTGCAAATGGCTCTGGAGCAACAGATGAATATAAGCAAGGTTTATATTATAAAAAACTTCGAAAATGGACAAATAAACAAGGAATTTCTTGTTTCTATTTTGAAGCTTTTGATGAACAATGGAAAGATGCCAATAATTCTAATGGTTCAGAAAATCATTTTGGATTGATAAACCTAAACGGAGAAGCAAAATATGCTCTTTGGAATTTGGTTGATAAAGGAGTTTTTAAAGGTTTAAAAAGAAACGAAAAACCGATAACCAAAACTTTTAATGGCAATAAAGAAAGATTAATGAAAACTGTTTCAATTCCGAATACAGATTATCCAAGATAAATAGATTTCTTATGAAAATAATAAAATACATTTTTAACGTATCACTTTTTTTAATGATGATGAATTGTAATCAAAAAGAAAATCAATTAGTTGTAGATGTTTTTGAAACTTCCGAAAGCGGAAATAAATTAACCAAAGTTTCAAATTTTACTTCAACAGAAAATGCATCAATTATAAAATTAGACACTTCAAAAATCTTTCAAACCATTACTGGGTTTGGAGGCGCTTTTACAGAGTCTTCAGCATATTTACTAAATCGATTAAGTAAAAAAAATAGAGATTTAATTATAGAAGCATATTTTGGTGATGGAGAAAAACAAGCAAATTATTCTTTAACAAGAACGCACATGAATTCGTGTGATTTTTCTTTGTCACAATATTCTTATTCTCCTGTTATAGATGATATGGAATTGGAACACTTTACCATAAAAGAGGATATGGATGATTTAATTCCGATGATAAAAGATGCCATGAAAACATCAGAAGATGGTTTTAAAATCTTTGCTTCTCCCTGGACAGCCGCTCCTTGGATGAAGGATAATAAAAAATGGGTTGGAGGAAAATTGTTACCAAAATACTACGATACTTGGGCGTTATTCTTTTCTAAATATGTAGATGCCTACAAAGAAGAAGGAATTGATATTTGGGGATTTACGGTAGAAAATGAACCGCATGGAAATGGTAATAATTGGGAAAGCATGCATTATTCACCTGAGGAAATGACGGACTTTGTGCAACATCATCTAGGTCCAAAATTAGAAGCTGACGGTCATGGAGATAAAATTATTCTAGGATATGACCAGAATAGGGCCGGCATCAAAGAATGGGTAGATGTGATGTTTAAAGATGAAGCTTCCTCAAAATATTATGACGGAACAGCAATTCATTGGTATGAAAGTACCTATGAAGTTTTTCCAGAAACGCTGCAATATGCTCATAAAAAAGCGCCAAACAAATACTTAATTGAAACGGAAGGATGTATCGATTCTCAAGTACCAGAATGGAAAAATGATGCCTGGTATTGGGCAAAGGAATCCACAGATTGGGGTTATGATTGGAGAGCACCAGAAAAAAAATATTTACATCCAAAATATGCACCAGTTAATAGATATGCAAGAGATATAATTGGCTGTCTAAACAATTGGGTAGATGGTTGGGTAGATTGGAATATGGTTTTAGACAGACAAGGAGGACCAAATTGGTTTAAGAATTGGTGTGTCGCTCCAGTGATTGTAGATCCAGAAAAAGATGAAGTTTATTTTACGCCTCTTTTTTATACAATGGCTCATTTTAGTAAATACATTAGACCAAAAGCACAAGTAATTGGTCTAGAAAACTCAGACAAAGAATTACAAGTGACAGCAGCAGAAAACCCAGACGGTTCCATAGCTGTAGTGGTTTTTAATGAAGGGAAAACAAAAAAGAATTTTAAATTACAAATAGGAGGAAAAGAAACATTTATAAATATTGATGCACAAGCAATTCAAACAATTGTTATTCCAGGCAGTTAAATCTGTAAAATAGAAACCAATAAAATTATTAATCAAACTAATTAAACCCAATAATATGTCTAAAGTAATAGAAAAAGTTCCGTTTGGCCAAAAGGTTGCCTTCGGTATAGGAATGCTTGCGAATCAAATGTTTCCTGCTGTATTAGGTATATTTATGGTCGTTTTAGTTCAAGATTTAGGCTTTCCGGGTTGGATGTGGGGAGTCATTTATTTCTTCCCAAGACTTTTTGATAGTTTTACGGATCCTATTATGGGATATATCTCGGATAATACCAAATCAAGATGGGGAAGACGACGCCCTTATGTGATTCTTGGGGGGATTATAACGGGTACTGCATTTATTATTATGTGGCAACTTTATAAAGGGGCTGGAGTTGATTATAATTTCACCTACTTTATGATTTGGTCATTTATATTTTACTTAGGGATTACCATTTTTAGCGTTCCATACGTTGCGATGGGCTATGAGATGAGTAATGATTTTCATGAACGTACTAATATTATGGCAACTGCTCAATGGATTGGGCAATGGGCCTGGGTTATTGCGCCTTGGTTTTGGGTGATTATGTATGATCCCACTTGGTTTGAATCTGCGGAAGTTGCAACGAGGACACTTGCTGTTTGGGTAGGTGTAATTTGTGCTATTTGTGCGATTGTACCAGGTATCTTTATTAAAAGTAAATCAACTTTAAACGAAGATTATTCTCCTCTCAATTTAAAAAACATAGGAAATAGTCTGAAAGAAATTGGTGCAGGTTTTGTAAGTGCTTTTAAAATAAAACCATTTAGAAAACTATGTATTGCTACTTTCTTAGTGTACAATGCTTTTATGACGATTGCCTCTTTTTCATTCTTTATCATTGTATACCATCTTTTTGACGGTGATGCGGGTGCTTCAGGTATCTGGCCAACACTTTTTGGATGTTTAGGAGCTCTTGGAACTACCTTTTTTGTAATTCCTATTGTGGCTAAGTTGTCTAAAGTATTGGGAAAAAAGAAGGCCTTTTTGATTTCGCAAGCAATTTCGGTTGTAGGCTATTTGATGCTCTGGTTTTTATTTATTCCAGGCAAGCCTTATCTATTCATTTTTGCACTTCCTTTTTTCTCATTTGGTATCGGAAGTCTATTTTTATTAATGATGTCTATGACGGCTGATATTATTGATATAGATGAGCTTAATACAGGTCTAAGAAGAGAAGGTACCTTTGGAGCTATCTATTGGTTGATGGTGAAATTTGGTTTTGCAATTGCAGGTGGATTGAGTGGTGTCATTATGAGTTCGGTAGGTTTTGATTCAGGGCAAACTGTACAACCTGAAGGCGCTGTTGATGGGTTGCGATTCGCTTTCTCAGGAATCCCTATAATAGGAACACTTATTGCAATGTATGTAATGCGTAATTATAGTGTTACTGAAGAAAGTGCTGTTGGGATTCGAACAAAACTTGATGAACGTAAAGCTGAAAATAATTCAATAGCAACAGCTTCAGCGTATGGTTCTGGAAATCTAATCGCGCTAAATGACAATTTAAATTTAGAAAATTATTCAGAAATTGATTTTAGCAATAAAGATGCTACACAAATAAAAGAACTATTTTCAAAACGTTTGCAAAGTGGTATCCACGGATTGTGCTTTAGTCCTTATTTAGAAGGTCAAGATGCGGGCGATATTTTATTTGAGGAACAAATTCGTCGTCGTATGGATGTGATATCACCAAATATCAAATGGGTTCGGACGTTTTCGTGTACTGATGGCAATGAACTGATACCACAGACGGCGAATAATAAGGACAAAAAAGCGATCGTAGGTGCTTGGATTAGTGACGATAAATTACGAAATGAAAAGGAAATAGAATGGCTAATAGAACTTGCGAAAGCTGGTTTTGTAGATATTGCAGCTGTTGGGAATGAGGTGTTATTACGTGGAGATATTACAGAGGAGGAATTATTAAATTACATCCATAGGGTTAAAGAAGCATTATCAGGTTTAGATATACCTGTAGGTTATGTAGATACCTATTACGAATATTACAAACGTCCCAATTTAGTGGAAGCTTCAGATGTTATTTTGGTTAACTGCTATCCATTTTGGGAAGGTTCTGCAATAGAAAATGCATTAACTCATTTAAGACAAATGTATGCAATTACAAAAAGTGTTGCAAAAGGGAAGCAAGTAATTATAGCAGAAACAGGCTGGCCAAGTCAAGGTGAAATGATAAAAGATGCAGCACCAAGCAAATTAAATGCAATGAAATATTTTATTCAAACTCAAGAATGGGTAATGAAAGAAGGGATCGCGATGTTCCATTTCTCATCGTTTGATGAATCTTGGAAAGTTCGTATAGAAGGAAAACTGGGTGCATGCTGGGGTATTTGGGATAAGAATGAACACTTAAAATACTAGCATTTAGATAAGTATTGAAGTTGTTAAAAAGTATATTTTTAATCGAAAATTGTTTTAGAATCTGTAATTCTAAAACAATTTTCACTTCCTAAAAATTTAGGATTTCCATGTTCTTCAGACCAAAAACCCTCTAGAATGTTTTTATTTAAGCATTTGTATACCACAACTCCCTTGTAGGTTTTGTTTTCTAAACCGATGTAATTAAAGTTGATCACAAGAATATTATTTTTAAAAAAACCAGTGCCATGTTGCTCTTGAGTGTTATCGATGCTCCATTTAGCAATAATTCTATAATTTTTATCTAAAGATAAAGAAAGTTCTCCCTTATAAAAGTTCTCTTCAGCTTCTTGATTGTTACCAATAATAGAATAATTGCCTGCTAAATCTTGTACGTTCATTACGCTAAAAAATTATATTTGGTAAAGATATAAGACTTTAGTAATTTACTGTTTTTTTTTAGTATTTTTAAACAGCAGTTTAATTGCTATTTAGATAAAACAGTTTCCAATTTCAAATAAAAGAATTTATATAATTATCTTTGTATGTATTAAACAATATTAGCATACAAAAAAGATATATTTAAATAGCACTCCCCGATGTTTAGAAAATTACTTTTTGTCTTTTTTTTATCCACTGCAACAACTATTTGTGGACAGTTTTCTAATATACAAGGAACGCCATTTGTTAAACATTTTACAGAGGAAGACACAAATAGTGACTTAACAATTTTTGATATTTCTCAAAATGTTAATGGTCTCATGTATTTTGCGACATCAAGTGGGTTAATCGAATTTGATGGAGTTCGCTGGAAAAATTATAAACTGGGAATAGAATCTGACTTACGTTCTGTTTTATATAAAGATGATCAACATATATATACTTCTGGCCATGGTGGTTTTGGTTACTGGCATAAAAATGACAAAGGACTTTTAGAGTATACGAGTTTATTTTTTAAGCCACCTACAAAACAAGCTCCATTATTACCCACTTTTTCAAGCATTAAAGAAATTGATAATAAAATTATTTTTCAAACATTTCAGCAAGTATTTATTTACGAACCGAGAACAAATAAGCTTGAAATTATTTATGCTAATAAAGGCTTTAATCTTCTTTTTTCTTCTAAAAAAAGGGCCTTCATCCAGGATACTGGAATTGGTCTTTTTGAGTTAAAAGGAAGTGAACTTGTATTATTAGAAGGTACAGATAAGCAAGATTTACATATAATAAATGTATTTGCAACAAATACGGATGAATTATTAATAGCAACTAGAAGAAAAGGCTTTTGGTCTTGGAAAGATAAACGACTTTCAAAAAAAGAATGGGATGTAAATGCTGTCATTAATGAGTATGTTGCGAATGATATTGTGGAATTTCAAAAAGATAAATTTATAATTGGCACCCTAAGAAATGGAATTTATGTAGTTTCTGCTCAAGGGAAAATCCTCATGAATCAATCAAAGAGTAATGGGCTTTTTGACAACACGATACGGAAGGTATTTGCAGATCTAAACGATAATATTTGGTTGGGAATGGAGAAATCATTGGTCTACCTAGAAACGAGTAGCAATACGAGTTGTTTAATAGATTATAAAGGAAATTTTGGAACCGTTTACACAAGTCACTTAAAAGATTCTTCGCTCTATTTAGGAACGAATCAAGGGCTTTTTATGAAAAATAGTAGTTTGCCCCATTCAAAACTAAATTTAATAAATAATAGTATTGGACAAATCTGGGAAATAGAAGAAATTAATAACCAAATTTTAGTGGGATCCCACGAAGGAGTTTCTGTTTTAGAAAATCAAAAGTTAAAATTATTATATAGGGAGGTAGGCGCTTGGGTTTTTAAAAAGCATCCTAAATTAAAGAATATCCTGTATGTAGGTTTTTACTCAGGAATTGCTGTCTTCAAATTGATAAATGGAAATTGGGTCTTTGAAAAAAAATGGAGTAATTATGGAGAATCCTCCCGATTTATTGAGTTTGATAAATATGGAGATTTATGGGTTACACATCCAGCAAAGGGCTACTATCGTTTAAATTTATCTGATGATGGTATAAACCTTAAAGGTTTCGAGTTTTATGGCGTAAACAATAGTGCTGTAGATACGTACGCCTATCTGTGTAAGATTGATGATGATTTGGTCTTTTATAATCCAAAGGGTTATTTTAGTTTTGATCCTATTGACAATACTTTCGTTCCTAAAAAATATGCTTCACAATTATTTAAAAACATAAAAGGGATTAATAGTATCGTGCAAAAAGGAAATGTTTTTTGGTATTCTACTCCTAAATCATTGGGTTACATTGTTAGAGATAGATCTCGTTTTAATAATGTACATAGTTCTTTTTATTCGATAAGAAATAAACATTTAAATGATTTCAATAAATTTGAAAAACTAAACGATTCTGTTTTTGGAATAGGAATTCATAACGGTATCGTTTTTCATACCATTAAAGATTTGGATTTTGATTCAAAAAATGAAACCCCATTGCTACGATCTTTGCAGTTTATCAGCAAAACAGATACGATATCAAAACCCATATATAAAAAGGAAATAGCGGATATTCCGAATGGTAATAATTTTTTAAGAGTAACAATAGCGAGTCCAAAAACACCTTTAGTAAGATCATCTCAAATTCAGTATAAATTAATTGGATTGAATGACGAATGGTCTAATTGGGAATTTGTATCAGAGTTAAATTTCCCAGGTTTGTCGCCTGGAAATTATGTTTTAGAGCTGAGGTCTGGTGGAGAAAACGAAATCATATCTAAGACAATAAGTAGAGCGTTTCACGTGAAGTCTCCTTGGTATTTAACAAAAGTGGCCTTTGCTTTTTATCTATTATTCTTACTGGTTATTAATGTCCTTTATAGGGGGTATTTTAAAAAGAAAAGCCAAAAACAAATTAAAGATTTAAAACAAGCAGAAGAAAATAAAAGAAAATATCAAGAAGAGATTTTTAAAATAGATCGACTTGAGACAGAGAGAGAGCTACTCATTTTGAGAGAAGAAAACTTAAATTTAGAAATAAAAAAGAAAAATTCGGCACTTGCATCTTCTACATTAAATAATATTAAGAAAAATGAATTGCTAACTGATTTAATAAAAGATATAAAAAATATTGATGCCGAGTTAATGAATAGCTCATTACATTACCCTGTAAAAAAAGTAATTAAAAAAATTAACAATCATCTAATAGATAAAGAAGATTGGTTAACATTTCAACTACATTTTAGTAATTCTCATGCTCAATTTTTTGAAAACTTAAGAGAAAAACATTCTGATTTATCTTCCAACGAAATCAAGTTATGTGCCTACTTAAAGTTAAATCTTTCTTCAAAAAAAATTGCTTCTTTAATGAATGTTGCCATTACAAGTGTGGAACAAAGTCGTTATAGACTTCGTAAAAAAATTAATTTAGACAAGGATATAAATCTTGTAAATTACATTCAGACAATTTAATGCGTTACTAGTATCTGATTTTCAGGTATTTAATTTTATTCACAAAGTTTTTGTAGAGGTGTCTTCTTGCCAATATTAGTTTTTGTAGAGGTCATAAAATTGCCATATTTCTAATTTCGTCACAAATTTGAGGAAATTAATTATATGGTTTTTTGTTTGTAAAGACATCGCAAAAATAAAAGATTATCAGATCAAATACTACTCCATAATTAATCAATTTATATTTTAATTAACCAATTAACCAATTAACTATTTATTATGAAACAAATTACTTTTTTATGTATTTTTATTTTAACTACTTATTCTGGGTTTGCACAAAATGTATTTACAGATGGAACTTTTGATGACCCGTCGGCTTGGACGGTTATCCAACAAAATGGAAATAATAATGCAATGGCAACAATTGCTGATGGCGTAGCTAAATTTAATGTTGTTGATGCTACTGCTGGTTGGGGAGCCGAAGGTCATGTTGCCATTTACAAAGCATTTACCGTTGATGATACTGGGTTTTATCAGTTTGATGCTGACGTTATCACAGATGGTCTTGGAGAACATTGGTTTGAATTGTATGTAGGAACAACGATTCCTATAGATGGCTCAGAGTACAATACTGATGATTTTGGGGCCGTAAATTTATTAGCCCTCAGCACTTGGGATTGCAGCACTTTCAATACGTACTCTGGTTCTTGGTTAACTACTAATTGTAAAAGTTTAGACGGAACTATTGAACTAGACACAGGTACCACATACTACGCTCTTGTTAGAACAGGTGGAATAAACTGGGGTACTGGAGTCATATTAGACAACCTTACATTAGTATCAGCTGAAGCACCACCTGCGTCAATCACAGAATTGACTGTCGATTTTGAAACCGCATCAGAATTTGGAGCTGCAGATGGCGCTAGTTATACAGACTTAACAGCTAACACAGTGACAGATGGTATTAATGCAAGTGCATTTGCTGGGCAAATATCAGACTGCAATTCTACTTGGTGGTCTCATGCTCTCCTAAATACTTCAGGGTTCGATTTATCATCTGGTGACAGAGGTTTTTCATTAATGGTAAAGGGAGACCGTGCAACACCTATAATGTTAAAGTTACAGGTTGGTGACAATCATGAAGCAAATCATGAAGTGAATGGCCAAGAATATACAACCCCTGGTGTATGGCAGAAAATTACATGGGATTTATCAGAATTTGATACCATGGATAGAACGAGACTTGTATTGTTTTTTGATGTTCAAAGTGATACCAATACTGGTGGAGCTACAGATACATTTCAATTTGACAACCTTGTTTTTGGAGCATTCGCTTCACTAAGCACTAAAGATTTTCAAATTGAAGGCTTATCTACGTACCCAAATCCAACAATTGATAGTTGGAATGTTTCTACTAAAAACCAAGTGATTACTTCCATAGAGGTGTTTTCTATTTTAGGTAATAGTGTTCTTAGGATACTACCAAATGCTGAATCTGTTGAAGTAGATACTTCAGGCTTAACTCCAGGGATTTATATTACTGAAATCAGTACAGCATTAGGAACAGAAACTAAAAAACTAATCAAATAGTAGTAGCATGTTTTATAAAAGATATAAGTGGTATTTAGTCACTTATATCTTTTACAAAACATCATAATTTATAGTGAATTGTTCAAATACTTAAATGAAAATTAATTAATTAATTCTATGAAGACAATACTTTTAAATTGTTCAAAAAAACTAAGTAAAACCAAGTTTCTTATGCTCACATTATTTATATGTTTGAGTATGATGGGGATGGCACAGGTTTCAATAAGTGGAACAGTATCTGACAATAGTAATGAACCCCTACCAGGGGCAAGTGTTTCTGTAAAAGGAACAACCAATGGAACTTCTACTGACTTTGATGGAAAGTTTTCTATTAATGCTGTTTCAGGAGATGTTCTTGTTATATCATACATTGGTTATAAAACGAAGGAACTAACGATAGCGGATAGTACAAACTTAGAAGTTATTCTAAGTGAAGATGACAATAATTTAGATGAAATAGTGGTTATAGGTTATGGAACTAAATCAAAAACAAAGCTAATTTCTGCGGTTTCAACTATAAATGCAGAATCTTTAAAAAAACAACCGGTAGCAAATGTAAGTAATGCTTTAGAGGGTTTGGCTTCTGGTTTATTTGTAAGACAAGGCTCTGGTGAACCTGGTTTTAGTAGTTCCTCTTTTGAGGTAAGAAACTTTGGAGCTCCATTAGTCATAGTAGATGGTGCTCCTGGAGATTTAAACCAACTAGATTCTAATGAAATAGAAAATATATCTGTTTTAAAGGATGCTGCAGCGACAGCTATTTATGGAGTAAGAGGTGGTAATGGTGTTGTATTAATTACAACAAAAAAAGGTAAAATTGGAAAGCCAAAGCTATCTTATAGCAATCAATTTACATATACCTCATTTACATCCTTTCCAGATT
>CATITK010000161.1 GCA_949545755.1 Polaribacter sejongensis | reverse complement strand
GGGAAATAGAAGGAATGAATAGCATTGGACTTGCTTTAATTAGTGGGTTGGTATATAGGCCTTCAGATAACAAGTTATTAATAGGCACCCATGGTAACGGAATGTTTGAAACTACAGTAGAGGGAAATACGCTTTCTACGAAAAAATATAATAAAAGTGAAATTAAAATCTCTTTTTACCCTAACCCTGTTCAGAAAGAATTAACCATTCAAAGTAATACGTTCGATTTAAGTAAGAATGTCGTTTATAGGATTTCTGATATTAACGGGAAAACCGTTAAAAAAGGAATTGTAAACAATAAAAAAATTAATATTGAAAACTTAAACCATGGCGTTTATCTTGTTAATTTAAGTATCGATGGGGAAAAACAAAATTTTAAGTTCATCAAAAATTAATTAAAAATTATGGCTAAAATTAATTTTTTAAGCTTTTTTTCTTTCATGTTGTTTTTAGGGTGTGCAAACACTTATAAATTAGAAAAAACCTCTGATTTTAACTTTTCAGAATCCTATTACAGCTCCTGGTCTTCTGGAGTTAGAGGAGGGGGATCTGGATTCAATATTTTTTTAATAATAGCAAAAAACAGCAAGTTTAATGATGACAAGAATAAACTTGAAGGCATCTATTTCAAAAGTAAATATGTAAAACTTAAATACCAAGGACTCAATAAATATCAAGCATTTATAAAAGAAAAAAATAATTCTGACACATTAAGATTTGAGGATTACCCGAAAAATAAAACGACAACAACTAAACAAGAAAAAATACCTTTTATTTTAAAAAATAATGAAGCAGTAATTCGTTATTCAATTAATGAAAAACAACATTATATTAAAACAATACTGACTAAAAAGAAAACAATAGATTTTCCAATGTAAGCATTAAAAACATCCCGAGTTAAAAGAAAAAAGACGCTTTCAAGCGTCTTTTTTATGTTTTAGAAAATAACTCAGCTAAGCTTTTAGCATCCAATCCTAGTGAATGTTGAAGTTGAGATACGCTTCCATGTTCAATAAATTTATCAGGAATCCCTAAGATTTTTACATTGTTGTGATAATTATTTTTGGCTGAAAATTCTAAAATGGCGGTACCAAACCCACCTTTTACAGCACCGTCTTCCACAGTAATAATTGTTTTATAAGTTGAAAAAATTAGGTGTAATCTTTTTTCATCCAAAGGATTTACAAAACGCATATCGTAATGAGAAAACAAAGAACTTGAATTGAGCTTGTCTAATTTTCCATCAATCAATTTCAATGCCTCAGATACATTTTTAGCAATAGTTCCCAGTGATAAAATGGCTGTTTTACTCCCTATTTTTAATTGTACCGCTTCCCCTATTTCAATTTTTTGAAACGGTTTTTGCCAATCAATAATTGTTCCCGTTCCTCTTGGATAGCGAATTGCAATTGGGTTTTTCAACCCTTGTTGGGCAACGTATAAGATATTACGCAATTCAATTTCATTTCTTGGTGCAAAAATAATTAAATTAGGAATGCATCTTAAATAAGCGATATCAAAAACTCCATGATGTGTGGCACCATCTTCACCAACTAAACCCGCTCTATCCAAACAAAAGATAACGGGTAAATTTTGCAATGCAACATCATGAATTACCTGATCGTAAGCCCGTTGTAAAAAAGTAGAATAGATATTGCAAAAAGGAATCAACCCCTGTGTTGCCATACCGGCAGCCAATGTAACGGCATGTTGTTCTGCAATACCAACATCAAAAGTTCTCTCTGGGAATTTTTCTAACATAAACTTCAACGAACTTCCTGTTAACATTGCTGGTGTAATTCCAACAATTCTATCATTTTGAGCAGCTAATTCTACAATTGTTTTCCCAAAAACATCTTGATATTTCGTAAAAACACTTTTTACAGTTTGTACTCTTTCTCCAGAAACTTTATCAAATTTTCCAGGTGCATGATAGGTAACTTGATCTTCTTCTGCTTTCTGTAAACCTTTCCCTTTAGTGGTAATAATATGTAAAAATCTAGGTCCTTTAACTTTTTTTAACCGTGCTAATTCTGATAAGATTTTTGGTAAATCATGACCGTCAATAGGACCAGAATAATCAAAATTCAAAGCTTTAATAATATTGTTTTGTGCCGCAACTCTTTTATCCGTTTTAACTTTGGTCAAATATTGTTTTAGAGCGCCTACAGAAGGGTCTATTCCAATCGCATTGTCATTTAAAATAATGAGTAAATTTGCCTTAGAAACTCCTGCATGATTTAAAGCTTCAAAAGCCATTCCGCTTGCAATTGAAGCATCGCCAATAACAGCAATATGTTGTTTTTTTGTTGCTCCTTTTAAGTTAGATGCAATAGCCATTCCTAATGCAGCAGAAATAGACGTAGAAGAGTGTCCAACTCCGAAAGCATCAAAATTACTTTCTTTTCTTGACGGAAAACCCGCAATTCCACCAAGTTGTCTATTGGTATGAAAAATGTCTTTTCTGCCCGTTAAAATTTTATGCCCATAAGCTTGATGCCCAACATCCCAAACCAATAAATCGTTGGGTGTATCAAACAAATAATGAATCGCAATAGTCAATTCAACAACACCTAAACTTGCGCCTAAATGGCCTTCTTTTGTTGCTAGAACATCAATAATAAACTCCCTCAATTCTTTTGCTAATTGGGGTAACTTATCAGGATTTAACTTTCTTAAATCTGATGGATGGGATATGTTCTTTAACAAATTTTTTGTCATTTCACAAAAGTACAACTTTAGTCATCAAAAAGTTTTTGTAATATTGACCCGTAGAACGAGCAATTAATTCTGCAAATCTATTGTAAATCTTTCATTCTGTTATAAAAATGATACAACCTTTTGACGATATTTATTTTATGAAAAAAGCCTTACAAGAAGCAACAGCTGCTTTTGATAGAGGAGAAGTTCCTGTTGGAGCAATTATCGTTTTTAAAGACCAAATAATTGCAAGAGCTCATAATCTAACAGAAACTTTAAATGATGTAACAGCTCATGCAGAAATGCAAGCATTTACGGCTGCTGCAGATTTTTTAGGCGGAAAATATTTAAAAGACTGTGTCTTATATGTCACGCTAGAACCATGTCAAATGTGTGCTGGTGCAAGTTATTGGGCGCAAATTGGTAAGATTGTTTATGGAGCTTCAGAACCAGAAAGGGGTTTTAAAAATTTAAAAACGACTTTACATCCAAAAACAAAAGTAATCGCAGGAATTTTAGAAAACGAATGTTCTCAGATCTTAAAACGTTTTTTTATTGAAAAACGAAACCTGAATTAAACTTTCTTAATAACGCTCGTTACAATTCCCCAAATCATAAAGTCATTGTCTTCAGTGATGTTTATAATAGGATAATTGGGGTTTTCGGGTTGCAACCAAACTTGATTTTTTTCAACTCGCAAGCGTTTTACAGTAAACTCACCATCTAGAAAACAGACTGCAATTTTATTGTTTACAGGCGCTAAGCTTCTATCTATAACTAATAAATCATTATCATCTAAACCCGCATCAATCATAGATTGGCCTTTTACCTTTGCAAAGAAAGTAGCGTCTTTATTTTGAATAAGTTCGTCATCTAAAGAAATTCTAGCTTCTCTAAAATCGTCTGCAGGAGACGGGAATCCAGCAGAAATACCAACATCAACAAAGACGGCTCCATTTCCAGAAGAAGCTTTTGGTGTAAAAAAAATAAGTGTCTTGGGGGTTTTCATTTGCATGCAAATTATAACTTTTCTTTCAACTGATCAGCATATTCTTTCACAACATTTTTATCAAAATAAGGTTCTTCATCGATGCGGCCAATAACAGTAACGTTT
>CATITK010000160.1 GCA_949545755.1 Polaribacter sejongensis | reverse complement strand
GAAGAATTTTTAGATTACAAAATTTTAATTGGTGAAATTGCTTCCAATGAAGCGACCATTGCTATGATCAACACCTATTCTGGAGGACATTCCTCTGCAATCATTACCAAAGATAATGAGATTGCTAAATTATTTATGGAAAACGTAGATACTGCGGTTGTTTACCATAACGCATCCACTCGTTTTACAGACGGAGGTCAATTAGGTTTGGGCGGGGAATTAGCAATTAGTACTGATAAATTACACCAACGTGGACCAATAGGATTACAACATTTAGTAACCAATAGATGGTATGTGCATGGAAACGGCCAAGTCAGAAACTAAATTTTTTAAAAGTTTATATTGAAGAAATTCATAATTGTTAATTCGTAATTAAATTAGATGCAAAAAAAGCAACGCATTTTACTAAAAATAGGTTCAAATACACTGACCAAAGAGACCGACAGTATTTCAAGAGAAAAAATTGAAGATATTGCAAATCAGATTGCAAAATTAAAAGATTCTTGCGACTTTGTTATTGTAAGTTCTGGTGCTATTGCAGTTGCAAAACAACTTGTAAAACTAGAAAGCAAACAATCAACAGTTTTTGTAAAACAAGCACTTGCATCTATTGGTCAGCCACATTTAATCAGAATTTATCAAGAAATTTTTAGAGAAAAAGGATTGCTAACTTCTCAATGTCTTCTCTCCTATTCTGATTTTGAAAAGCAAGAAAGTAAAACCAATATTGTAAATACCATAAACGTTTTGGTCAACAATAATTACATTCCTATTATCAATGAAAATGATACCGTAGCTACTGATGAAATCAAGTTTGGTGATAATGATAAATTAGCGGCTTTAACAGCTACTTTATTAAACGTTGATTTACTGATAATTGCAACAAATACGAATGGTATTTACACCAAAGAATCAATGGAAAAGAATGCGCCTAAAACAATCGAAGAAATCACCGATTTTGAGGTCTTAAAAAAGGAAGTGGTTCATACTAAATCTTCGCATGGAAGTGGCGGAATGGCCTCTAAAATTGAAGCAGCAGAATTGAGTAAAAGTGCAAACATAGAAACATGGATTGTCAATGGATTAGAAGATGATTTTATAATTAATGCCTTTGAGCAAAAGGTACCCTTTACTAAAATAAAGTAATGTGACTCGTTTTGATTTAAAATATATTACTACCGAAAGTCACTTTTATAAAGAGGCGGTAGCAATTAGAGAAAAGTTGTTTTTTAAAAACATGGAGAACAGCTTAGATTTAATTAATGATGACTTAGAATCTAACGGGATACATTTAGTGTGTTTAGATAATAAAAAAGTTATTGGTACAGGGCGTTTAAACATTAACAAAACAATGTGTGTGATCTCTCAAATGGCAATTAAACCAACATATCAAAAACAAGGTATTGGTGCTCAAATATTAAATGAATTATTAAAATATAGTACAGAAAAAGGGATCTCTAAAATAAAGCTAAGTGCTAGAGAAACAGCAATTAACTTTTATGAAAGATTTAATTTTGAAGTTTGTGGAAATAAATATCCATCAAATAAAACAGGGATCATCCATCAGCAGATGGAATTAAAAATAGAAAAAGCATGAAAAATTACACCTCCATAAACGACATAGACAACCTCATTTCTTGGATTGAAGAAGCGAAAGAAATAAAGGAGAACCCATTAAAAGATATTCAGTTAGGGAAAAATAAAACATTGGGATTGTTATTTTTTAATTCCAGTTTACGCACCCGTTTAAGTACTCAAAAAGCGGCTTTAAACTTAGGAATGGATCCGATTGTAATGAACGTTTCTGGGGATGCTTGGGGTATTGAATTTGGAGATGGAAAAATCATGAATGGAAACACGGCAGAACACATTAAAGAAGCAGCAGCAGTTGTCTCTCAATATTGTGATGTAATTGCTGTAAGAGCTTTTCCTTCATTAATAGACAAAGAAGAAGATGAATCTGAAAAGGTTTTAAAGTCGTTTATAAAATTTGCTTCTGTACCAATTGTGAGTATGGAAAGTGCTACAAGACACCCTTTACAGGGTTTAACAGATGCAATAACCATTTCTGAAAACACCACAAAAAAGAAACCAAAAGTAGTTTTAAGTTGGGCACCACACGTTAAGGCACTCCCACATGCAGTTGCCAATAGTTTTACACAGGCAATGCAAAAAATGGATGTTGATTTTGTTATAGTGAATCCAGAAGGATATAATTTGAATCCAGAAATCACGAAAGACACGCCTATATATCATGATCAAGAGGAAGCTTTTAAGGATGCAGATTTTGTGTATACCAAAAACTGGAGTTCTTATGATGACTATGGGAAAATACGAAATACCGATTCCAATTGGATGATAACGAAAGAAAAATTGGGGAATGCAAAATTCATGCATTGTTTGCCTGTTAGAAGAAATGTAGTTGTTGAAGATGCCGTTTTGGATAGCGATCGTTCTTTGGTTATTGAACAAGCAAATAACAGAACCTATGCTGCGCAATTGGTCTTAAAAAAGATATTAGAAAAGTTATAAATGTATACATGAACTCTCAAGTTTTGAAAACTTGTGAGGTCTGTGATAAACAAATAGGAACAATTTCAGCTTATAATGGAAAAATTATCAATCATAAAAATTGGAGGAAATATTATTGAAGATGCAACTTCATTAGATGATTTTCTTACATTATTTTCTAATTTAGAAGGAAAAAAGATATTAGTACATGGAGGTGGAAAACGTGCAACTCATATTGCTTCAAAATTAGGAATTGAATCAAAAATGGTCGCTGGAAGACGCATTACAGATGCTGAAACATTGGAAGTTATTACGATGGTTTATGGTGGATTGGTCAACAAAAATATTGTAGCAAAATTACAGGCATTAAACACAAATGCAATTGGTTTAACCGGTGCAGATAGCAACAGCATTCAATCTGAGAAAAGACCCGTAAAAGAAGTTGATTTTGGTTTTGTTGGGGATGTAAAAAAAGTGGCTTCAAATTCTATAAATACACTTATAAAAGCTGATTTTACACCTGTTTTTTGCGCGATTACACATGATGGAAAAGGACAATTATTAAACACAAATGCGGATACAATTGCGAGTCAAGTTGCCATTGGAATGAGTCAACACTATGAAACATCAATTTACTATTGTTTTGAATTGAATGGTGTTTT
>CATITK010000159.1 GCA_949545755.1 Polaribacter sejongensis | reverse complement strand
TCTTAATTTTAGAAGATGATTAAAAAAACCAGGGCAGAAATCACCAAATGTATATTGCACAAAGTCGCGAATAAATTTAACAGTGGACACAATGTTTTCTCTGAAGATTTAATTCGTTTCGATCAAGAAAGTTACGATTTAATGAAGGGTTTCCTATTAAAGCCTTTTGGAGCGTTGACGCAAAGTTATCGATTTTCTCACCATGCAGATGTGCGTTTGAATGAACTCAATAATTATGCTTCTGAAGTTTTTAAAGAAGAAAATAGTTTTGTTGAATACTCTAAAAATATTGTCAATCATCTTTATGAGCAATCGAATTCTGCACAAATAAAAACAGGAGATGTACTGATTGTTTTTATAGAGGGTATAGAATACAAAGATGTATTGACAGAAGCAATTGGTGTTTTTAAAATTGAAAATAAAATCGATTTTTTTCAAACTTATTTAGACGATAATAAGAGTTATGATGTGGTTGTTCAAAAAGGCATCTCTACCAAAAGGATTGATAAAGGTTGTTTGATTTTAAACACCTCAGATACTGAAGGGACTGTGGTCTTGTCTGTAGATAATAATAATTATGATGCACAATATTGGATTAAAGATTTCTTATCTGTAAAACTAGCAGACGATTATAATTCCCATACTCAGAACTATTTAGAAATGTGTAAAGAATTTTCTGAAGAGGTGATTAAACCAGAATTGGGCATGCAAGAACAAGGAAGTTTCTTGGCAAGTACCGTAGATTATTTCAAGGAAAATGAAGCGGTAGATTATGCTACTTTTAAAGACGAAGTTTTTGAAGAAGACAAGCACAAAGCCTTGTTTGATGATTATAAAAAGCATTACGAAACGCTAAATGATGTACTAATTAGAAATAACTTTGATGTTTCTGGCGTGGTGCTTAAAAAAGAAAAAAACAAGCTTAAGACTGAGATAAAGTTAGATACTAATATCAGCATTAAATTAGATGTTGATGCTCCAGAAGCCGCTTCAGAATACCTGGAAAGAGGTTATGATGAGGAAAAGAAAATGAAATATTATAAAGTGTACTTTAATGAAGAAAAGTAGGATTGTTAGTGATTTGTTGTTTTGGGTCTTGTCAAATTAGGTGTTAAGAATTACGACAAGTAAATAAACTCTAGCTAATAATATTAATCATAAAACGCATCTACTTCAAAAAGTGCTTTAAAATGTTTTAAAATCTTAGATTTTACGGCTACTACATCTACTTTTTTTCCTAACTCAGCTTCCATAGAAGTTACTGATTTTCCTTTTATTCCACAGGGAATAATGTGGTCAAAATACCCTAAATTAACATTTGCATTCAAAGCAAAACCATGCATGGTTACCCAACGAGAAGAACGAATGCCCAATGCACAAATTTTACGAGCAAAAGGGGTTTCTGCTTCCAGCCAAACACCTGTTTCTCCATCGCTTCTTTCTCCTTTTATTCCATATTCTGCAAGGCTTAAAATAATCGCTTCCTCTAATAACCGGAGGTATTTATGAATGTCTGTGAAGAAATTTTCTAAATCTAAAATAGGATAGCCAACAATTTGACCTGGGCCATGATAAGTGATGTCTCCACCACGATTTATTTTATAAAAAGTGGCTCCTTTTTCTGCCAACTGTTTTTCATTTAATAACAAATTACTCATAGCACCACTTTTACCCAGGGTATATACGTGTGGGTGCTCTACGAATAGGAAATGATTTTCTGTAGGAATTTGGTGTGCTCTTTTTCGATTGTCAATTTTTACAGCAACAATTTCTTGCAACAACGCGGTCTGGTATTCCCAAGTTTCTTTGTAATCTTTTACTGATAAGTCTTTAAGATGTATGTTTCTATTCATAATATTGACTACAAAGATAATTATTTTGTTATATTTGAAAGACGCAAGTAACGCTATTTTTTTTTAAAAACTTTTCATGAAAAGTAAAGTATTTTTATTATTTTTTGTAATCCTTTTATTTTTTCCTTTTGAAGGAATGAATGCTCAAATTTTCTCAAAAAAATTAAACAAAAATAGGACTACTATTCAAAAAAATGAAATCTATGAAAAGGAAAACTTCCCTTCTACATATCATCTTGTTTCATTTGATGTAAATGAATTTAAATCGCTTTTAAATCAAAAAGCGAAGCGCCGACAACAGAAAATACAATTACCCAATTCGAACGGTGGTTTTTCAGATTTTGTAATCAAAGAGGCTTCTAATTTTGAGACCGCGTTGTCTGAAAAATTTCCCACAATAAAATCCTATACTGCTCAAGGAATAACCGATCCAACAGCCGTTGCTAAAATAAGTATCGGTACTGATGGTTTTCATGCGGTTGTGTTCTCTGGGATTGAAGAAACGCTTTATGTAGACCCTTATACAAAGGATAATGAAATATTAATTACCTACAAGAGAAATGATTTAGCATCAAATAAAGATCCTTTTAACTGTCAGGTTGAAGCGTTTTCACGAAGAACAAATACGCAAGAAAATACCCTTCAAAATGCGAATGATGGAAAACTAAGAACCTTTCGTTTGGCATTGGCTTGTAGTGGTGAATATGCGCAGTTTCATTTGGCAAATCAAGGCGTGTCGCCAACTGCTACAGTTGCTGATAAAAAAGCTGCTGTTTTATCAGCAATGAACACAACAATGACTAGAGTTAATGGGGTTTTTGAAAAAGATTTATCTATAACGATGGTTCTTGTAGCAACCAATGATGTCATTATCTTTTTAGATGCGGATTCCGATGGAATTACAGAAGGAGATCCAAGCGAAATGATTGATGAGGTACAAGTTATTTGTGATGCTCAAATAGGAACTAATAATTATGATATAGGGCACGTTTTTAGTGTTGAAGGTGGTGGTCTAGCAGGTTTAGGAGTTGTTTGTAATGCAGTTTCTAAAGCACAGGGTGTTACAGGAAGGAGTCAGCCTATTGGAGATCCATACAATATTGATTATGTGTCTCATGAAATGGGGCATCAGTTTGGAGCGGATCATACTTTTAATAATTCTTGTGATAGTAATCGATGGAATGCAACAGCTATAGAACCAGGAAGTGGTTCAACTATTATGTCGTACGCAGGTATTTGCTCCCCAAATATACAAAGCAATAGTGATGCTTATTTTCACGCTATAAGTATCGCTCAAATGTGGGATAATATTCAATCTTCTGCCTCATGTGCAATTTTAACTTCTACAAATAATGCAGCTCCCACGGCAAATGCTGGGGGGTCTTTTAGCATTCCAAAGTCGACTCCTTTTGTGTTAAAAGGAAGTGCGACTGATGCTGATGGCGTAGCAAGTTTAACCTATAATTGGGAACAAATAGATGCCGAAATTGCAACAATGCCGCCAGTTTCTTCAAATTCGGGAGGTCCCTTGTTTAGATCATTACCCTCAAAAGAGACTCCTATTAGATACCTACCCGAATTAGCAACTGTTGTCGCAGGAGATATGGGGTCAACTTGGGAGGTTTTACCATCGGTGGCAAGAGATTTAAATTTTTCTTTTTTAGTGAGAGATAATTATGTAGGAGGAGGAAGTTCGGCAAGAGATGATGTGAGAATAGTTGTAGTCGATTCAGCACCTTTTACGGTGACAGCTCCTGGTGCAAATGTGAATTGGTTTGTAGGTACAACGCAAACCATCACTTGGGAAAAAGGAACTACAGACACAGCCCCTATAAATTGCCAAAATGTAAATATTAAATTATCCATTGATGGAGGCGTTACTTTTACAACCCTGAAAGCAAATACTCCAAATGACGGAGCAGAAGATATTATTATACCGAATACCCCTTCCACCACTTCAAGAATTGTGGTTGAAGCAGCCGATAATATCTTTTATAATATAAATGCTACAAATTTTGCAATAACCTTTTCGGGACCTACTTTTTTGATGTCAGATAGCACAGGAGATCAAGTTGTCTGTAATGTATCGGGTACTTCAGTAACGTATGATTTTGATTTTCAATATGTAAGTGGATTTTCTGAATCAGTTACCCTGAGCGCAGTAAATCCCCCAGTAGGTAGTACAATTACCTTCAATCCAGCAATCATCACTATTGCATCAGGTGCGTCAACTACATTTACAATGACCATTGCGAATGTAGAAAATGTTCCAGTTGGAGCAGCTACAATTCGTGTTAAGGGAACTGCAACAACGATGCGTAAAGAAACCCCTATTGTTGTAAACGTTTTTTCGAGTACCTATTCGCCAATTATTTTATCATCCCCAGTAAATTCAACGACAGACATTAGTAATAAGCCTGTTTTAAACTGGGAAAATAATGAGAATTCGACCTCATATGTAATCCAGGTTTCTGATGATCCTAGTTTTACAAATAGTATTATCAATCAAGAAATAAGCAGTAATTCATATTCCATTTCTGAAGCCTTAAGTTCTTTTAAAATTTATTATTGGAGAGTAAAAGGAAAAAATATTTGTGGAGAAAGTACTTTCTCTACTGTATTTAACTTTACAACCGAAAACTGTAAGGTTTGTGCGTCTAGTGGAACTTCTGGAGATGACATAAGTACTACTTTGGTGAAGTTTAAAAGTATCAATAATACCACGGGAAAAGTCGCTGGATATGCTGATTATACAAATATAATAGCGGAAGTACAAAGAGAAAATTCACATCAATTAACGGTCAATGTGAATACTGATGGAGTGAATACGACACAAACAAAAGCATGGATAGATTGGAATAAAAATTGTAATTTTAATGATGTTGGTGAAGAATATGATCTCGGTTCGGTAAATAATAATGCAAATTCAGCGACTAGT
Organism: Polaribacter sejongensis; assembly: GCA_949545755.1. GTDB lineage: Bacteria > Bacteroidota > Bacteroidia > Flavobacteriales > Flavobacteriaceae > Polaribacter > Polaribacter sejongensis_A. The sequence goes on along the minus strand of CATITK010000159.1, from coordinate 8,712 downwards.
TTGTCTCCTTTATTGATTACAATTCCTGAAGATGCTGCATTTGGAGATTTGGTCATGAGAATAGCTACTAGAAAGACGAATTCCTTTTTTGCGTCTTATCCTACCTCTTGTGAAACTAGTTTTCTAGGAGAAGTTGAAGATTACATTATTAAAGTTGTAGATTCTTTAAATTTTATTGCCGACAGTGTTTTTGCTGATTTCAATTTGTATCCAAACCCAACAAAAGGAGCGGTTGTTTTGAATTTAAAACTTAAAAATGCTAAAACCCTTTCCCTTCAGTTATTTGATGTTAGAGGTAGGTTGATCGAAACGAAGTTTTTTTCAAATTTAGGGAACGACTTTTCAGAAAAAATATTTTTTAACAAAGCCTCTGCTGGACTTTACTTGTTGAAAATCATGAATGGAGATGACCATACAACAAGAAAGTTGATTATCGAATAAGCAGATTTAGTTGCTCTTAAAAGTACTTTTTTTAGGGGTTTTAAGATGACTTTCTTCAAGAAATGAGCTGTTTTTTTTTGGGAATTATAATTCCTCTTATTATTTTGTGTGTTTTTGAAATTTTTATCGACTAACTTTAAATTTGTAAATTGCTTTTTTTGAAGGAATAAGAAAAGTGTCCATTTGAAGTCTTTTTTTCTGTTAAATTCAAGAATGCATCAAGAAGTATTATTTTTATAAATAAATAGCTAGAGAATATATGTGTACAGTAACCTATCTGCCCTTAGGAAATGATAATTTTATTTTAACTTCCAATAGAGATGAAACTCCATTAAGAAATACAATTCCTCCTCAGGAATATATAGAAAAAGGCGTAGCGCTAACCTATCCAAAAGACGAATTAGCAGGAGGAACTTGGATTGGTTTAAGTGCTGAAAAACGATTAGTATGCCTTTTAAATGGTGGTTTTGAGATTCATCAAAGAAAGGGTTTTTATAAAATGAGTAGAGGAATTATGGTTAAAAATATTTTATCTGCTACTGATTCCCTTGCTTTTATCAATGCGTTTAATTTTATAGATATCGAACCCTTTACATTGGTTTTGGTGGTTTGGGAAACGCAATTAGAAGCCTTTGAGTTGGTATGGGATGGCGCAAAAAAACACTTTAATAAATTACCTCAAGAGCCTAGGATTTGGTCTTCATCTACGTTGTATACGCAAGAAATGAAACAAGTGAGAAAAGAGTGGTTTGCCGAATTTTTAAAAGAAAACACCGAATTTACACAGGAGGAAATCGTAAAGTTTCATAAAATCGAAACATTAGGAACTCCAGAAACTTCCCTAAAAATGAAGCGTTCTTTCGTGGAAACGGTCAGTATTACCTCCATCATAAAAACAGCTTCAGCAATTAAAATGAAATATATAGATTTTGTTAGCAAGTCGAAAGCAGTTCAAAATAAACCTGTAGTACAAGAGTTTTAGTTAGTTTAAAACCGTTTGGGTTGTGAGTTGAAAAGTGGGTATTATTACTTTAAATTGTTCAAAAGTATCTAGGTTTATCATGGTGTAAAAACCTTTCATAGCACCTATATTAGATTCTAAATAACAGCCAGAGCCATAGGTGTAGATTTCGTTTGGTTTAAGCGTTGGTGTTTGTCCAACAACTCCTTCTCCACTAACAATTTCAGTATTGTTAAGCGTGTCGAATATTTTCCAAAATCGGTCTGTAAGTTTCACCGTTTCTGGCGATTTGTTTTCAATAGTAATCGCATATCCAAAAAAATGATACAATTTGTTATTTCTATAACTAGTACCTTTATATTTTGTTTGAACAGAGATTTTTACCCCTTTTGTAATCTGATGTATCATTGTTAGTAAATGTAGGTTTTTTGCGTAAAAACCACAAATTATTATTTAGTTGATTTAAAACCATAAAAAAAGTGTGTGTCCGTTTTGGATCATAAAATATTTTTTCAACGTCATTCCAAATTTATTTCGGTATCTCATTCTGTTTGTAATCAGTTCATTATGATGATAATTTGAGGTAAGTTTAGATTGCTCATCGTTACTTATTATATACCGATATGTAAAAAAAATTATCTATCCAAGTTAAAAAAACCAGATCCAACACCAATTACTCGGTCATAAAAACTCCCAAAAGGCTTGTAATACACGATGACTGAATATTCATTTTCAGTTTCGTAAAAAGTACCGTTTACTTCATCTCGATCAATGTATCCTTCACGATCAACGGTTGCATAAGCATAATTGTAAAAACCTTGTTTTAGAAGAATATTTCCAAGGTAAGCGCTTTGTTCTGGGTCGTATTGCAGTTTATTTTCCTCTACAATCTTAAAGTTATTAAAAGCTCCATACACATAAACTTCTTTATCAATAAAAGGAGCAGCTACTAAAATAGAAAAATGCATCATGGCATAATCCGCCTCATTTTTAGAATCTTGAGCTTCTAGGGATCTGATGACAAACTGTCCGTTAATATCTGGATTGTAATTGTATTTTCTGAATGGACTGTGTGTAAAAGGATATAAATAATGATGAAAGACTTCTTTTTTCTGAATTTTAATAATATTCAAACTTGTGTTTCTCAAAAACTTGCTATCAAAGTTGAAATATTCATTTCCACCCCAAAAATTAGTTGCATTTGTGTAGGTGTAAATCAATTGATTTTGTTTGAAAAATGTGGGTTGTAGGTTGGTTATTTTTTCGTCCCAATTGTTGTTTTTTAAAACCACAACATTTATTTCTTGATTTGGAGAGTTGATTTTAATCTGGGGATGGTTTATAGAAAACTCAACTGTTTGTTGGCTGTTCAGTGTTTTTGTGTTTCTACTTCTTGCAACCGTTACGCCCACTGTTGTTGCACTTTCATAGAGTACAAAGCGTCTCGTAAAAACAATGTCATCGGCTTCATTTAAAACAGATAAAAGATAATTTCCGCTTTTCGTGATGTCTGTATTTATATTTGGAATGTTCACTGAATAATGCGTGTAATTTTGTAGCGTATTAAAAGAATTGGTTGTGTTTATAATGGTATTTTGATCAAACCCATTGATGTATTGACTGGACGATAATTGGCTCGATTTCCAATCATGAGTCATGTGTTCAATCTTATATTGATAGTCTTTGTTGTCTGCCTCTAAATCATCGAAGGATAATTCTAAAACAGTGCCTAAGGGCACAATAGAAGAAAAATTATTTTCTTGAAAGGGTCTTAATTGAATGGATTTTATGTTTTGCGAAAAGAGGCTTGAGCAAAAAAAGATAAAAAAAGGAATTAGAAATTTTGGATGCATTTTACAAAAATAAGATTCATTTATGTCATTTATCAAAATTTAAGCCAAATTTTAATGGGATCATTTTAAAAAAATAGTATTTAATGAGGGAATGTCTATGAATGTCAAAAATCGAGGAGCCAATTCCTTTTTTTTTAATTCTGGTTTTATTCCGACATCGCTATCACTTTCTTCTTTCTGAGGATCATTAATACTGTTGGGTATTTTAGGATAGCATCTATGCGATTTTTACCTTGTGCTAGTGGGGTAATTTTTAGTAATATGAACTACCTTTTTTCTTTTACCTCAAAATATACAATAAGAGAGCTTTGTCATAAAAAATATTTTACCACAACCGTTATATAGAATCGTTATAAATAAGAAAATTGGTAAATATATCCTCGAAAGTATATTAGAAATAATTGCTAAAATCCCTAAATTTGCATGATTTTTTTAGATAACTAAATATTCTAATTTACTATGTCAAAAGACATTCGTATTAAAAAAGGCTTAGACATTAAGCTTGTTGGCGTTGCCGAAAAAAATATTACTAAGATTTCTCAAAGTAGTATTTATGCCGTAAAGCCAGAAGATTTTCACGGAATTACACCAAAGCTCATTGCCAAAGAAGGAACAGAAGTAAAAGCTGGAGATTCATTATTTTATTCAAAAAGTGATGAACGTATTTTATTTTCAAGCCCTGTTTCTGGAAAAGTAATTGAGATCGTACGTGGCGCAAGAAGAAAAGTGTTAGCAGTAAAAATCGCTGCAACTGCTTCACAAGAATACAAAGATTTTGGAACGAAAGAAGCAAGCACTATGTCAGCAGAAGAAGTGAAGCATCATTTGTTCGCTTCTGGTTGTTGGCCTTTTGTAAAACAACGTCCGTATGATGTTGTTGCAAATCCAGACCAAGCACCCAAAGCTATTTTTATATCTGGGTATGCAAGTGCACCCTTAGCTGCTGATTTAGATTTTACTTTAGCGGGTAAAGAAGCGGTATTGCAAGCAGCAATTACAGCAGTTGCTAAACTTACTGATGGTAAAGTGCATGTTTCTGTAGGAGTGAATTCTAATTCTCCTTTGACAGATTTAAATGGCATTGAAGTTCATAAAGTTTCAGGGCCACATCCTTCAGGGAATGTAGGGACTCAGATTGCATCTATAGACCCTATCAATAAAGGAGAAGTTGTTTGGGTAATTACTCCCCAGGATTTAGTTGTTATTGGTGAGTTATTTTTAACAGGGAAGTTGAATGTAACCAGAACAGTCGCTTTAACAGGTTCGCAATTTAAGAATCCACAATATGTGACTGCCATTGCAGGAGCAATCATTGAAGATGTAACGGCTAATAATTTGCAAAATGAAAATACAAGAATCATTAGTGGAAATGTGCTTTCTGGAAAGGAAGTGAAAGCCGCTGGTTTCTTAGGGTATTATGACAACCAAATAACAGCGATTCCAGAAGGAGACGATTATGAATTTTTTGGATGGAACAAACCCATTTTTAATAAAATTTCTACTTCCAGAGCATTAACTTTTTCTTGGTTAACTCCCAATAAAAAATACGACTTAAATACCAACACAAATGGCGAACATAGAGCTTTTGTAGTAACAGGTTCTTATGAAGAAGTATTTCCTTTAGATATTTATCCGATGCAACTATTAAAAGCATTTATGTATAAAGATTTAGATGAAATGGAAGCTTTAGGTGGATATGAAGTAGCACCAGAAGATTTTGCTTTGACAGAATTTGTTTGTGTATCAAAGCAGCCTCACCAGAAGATAATTCGAGAAGGTTTGGATTTAATGAGAGAAGAATTAGGATAGAAAGAAGTGCTTAAAGTTGACAAGTGGCGTAAATTAAAGTTACTTTCTGTCATTAAAAATAATTTTGTGTCTTTGGATTTAAAAGACCAAACTATTAAAAAGTAAAACGAAATGTCTTTTCTATTTTAGAAGAAAATAAAAAGTATGAGCTTAAAACAAAATTTACACAATTTAAAAGAAAAATATAAAGGAACTAAAATGGCTCCAGCGTTTAACGCGATCCATACCTTTTTATATTTACCAAATGAAGTGACTCACGGAGGAACTCATATAAAAGCAGCAGATGATTTAAAGCGTACGATGAATATCGTAATTATGGCTTTAGTTCCTTGTTTGCTTTTTGGAATGTTCAATGCAGGTTATCAACATTATGCTGCCATAGACGGTTCATTAAGAACAGATGTATTGGCTAATTTTTTCACCTTTGATAATTTATGGATTGGAATCATAAAAGTGCTACCACTCGTAATTGTTTCATATGGAGTCGGACTATTAGTCGAATTTATTTTCGCAGTAATTAAAGGACATGAGGTAGAAGAAGGCTATTTAGTAACAGGAATGTTAGTGCCTTTAATTGTACCAATTGACACCCCTTTATGGATGTTAGCAGTTGCCGTGGTTTTTGGAGTTGTTATTGGTAAGGAAGTATTTGGAGGAACAGGAATGAATATCCTAAACCCCGCTTTAACCATTAGAGCTTTCTTGTTTTTTGCATATCCAACTTGGATGTCTGGAGATAAAGTATGGGTCTATGACGCTGTAAATAGAACAGGAACAGCAGATGCAATTTCTGGAGAAACTATTTTAGGAAGTTATGCGCAAAACCAAGAAGTGATCTACTCTACATTCGATAAGTTCATGGGATTCATACCAGGTTCAGTTGGGGAAACTTCTACATTTTTAATTCTTGTAGGTGCAGCAATTCTAATTTTTACAAAAATAGCAAGTTGGAGAATTATTCTCTCAGCCTTTGTTGGAGCAGCAGTAATGGGGTTGATATTCAATCAAATTGTTGCCGCTGATATTATTACAGATTCTAGCAAATTTTATGGTTTAATGAATACGGTTTGGTGGGAACACTTAACCATTGGTGGTTTGGCTTTTGGAGCTGTGTTTATGGCTACAGACCCCGTAACAGGTTCACAGACAAATAAAGGAAAATGGATTTATGGTTTTTTAATAGGGTTTATATCTATTATGATTCGTGTGTTCAATCCTGCATATCCAGAAGGCGTATTTTTAGCAATTTTATTGATGAATGTATTCGCGCCAACAATAGACCATTATGTCGTTCAAGGAAACGTAAAGAAAAGATTAAAACGTACTAAAGTTAAAATCGCTTAAATTATGAGTAAAAGAACAGATAGTAATTCATATACAATGATTTTTGCCGTAATTATGGTATTAGTTGTTGGTTCGTTATTGGCCTTTTTTGCCTCCTCTTTAAAACCAAATATTGACGAGAATAAGCGCATTGAAAAGCAACAAAATATTTTGTATGCTATGGGAATCAATGAAAACGATGAGTCTAGTGCAAACTTTGTTTCTACAGATATTGCTGGTACTGAGTTTGTAAAATACATTAAAAAACAATTAATCATTCAAGGGAATAAAATTTCTGAAGATGATACCGCTTTTTTAATTGATGTAAAAAAAGAACAAACTGCTGCAAAAGCAGGAAATGAAAGAAGATTACCTTTATTTATTGGTGAAAAAGAAGGCAAAGTATTTTATGTAGCACCCATTCGAGGAAAAGGTTTGTGGGATGCAATTTGGGGATATGTAGCCATGGATGAAAATATGATTGTACGAGGAGCTTATTTTGATCACAAAGGAGAAACGCCAGGTTTAGGAGCCAATATTACGCAACGTTATTTTATGGATGATTTCATCGGAGAACATTTAATGTCTGCTAGCGGAGATTTTAAAGGAATTACCGTTGCCAAAGGAAATAATGACCCAAAGAACGAAGAAAAAACAGATTATGAAGTAGATGCAATTGCCGGTGCAACCATTACTGGTGATGGAGTTTCTGCTATGATAAAGAAAGATTTAGCATTGTATGTGCCTTATTTTAAATCATTAAAAAAATAAAATATGGGATTATTATCAAAAAAAGACGCAGTATTACTTTCAGATCCATTAGCGGATAACAACCCAATTACGATTCAAGTATTAGGTATTTGTTCTGCTTTAGCAATTACAGCAGAATTAAAAGCTTCCATTGTAATGGCGGTTTCTGTACTATTTGTATTAGGTTTAGGAAACGTAGTGATCTCATTAATGAGAAACATTATACCTTCAAAAATTAGAATTATTGTACAGCTAATTGTTGTAGCAACTTTAGTAATTATTGTGGATTTAGTCTTAAAAGCATTTGCTTACGAATTGAGTAAAACACTTTCTGTTTTTGTGGGATTAATAATTACAAACTGTATTATTATGGGACGTTTTGAAGCTTTTGCTTTAGGAAATGGACCTTGGCGTTCTTTCCTAGACGGAATAGGAAATGCAGTTGGATATGGTGTCATTTTAATTGCAGTTGGTTTCTTTAGAGAATTATTAGGTTCTGGAACTTTATTAGGATTTAAAGTTTTAGGAGATTCTATTGAGAAAACAGGATTATATGCGCTAGGATATGAAAATAACGGGTTTATGTTATTATCTCCGATGGCATTAATAGTCGTGGGTATTATTATCTGGATTCAACGTAGTAGAAATACATCATTAATAGAAGAGAACTAAAATTAGTTTGTAGTTTTTGGTTTTTAGTTGTTGGTTCTTAACGATCCACTATCAACAAAAAACCATTAACCAAAAACCAAAATATATGGAACATTTAGAATTATTTTTCAAATCGATATTTATAGACAACATGGTATTTGCTACCTTCTTAGGGATGTGCTCCTACCTTGCTGTATCTAAAAAAGTAGCTACTGCCGTAGGTTTAGGTGCTGCTGTTATTTTTGTATTAGCAGTAACCGTACCTTTAAACTGGCTGTTAGACCAATATATTTTACAAGATGGCGCATTGGCTTGGTTGGGCGAAGAATATGCACAATACGATTTAAGTTTCTTATCCTTTATCATGTTTATTGCAACCATTGCAACCATGGTACAATTGGTAGAAATAATTGTTGAAAAATTTTCACCATCCTTGTACAATTCATTGGGTATTTTCTTACCATTAATTGCTGTGAACTGTGCTATTTTAGGAGGAAGTTTATTTATGCAATCTCGTGAAATTCCTACTTTAGGTTTGTCGTTAACTTACGGAGTTGGTTCTGGTATTGGTTGGTTTTTAGCAATACTTGCCATTGCTGCAATTCGTGAAAAAATCAGATATTCAAGTGTACCACCAGCATTAAGAGGCTTAGGAATTACCTTTATCATTACAGGATTAATGGCCATTGGTTTTATGAGTTTTGGAGGAATGTTAACAGGTGGTGATGAAGAAAAGAAAGAAGAAAAGCCAGTAACAGAGGTCGCTATTAAGAAAAAAACAGAAAAAACATCAGCGAAAGAAATGGTTGCTGAAAATACAAATATAAACTAGAAGAAAAATGATATTAGCAGCAGGTACAACAGGAACCGTAATTGCAACAGTAGCCGCTTTTTTATTAGTAACATTGTTACTAGTAACATTGC
>CATITK010000158.1 GCA_949545755.1 Polaribacter sejongensis | reverse complement strand
TATATAAACATGGCAAAGAAGAAAGAAATTTCGGTTGAACAAAAATTAAGAGCTTTATACGATTTACAGTTAATCGATTCTAGAATTGATGAAATTAGAAATGTTAGAGGTGAATTGCCCCTAGAAGTTGAAGATTTAGAAGATGAAGTTGCCGGGTTAAATACACGTGTCGCAAACTTAAATCAAGACGCAGCAAACTTAGAGACTGATATTAACAACAAAAAATTAGCTATTGAAGAGTCTAATTTGTTAATGAAAAAGTACGATGAGCAGCAGCAGAAAGTTAGAAATAACAGGGAATTTGACTCTTTATCAAAAGAAATTGAATATCAAGATTTAGAAATTCAATTAGCTGAAAAGAGAATTCTTGAATTCAATGCAAAGATTGCTCAGAAAAAAGAAGTCATTGATACGACTAACGAGAAGTTAGCAAAACAAGAAAAGCATTTAGGTCATAAAAAAGCGGAATTAGATGCCATTTTAAAAGAAACAGAAAAAGAAGAAACTTTATTAATTAAAAAATCTGATGAATTCTCTAAATCTTTAGACGCACATTTATATACTGCTTATACAAGAATTAGAACGAATGTAAAAAACGGTTTAGCTGTTGTAGCTATTGAACGTGGAGCTTCTGGAGGTTCTTATTTTACAATTCCACCACAGGTGCAGTTAGAAATCGCAAATAGAAAGAAAATTACAATAGACGAACATAGTGGTCGTATCTTAGTCGATGCAGCTTTAGCTGAAGAAGAAAAAGCTAAAATGGATAAATTCTTTTCTTAATCCATTTCACATAAATTCATAAAAAACTCGAAGCATTGCTTCGAGTTTTTTGTTTTTTAAAGATTATCAATAAATCTCCATGGTATCACTGAACTTATCGAAGCCTAAATAATATTAGTCAACAGATTACATTGATTAATTTAATAAGCTCTCGGAAATAAAAAATTATATTATATCGATATCACAAGCAAAGGTTAATAATCAAGTTTCTTTATATATTTCAATTTTGCTTTCCAAATGGCTAAATCTTCTTTAAATTCATTCACCCTATTTTTCACATTTAACACCAGTGGATTATCATCTTTTGCATTTGAAAAGAAACCTAAATTATTTTCTAATTGTTGAATTTCTTTAACGACTTCATCAATTTTCTTTCTAACAAATAGTTGTTCAGAATCTAACTTTCTCACATCCTCATCAGCCACAAGACAGTCAATAAAATGGGTAAATTTTAACATAGCAATTTCCTCTTTCCCTAGAGATAAACCCCCTAAAAGCTTGTCTATTATTTTCTGAAATTTACCGTCTATATGTCGAGCGTTTCTTGGTAATCTACCCAAATCTTTCCAAGTATTTATAACTTCTAAAACAGCCTCTTTTGTGGGTTCTGTTATTTCTTTTACGGTTTCTAAAAATGTTTTTTTAGCGTCTACAACTCCTTGTTCTTCTTTATTTAAAGAATTCTTTTTATCATGATATCTATCAAAATAATGATTACAAGCAGCTTTAAAACGTTTCCAAATATCATCAGAAAATTTACGTGGAACATGACCGATTTTTTTCCAATCAGATTGAATTTGCTTCAAGGCGTTTGTCGTGTTTTCCCAATCGTCACTTTCTTTTAATGATTCAGCAAGTTCAATTAACGCTATTTTCTTTTTTAAGTTTTCTTGCTGATCGTTTTTTTCGTGTTTATAAAAAACATTCTTAGCACTATTAAATTTCTTAGTAGCTGCTTTAAATTTTTGCCAAACATCTTCACTTTTAGCATAGGGAAGTTTCCCCACCTTAAAATATTCTTGCCTTAATTCTTCTATCTCTTTAATACTTTTTTGCCAATCATTATGAGAGGTATTATGAGACGTATCAAAAGCATTCAATTTTTCTACAACCTCTAACTTTTTTTCTATAATTTCTTGATATTTAGAACGCATTTCCCTAAAGTGATCATGTCTTCTATCATGAATTTTTTTGGTAGCTGCACTAAATTTTTGCCATATATTTTCCCTCATCTCTTGAGAGACTGGACCAATATCTTCTTTCCAAATTTTATGTAAGTCTTGGAGCTCCTTAAAAGCAATATTTATATCTGCCTCTTCTGCTAATGCAGTCGCTTTTTCTATAATTTTTAATTTTTCTTCTAAATTGTGTTTAAAATCTAAATCTCTAAAATCATTACTTAAATGTAATAAGTCATAAAAACGTTCAACATGATGATGAAACGTTTTCCAGGTATCATTATAATGATTTTTTGAAACAGGGCCAATTGCTCTCCAAGTATCTTGCAATCCTCTAAAGCTTTTGTACATTGTTGCTGTATCTGCGTTTTCAATTAAATCTTTTAATTGTTCAATGACAGAAATTCTTTTTTCTAAATTTGAAGATAATTGCTTATCAAGGTCTTTGTAATGGGCATCTCGATGTTTCTTGTATTCCGATAAAAGCGAATTATAATCAGACTTTACAGAACTAGAAAATTGAAAATCGATAGCGTTCCCTCCTTCTGCTAAAAATGCGGCTTTCTTTTCTGCTAATAAAGCTCCAAATTTTAGATTGAAAGCGCTTTTAATACTTTCGACTTGATTTTTTATTTTCTGAACAGGATTGTTCGCAAGAATTTCTTTAAGTGTTGCTACTAAAATTTCTAATGATAATTTTGAGTAATCTACAACGAGAGATGCTTCTTCTTTAGTGGTCTCTTTTTCAGCATCTACAGCAATTGAGTTGTCTATTTCTTCTACAGCATCCTGGGTAGTTTTCACTTCTTTTAAAGTGTCTTCAGGAGTGTTTTTTGAAGTGTTATTTGTCTCTTCTACTACTTTCTTTTCCGTCTCATCAACGTTTTCTTCGTTATTTTCTAACATATCTACAATGTTTAAGGTCTTATACAAACAATTTTTATACATCTATAAAGATACTGACTACATACTATATTTGCAAACTATACGTAATACTTTTAGTGATCATTCCAAATTCTCCAAGATTCTTCTGCTTGCAGTTGTAACATTTCGTATCCATTTTTTATCAGGGCGCCTTTTTCTTTACCTTTTGCTAAAAATGTCGTGACTTCTGGATTGTAAATCAAATCGTATAGTAAATGTTTATTAGTGATATATTGATAGGGAATATTGGGTGATTTTTCTATATTGGGTGAAGTACCAATAGGAGTTGAATTGATAATGATTTGATGCTGCTCTAGTACTTCTTTTGTTAAATCTTGGTAAGCAATTTCTCTTTTCCCTTTTGGATTTCTAGAAACAAATTTAAATAAAATTCCCTTCTTTTTTAATGCATAAGCAATTGCTTTTGAAGCACCTCCTGTGCCTAAAATTAGAGCACTCGTGTGATGTGTTTCTAATAATGGGAATAAGGATTTCTCAAAACCGACAACATCTGAATTGTATCCCTTTAAATTACCTCTTTTCGTGAATTTAATAGTATTTACTGCCCCTATTTCTTTTGCGGTTTCGTCCAGGGTATCTAAATATTTCAAAACGACTTCTTTGTATGGAATGGTCACATTTATTCCACCTAAGTTTTCTTTTTCTTCTTTTATTATCGATGGAAAATCTTCTATTTTCTGAATGTCAAAATTGACATATTTGTGTTTCTTTAATCCAAGTTTTTCAAACTTTTTTGTAAAATACCCACGTGAAAAAGAATACGCAATATCTTTTCCTAACAACCCAAAAACTTTATTTTTTCTTTCTTCCATAAAAATCTATCGTTAAAACTAACAAAACACCTATAATGATATAAAACACACCAAACCAGGTTTCTGAATTTGAAAAATCAGGAACAAATCGCTCATAATTTTCAACTATTTTATTTCCTTTTTTATCAATTAAATAATTTCCTTTTTCTTGTAAATAAAGTACTTTTTTCCAAGGCCAAACAATTCCTAATGACCCCGTAATAAAACCAATAATTAGTGCGTTTACAATTTGATTCCAGCGCTTTAGAACATAGCCTAAAACATGACTTATGGAAACCAAACCAAAAGCAGAACCTAATGTAAAAACGGTCATTATTTTTAAATATCTTATTTTAATAGGATCTGATAAAACATCAAAATCACCGGACAAAAGACGCGTAATTACATGTAATAATACATTTACAGAATCGACTAACAGCAACACATAATTCCCTAAAAGAATTAAAATAAAAGAGCCTGAAAGCCCCGGAAGTGTCATACCAGAAACCCCTATAATTCCACAAATAAAAACAAACCAAAGATTATCGTTTTCTCTCGCTGGTGTTAAAAAACTAATTCCTAATCCAACAGTGACTCCAATAATTAGTGAAATACTATTTTTTGAATTCCATGCTCCAAAACCTTTGCCTATATAGTATATTGAACCGATAATCATTCCGAAAAACCAACTCCAAACATAGACTTCATAATGTTTTAAAAAGTAGTCTAGTACTAAAGAAATGCTAAAATAACTAAAGATACTGCCTCCCATTGTTAAGAGGAGAAACGAACCATTTACATAATGATAAAAGCTACTGAATCGAGCATTAAAAAGTAATTTAAATGCTTTTAAATTGATCTTTCTGAACGAATAAATTAATTCCTCATAAAATCCAAAAACAAAAGAAACTGTTCCCCCAGAAACCCCAGGAACTTTATTTGCAGCTCCCATAGCCAACCCTTTTGAAAAAAGGATTAATTTCTGTAAAAAAGTACGTTCTTTCAACATTTATTTTTTTCGAACTGCGAGTTTCTCCATCCCTAAAATGAGCAAAAAACCAGCAACTGCTAGTAATAGTGCTATTCCAAACTGACTATCTATATGTTGGTTTTCTACAGCATACTGCAAAGGCAATACGCTTTCTTCCATTGCTATTTTATAGCGCTCAAAATTATTGATTTGCTTTTGAAAAATAGAGAGACTTCCTAAATCTGAAACACTCATAAACGGAACAATTTCTCCAGTTGTTTTATCAAAGACTGACTGCGTTAATTTCCAAGGCCAAATTTTATTTAAAGAACCAATAATAAAACCTGTCAAAGCCGCTAGTGTATAGTTTTTATAATTTGCAAACAACCATTTTAAAATTTTAGAAAAACTCAACAAACCTACAATTGCACCTAAACCAACTGCTAAAATTGTTTTAAAATCTCGATCGTTTACAGCTGCTAAAATAGGTTTATAGGCTCCTAATAGTACCAAAATAAATGCTCCTGAAATTCCAGGTAAAATCATAGCACAAATAGCGATTGCGCCTGCAAAAAACAAAAACAACAAAGAAGAATCTTCTAAAATTAAGGGATGTAAGGTAGTAATATAATAGGCTAGAAAAGCACCTAAAATTAAGATGGCAACTGCAATGAAGTTCCACTTTGTAATTTGCTTTACAATATAAATAATACTCGCTAACACCAAACCAAAAAAGAAAGACCATAGCAAAATAGGTTCATTTTCTAATAAAATTTTTATCGCTTTTGCCAAGGAAACAATACTCACAAAGATCCCCAAAAATAAAGAAGCTAAAAACGCCCCATTTACTTGTTTCCAAGCTGCTTTTAAACCCTCTTGTTTTAAGGTCTTCAACAAACCCAAATTTACATTACTAATGCTTTGCAATAATTCTTCATAAATACCAGAAATAAAAGCAATTGTACCACCAGAAACACCAGGAACTACATCTGCTGCTCCCATTGCCATTCCTTTTAAACCGATACCAATATATTCTTTTAAATTTCTACCCATTGTACATTATATTAAAAAACGAAGATAATAGAAATTTGAGAAAGAATCCATAAAGCAATTTTAATTTCAAAGAAATTGCATTCGAAAAAATAAAATAATTTACACTAAATTCTGATGAAAAATGGAAAACAAGTTGAAGAACCTTTATCTCGAAGTTCCCTCCTAGCGACTGGTTGTTTTAAAAAAATAAGTACCACTTAGAAAGCGCCTACCAATCAATTGGGAAATAATCTTTCAAAAATTTACCACACCAGTGTTTACCCGAATTAATACCATCAATTAAAGGATCCATAACTCTCGCTGCTCCATCTACAATATCTAAAGGAGGTTGAAAATCGTGTACTGCAACTTTCCTTTTAGACAATTCAGCAGGATCTTCATCAGTCACCCAACCTGTATCGACAGCATTCATATAAATACCAGACTTCGCAAAGGTAGCTGCTGAAGTATGCGTTAACATGTTTAAGGCCGCTTTTGCCATATTTGTATGTGGATGTCTGTCTACTTTTTTAAATCGATGAAATTTCCCTTCCATAGCAGTCACATTTATAATATGTTTTTTACCTGTATTTTCTTTCATCATTAGGTTAGACAAACGATTACACAACACAAAAGGCGCCACCGCATTGACCAACTGTACTTCTACCATTTCTGTAGTTTCAATTTCGCCTAACTTTAAACGCCAACTGTTGGTTTTTCTTAAATCTACTTGTTGTAAATCGGCATCTAATTCGCCTTCTGGAAATACTTCTGCTGTTTGTAATGAGTTGTCAAAACTATACGGTATTTGAGACAATGCTGCCGAATTTCTCAAACCAATACCGGGTTCAGGACCATGCCAAGTTACAGGCAATACATTATTCTTACTTGTTTTTGATGTAGCGACACTTAAGTTTGCCAATTCTTCTAAACAACTTGTATGTTCTTTTAATAATGTTTGTGCCAATTTAGGCAACTGATTTAGCGGTAATTTTTCATTTTCCATCAAATGAAAATAAAATCCTGAAGGTCTTCTTACGGTCTGTGCGGCATTATTGATTAAAATATCTAGGCGATCGTATTTTTGTTCTATATAATTACAAAAAATCTCCACACTTGGAATATGTCGTAAATCGAGTCCATGAATATGCAAGCGATCACTCCAATCTTTATAATCTTCTTCCTTTGAAAATCGAATTGCAGAATCTGCAGGAAAACGTGTGGTAGCGATAACTGTTGCTCCAGAACGCAATAACATTAAAGTAATGTGGTACCCTATTTTTAATCGAGAACCGGTAATAATAGCTACTTGATCTTTTAAATCGGTCGTTTGAAAACGTTTTGTATAATTTAAATCACCACATGCTTTACACATGGTATCATAAAAATGATGCAATTTGGTAAAAACAGTTTTGCAGACATAACAATTTCTTGGGGATTCTAACTCCAAAGTATCTTCATTCAATGCAGCAGCTCCTAGTAATTTTGGAGCAACAAACAATGCAGCTTCACGTGCAGAACGAATCCCTGTCGTTTTTCTTGCATGCGTATCTTTGGCAATCATTTTACGTTTTGCAGCTTTTTTGGCATCTTTTCTTCTGCGTTCAAATTCAGTACGATTCGGACGTGTTAATGCACCAGCTGCCTTAAAAAGTGCGACTCTTTGGTCTTCTGGCAACTCAAAAAGTTGATTGGTATCATCTAATAATTGCTGTAATGTGTTGATGCAAGATACAATGTCTAAATGCGGGCCTTTTTCACTCATAGTAGTTATAATAAGGTCACTCTTACTTTTTTCTTTTTTAAACGCGTATTGTTAAGTTTTGCGACCAAATCATCTGCGAGTGCTAAAGGAATTGCAACAAATGCACAATCTGGTTTCAACTCAATAGCCCCTAATTGTTCTCTAGTTATTCCACCTTGTTTGAAAAATAAACCTGCAATATCTCCTTTAGAAATTTTATCTTTTCGTCCACCAGAAATAAACAACGTTTCCCAATATTGTGATATTTGCACTGCTTTCTTTGAAATATTAATGCCTTTACTCGCTTTGATAAAATCGGGCAAACGTTCATTTTCCCATTTTAAAATATACGCAGTTCCTTTTTCATTTACCCTTGCAGTTCGCCCATTTCTATGAATAAATTCTTCTTCATGTTTTGGCAATTCATAATGGATGATAAATTTCATTTCTGGTATATCAATTCCTCTAGCGGCTAAATCTGTCGCAATTAATAATTGACAGGTGCCATTTCTAAATTTAATTAAAGCACGTTCTCTGTCTTTTTGTTCCATTCCTCCAGAGAAGCAAGCATGACTTATGTTGTTTTGGGTTAAAAAAGTACTCAATTGTGTAATGGTATCTTTTAAATTACAAAAAACAATTCCGGGTTCATTACCAATATGTTGCACTAAGTTAACCAAGGTTCTCATTTTATTCTTATTCGGAGAAACCACTGTTTTAAAAGCAAGTTGAGAGATTCTTTTTCCTTTTAAATAATTGATAATTCTTGGTTCCGCTAATTTTACAAAATCGGGGATTTCTACACCTTGAGTAGCAGAAGTTAAAATACGTTTATGTACAGCATGTAATTGATTGATAATATTACGCATTTCATACTCAAATCCGACCTCTAGCGATTTATCAAATTCGTCTAGAATCAGCGTTTTTATATGGTCTTTAGAAAAACGATCGTTTGCAAAATGATCAGAAACTCTTCCTGGCGTACCAATTAAAATTGCAGGAACATGTTTCAATTCAATTTTATCTTTAGACATGGGTCTGCCACCATAGACTGCATTTACTTTATATCCAGCTCCCATAGAGCGAATTACTTGTTCTATTTGTATCGCCAACTCTCTTGAAGGCACCAATATAAGTGCTTGTACTTCTTTAGAATTAGGATCTAATGATTTTAACAAAGGCAAAGAAAAAGCCAATGTCTTTCCAGTTCCTGTTGGCGATAATAGAATGGTATTTGCATTTTTTTCAATAACGGATACTGCTTCCGTTTGCATCGGATTCAACGCCTCAATCTGCAATTTTGCTAAAATATCTTGTTGACTTTTTATCGTATTTGCCATGGAATTTATCTCTTTTTATTCTTTTTAGAAATAGCTGGTTTTGTTTTTGCAGCTGCTACTTGCGCTAAGTAATTTGCAAAAACTTTATCAACCAATTCCTCTTTTGTTAAGTGATGAAAGATTGTTTTAATTTGTGCTTTAAAGTCTTCTGATACGGTACGATTTGGTTTAATCTTAAATATTTTTTTTGCCCACAACAAACCATTATTCTCTTCAATGCTTTGTGTATCTGCCTTTTTATAAGGCGTAAAAACCAGTCCTAAATCTTCTTCAAATTCTGGAATTTCTTCCAGCTCTTCTTGTTGAATAATACTTAATGAAAGTCCCGTTGCTCCTGCTCTTGCTGTTCGTCCACTTCGATGAACATAGGTGTCGTATCGATCTGGTAAATGATAATTAACCACATAGGCTATTTCTTTCACATCGATTCCTCTAGCTGCTAAATCTGTAGCCACTAAAACATCAATATGTCCTTCTCTAAATTGCCCCATAATTCGATCCCGAATTCCTTGTGTTAAACTACCATGCAAAGCACCAGACGAAAATTTATTAATCGCTAAGTTTTTTGCTAATTTATTTACAGCGGCTTTTGTTTTACAGAAAATAATACCCCGTTTTCCTTCTTTAGATACTAAAAAATGAAGTAATACATTTAGTTTTTCAATGGGTGCAACCACCACATATTGATGATCTATTCCTTGATGCCCGACGGTGTCCATATCTGCTGTTACATGTACGACATGTTTCGACATATAATTTTGCACCAATTGTTTGATCGAACCCGGCATGGTAGCCGTAAACAATAAAGTTCTTCTTGTTTTTGGAATTTCTTTGATAACCGCATCTACCTCTTCTTTTAAGGCGCTTACCATTTCGTCTGCCTCGTCCATCACAAAGTAAGTGATGTTTTTTATATTGATTGCTTCACGATTTACTAAATCGACCAAACGCCCCGGAGTTGCCACAACAATATGTGTCGTTTCTCGTAAACGTTCTATCTGAGGTTTTATAGGGATACCGCCACATATAGAAACAATTGTTGCTTTTTGGTTCTCTGTTGCAAAAGAAACTAGATTCGCATGAATTTGTTGTCCTAATTCTCTTGTAGGGGCTAATATTACTACTTGTATCTGTGAATTTTCTTGGTCTACTAACTGCAATAAAGGCAATCCGAAAGCCGCTGTCTTTCCAGTACCTGTTTTTGCTAAAACGACAACATCTTCCTTTTTATTTAAAAGTAAAGGAATGGTTTTTTCTTGAACATTTGTAGGAACAGTAATATTTAATTTGGCTAAATTCTCTTGCAATTCTGCCTGAATACCTAACTCTGAAAATGTTTTTGACATTAAATATTTTTTTGCAAAGATAGCGACACTTTTCAGGGAATACTACCAATTTGAATTGTTATTCATTTTATTTATAAGCGATAAAAAAATAAATGTTTGTCAGTTCAACAATAAGAGAAATCACACAAATCAGAGTAAGCATCATAAAATTCCTCAATCGCTAAAAACTCATTTGGGAATAAAAATCTAGTTTAGCATTGTTTTTAAGTACAACTGCTCTACTTTTTCTCTTGCCCAAGGGGTTGTTCTTAAAAATTTCAAACTCGATTTATAGGTCGGATTATTTTTGAAGGCATTAATATTTAAAGTGTCTCCTAATTCTTCCCAACCATATTCTAGAAACAGTTGTTCTAACATGGTGGCTAATTTTATTCCGTGTAGTGGGTTGTTGGGTTGTTCTTTGCTCATTATTTATCTAAATCTGGTAAAACAAAATCGTCTAAAACAGACTTTTTCGCCATCATTTTTTCTATTTCTTTTATGGTTCTTGGGGCTTCCGCAGATAGGTTCACAGGACCGTTTTTTGTTACTAGAATATCATCTTCAATTCGAATGGCAATTCCCCAATATTTTTCATCACAATTACTTCCCTCAGGAATGTAAATTCCCGGCTCCATCGTAACAATCATATTTTCTTCAAAGTTATTATAATTTCCTGGATCGTGCACATCTAAACCAATATGATGTGAGGTACCATGAGGAAAATAAGTGTGTTTTTCATTTACAGAACTCAGGATTCCCAGTTCAAACAAGCCGTCGTTAATAATTTTAATCGCTGCTTCGTTTGGTGCCCTCATGTTGGTGCCAATTGTATATAAAGCAATACCTGCTTCCTGTGCTTTATAAACTAAATTATAAATCTCTTTTTGTGAGTTCGTAAATTTTCCATTGGCAGGAATTGTACGTGTTACATCGGCAGTAAACCCTCTATATTCTGCCCCTAAGTCCATTAAAACTAAATCATCACCAACTTTCGTTTTATTGTTTTCTATATAATGTAAGATACAACCATTGTTTCCTGCACCAACAATAGAAGGATACCCTTCATATTCGGCACCATATTTTTTATAAACAAATTCATGAATTCCCTGTAGCTCCGTCTCAGACATGTGAGGTTGCATCGCTTTCATAACTTCTATTTGCCCGATAGCAGAAATCCGAATGGCCTTTTTCAGCAGCTTCAATTCTTCAGGGGTTTTCACTTCCCGCATTGTGGTTAAATTTGATGGTAAAAAAGAAAAATTGAGATTATTATTCTTTTTAGAATTCAATTTTAAAATCATTTTTTGTTTAAAATCTTTCAACACATTCGCCGATTTTGCATTGGCAAAATCCAGAATAAACGGGTCTTCTTTCAACGCTGGAAAATTAGGAAGGTCTTGATTGATTTTCCTTGAAAGTTCCATCAGATGAATGTCAGGTACATTGGCGATCATTTGATGCACATCGATAACGTCTTCTGATAAAAATTCAATTTCATGAAATCCAGAAACATTTTTAAAATGGGCCACTAAATCATATAATGCTGTTTTGTTTCCTGATGAATTTCCATAATCGTCTTTGAACTTCGTTACAAAAACGACATCAAAACTCTTGAAATTGATACTTGTGTTTATAAAATATTCTGTATTCGCTGCTACAGCAAAACCCAATTCTGAAATGGCTCCCGCACTTCCTAAACGTTTTCCATTCCACATTTCTGCGTTCGCATCTCTTTTTTGTACGTATAAAATTTCATTATAGGTGATCCCTTTCGTATCGGTATAATTTTCAGAAAACAACACCAAAACAGCATTTGGCGCTCTATATCCGGTTAGATAATAAAAATTAGGATCTTGATGAAACACATAATTAACATCATTTGCTCTGTTTCTAATTGGATTTGAAAACACAACTGCAACGGAGTTTTTCGGCATTTTAGCGCGTAAAATAGCCCGTCTTGTTTTGTGAAATTCACTTGGCAAAAAATCAGTTGGAATTTGTGAAACTCCGTTTTCAGATAGAAGTAAAAAAGTGACGAATAAAAATTTAAAAATTTTCATAAGTGTGATTTTAGGATTGCAAAATCAAATGTAACATTTATTCTTTTCTAGCAATCAATATTTACAAAAAATTAGTGATTGTTTATTGTAAATTTTTCAATAATTTAGCTAAAAATTTCTAGAAACTATCCATGAAAAATATTGCATTACATACAATTCATAAAAATCTTGGAGCTAAAATGGTGCCTTTTGCCGGCTATCAAATGCCGGTACAATATGAAGGAGTTACTGCTGAGCATCTGACCGTAAGAGAAGGCATAGGAGTCTTTGATGTTAGTCACATGGGGGAGTTTTTAGTCAGCGGAGAAAATGCCCTAGCATTACTCCAAAAAATAACCTCTAATGACGTTGCTAATTTGGCAATTGGTGACGCACAATACAGTTGTTTTCCGAATAAAAAAAACGGAATTGTAGATGATTTAATTTGCTATAGAATTAAAGAAAACACCTATTTATTGGTTGTAAATGCCTCGAATATTGAAAAAGATTGGAACTGGATTACGAGCTACAATTCAACCTTTAATGCCGATTTAAGAAACCTTTCTGAAGCCTACTCTTTGTTAGCAATTCAAGGTCCAAAAACTGTAGAGGCAATGCAATCTTTAACTTCATTAGATTTAGCAGACATCCCTTTTTATACCTTTAAGATAGGTGATTTTGCAGGTATTGAAAATGTCATAATTTCTGCGACAGGCTATACGGGTGCTGGCGGATTTGAAATTTACTGTAAGAATGAAGAAGCCACACAAATTTGGAACCGCGTTTTTGAAGCTGGTGCAAGATATGGAATCAAACCCATTGGCTTGGCTGCAAGAGATACCTTGCGCTTAGAAATGGGATATTGCTTGTATGGCAATGATATCGACGACACGACTTCACCTCTGGAAGCGGGTTTAAGCTGGATTACCAAATTCACGAAAGACTTTGTAAACCATGAAGCACTCCAAAGAGAAAAAGTGCAGAAACCAACACGCAAATTAGTTGCTTTTGAATTAGACGAAAGAGGCATCCCAAGACAAGGCTATACGATTGTCGATGAAAATGGAAATAATATTGGAAATGTAACTTCTGGAACCATGAGCCCTTCTTTACAAAAAGGAATTGGAATGGGTTATGTGCCAGCAATTATTGCAAAAACAGGTGTAAAAATTTATATCCAAATTCGTAAAAAAACGATTCCTGCAACCCTTATAAAATTACCTTTCTATAAAGGATAAATTAAAAATATGAATTGTTTATTAACTGGAGGAACTGGAATTGTTGGAAGTCATATTATTTTTGAATGGTTGCGCAAAGCCATTGTTGAGAAAACAGTACAACATCTTTTTGTTGTGATAAGAGCGCAGGAAAAAACGGCACAGCAACGCCTACTCAATATTTTACAAGATGCCTCTCGCCCAGCGTTTATGAATGACTTTACTTTAGAAGCGTGTTTAGAAAAAATAACGGTTATTTCTAGTGATTTGTCCGCAATTGATAAAGCGACCCTAGAACTCTATGCTTTCGATACGGTGATCCATTGTGCAGGATCTACAAGTTTGCTGCACACCATGGATTCTAAAGAAACAGTTCACACACAAAACTACTTAGTAACCAAGCAACTTTTAGAACAGCTACCAGCATCTGTAAATCGGTTCCTTTACATAAGTACAGCCTACTCTTTTGGGATTCAAGACGTAAAAGTAAATGACAATATTGAAAACTACGCCGTTACTGATTTTAGAAACCCGTATGAGAAATCCAAATATGAAAGTGAATTGTATGTCAAAGAAATTTGTAAACAGAAAAACATCACTTCTCAAATTTTAAGACCAAGTATTATTTGTGGTCGTTTGATTGATTTGCCTTTATATGAAACTCCAAAATTTGATGTCTTCTATTCTTGGGCAATTTTTTTAGACAAATATGCGACTAAATCCAAAGAAAACTTTAGAATTTGGATCGACCAAGAAAGTGGCTTAAATATTGTCCCTGTAGATTTCGTGTCAAAGGCAATTTTACATGCTTTTTTGAACCCAGACATCAAGGAACTTAATATTGTGAATCCTGAACAAATATTACATAAAAATTATGTTGGAGATGTGTTGGATTCTTTTGATATGGACACTTATGAATATGTCAATAAGAAACCTGAAAACCCTAATGCTTTCGAACAATTATACTACAAAAGTATTGGTAATCTTTTTGAAAAATACATCTCAATCCCTGATTTACAGTTCAATGCTGAACTTATTCTAAAACTAATAACACAATTGAAATTAGAGGTTACTTTAGGAGTGCATGAGAATTTCATGAACTTAATTAATTTTTCTGTAGCAAAGAAATTTAAAAAAAGTTACTAAACCCAATTGAATAATCGCCTATTCGTCTGATATTAATTTGATCATTTCAATGTAGAACACTCTTTCGTAAGAGGTTTATCTCAATATTTAAATTTGCACGCAATATTAGGTAATTAAAGTGAACTAACGAAGTTTTGCATATTGTTAATGGTAATTATTACAATGAAGGAGGTCTATAAAACTGAATGTATGGAAAAAAATGCTATAATATTTGGGCACAAACCTCATCAACGATAGCCTCGAAAATTGACGAGGCGTTTCTATTTTTTTTAAAGATTACACATTGAAACGAAAGTGCATTACATCACCATCTTTAACAATGTATTCTTTACCCTCTACCCTCATTTTTCCAGCTTCTTTTACTTTTGCTTCAGAACCAAATGTTACATAATCTTCGTAGGCAATCGTTTCGGCTCTAATAAACCCTTTTTCAAAATCGGTATGAATGACTCCTGCTGCTTGCGGTGCAGTAGAGCCAATTGGTATTGTCCAAGCTCTTACTTCTTTTACACCCGCAGTAAAATAAGTTTGTAAGTTTAATAATTTATATGCAGAACGAACCAATCTAGCAACTCCAGCTTCTTCTAGTCCAATATCTGCAAGAAATAATTGTCTTTCTTCATAATCATCCAATTCTGTAATATCTGCTTCTGTACCAACTGCTAAAACAATTACTTCAGCATTTTCGTCTTTCACAGCTGCTCTAATTTTTTCTACATATTCATTTCCTGTAACTGCCGAATTTTCATCAACATTACAAACATACAATACTGGTTTTGCCGTTATAAATTGTAACACTTGTACAAACTCCACCTCTTTTTCAGAAAAATTGATCGTTCTTACTGAAAGACCTTTTAACAAAGTTTCTTGAATTTTCAATAAAACCACTAATTCTGCTTGTGCTTCTTTATTTCCCGTTTTTGCAGTTCTTTTTACACGCTCGAGTCTTTTTTCAACCGTTTCTAAATCTTTCAATTGCAATTCAATATCAATCGTTTCTTTATCTCTTACAGGATCAATAGAATTGTCTACATGAATAATATTATCATTATCAAAACAACGTACCACATGTAAAAGTGCATCTGTCTCTCTAATGTTTGCCAAAAACTGATTTCCCAACCCTTCTCCTTTACTCGCTCCTTTAACCAAACCAGCAATATCTACAATCTCTACAGTTGCGGGCATCACACGTTCTGGATTTACCAATTCTTCTAATTTTTCAATTCTTTTGTCGGGTACATTTACCACCCCTAAATTAGGCTCAATAGTACAAAAAGGAAAGTTTGCACTTTGCGCTTTTGCATTGGATAAACAGTTAAATAAAGTTGATTTTCCTACGTTTGGTAATCCTACAATTCCAGCTTTCATGTAAATAAATTTTGCGAATGCAAATATAAAAGAAGTTTCATAGAAATTTAGTTTAAAAGTTTAGAAAGTTATAAAGTAGTCACAACGACCAACAACCAAAAAAGTAACTTACCTCAAAACAGCCGCTAAATTCTTTTCGAAAGTTTGCTGTAATTTTTGCATTGTTTTATCAATTTGTTTGTCTGCTAAAGTTTTTGTTTCGTCTTGTAACAAGAAACTCACTGCATACGATTTTTTCCCTTCTGGCAATTTATCTCCTTCATAAACATCAAATAAATCGACTTCTTTTAACAACTTCCTTTCTGTTTGAAACGCTAAATCATAGACTTTGTTAAATGCTACAGTCGAATCTAATAATAAGGCTAAATCACGTTTTACCGCAGGAAATTTTGGGTTTTCTATTACTTTTATTTTCTTGTTTCCTACTAATTTTAATAGGGTATCCCAATTAAAATCAGCAAATAAAACTTCTTGCTTAATTCCAAATTCTTTTAAAAGAGACGGTTTGACCACACCAAAATCCACTAGTTTTATTTTCCCTAAACCAAGAGAAATACCTTCAGAAAAAATAGTTTGTTCTGTTGGAGTCGCTTTCACATTCTCTATTCCTAATCTCGCTAACAAAGACGTTATGATTCCTTTTAAGTAGAAAAAATCAGTAGCCTTATTTGCACTAATCCAACTTTCTTTGGTTCTATTTCCAGTAACAAAGAGTGTTAAATGCTTGTTTTCCTCGTATTCTTCATTGTATTTATGATAGGTTTTTCCAAACTCATAAAACTGTAAAGAAATGTTTTTTCTATTAATATTATAGGCCACAGATTCTAAACCGCTAAATAATAAAGACTGGCGCATTACTTTTAAATCGTTACTCAACGGATTTAACATGACCACGTTCGCTTCTTCTTGAATGTCTTCTGATAATGCAGTGTATTCGGGTTTTG
Source organism: Polaribacter sejongensis (assembly GCA_949545755.1). Taxonomy (GTDB): domain Bacteria; phylum Bacteroidota; class Bacteroidia; order Flavobacteriales; family Flavobacteriaceae; genus Polaribacter; species Polaribacter sejongensis_A. The sequence goes on along the minus strand of CATITK010000158.1, from coordinate 2,848 downwards.
TTAATGAATTCGACATCGTTTCATTGAATCCTAAAGCACTCAACTGATTTGCAATACTATTTTCATACTTTGTTTCTTTGTTAGAATCAAAAGAAATGGAGGTATTAAGTTTGTGAGAAAATTCAATGTTATTATACCCATAAACCCTTAAAATCTCTTCAATAATATCTGCTTCACGCTGAACATCTGTTCTGTAAGAAGGAATCGTTACCCCTAAACCTGCTTCCGTTTCACTGTTGATTTTAATTTCTAAAGAGGCTAAAATATTTTTAATGGTTTCCTTAGGAATTTCTTGCCCAATTATACGATAGGCATTTTCATAAGATAAAAAAACTTGAAAATCTTCAACTTTTTCTGGGTAAAAATCAAAAATATCAGAGGCCATTTTACCACCAGCAAATTCTTCAATTAACAAAGCGGCTCTTTTTAAAGCATATTTTGTTAGGTTGATATCAATGCCACGTTCAAAACGAAAGGAGGCATCTGTATTTAAAGCATGTCTTTTTGCTGTTTTTCGAATACTAACAGGATTAAAATAGGCACTTTCTAAAAATATAGACGTTGTATGCTCCGTAACTCCAGAATTCAACCCACCAAAAACACCACCAATACAAAGAGGTGTCGAATCTGCGTCACATATCATAATATCTTCAGAAGATAGCACTCTTTCAATGCCGTCTAAAGTTGTGAATTTTGTTCCTTCTTTTAGTGTTTTTACAAGGATTTTATTCCCTCTCACTTTTTGAGTATCAAAAGCATGTAAAGGCTGTCCAAGCTCATGTAAAACATAATTGGTAATATCTACAATGTTATTTTTAGGAGCAATACCAATCGCTTTTAATCTATTTTGAATCCATTCTGGAGCAGGTTTTATCGTTACATCTGTTATTGTAATACCACAATAGCGTGGAACAAATTCTTTGTTTTCTATTTCTATATCAAAACGGAGGGTTCGTTCATCTACATGAAAATTACCAACAGAAGGAGAAATCAATTCTAACTTGATATCTTTTTGAATTAAACCAGCACGTAAATCTCTAGCCACACCAAAGTGACTCATTGCGTCAGACCTATTTGGCGTTAAGCCAATTTCAAAAACAGTATCCGTTTCTATATTAAAAACTGCTGCGGCAGGCGTACCTGTTTTTATTTTTTTATCTAAAACAAGAATACCATCATGCCCTTTGCCGAGACCTAACTCATCTTCGGCACAAATCATTCCATGGCTTTCTTCGCCTCTTATTTTTCCTTTTTTTATTTTGAACCCTTCCCCTTTGTCATCATATAAAGTAGTCCCAATGGTTGCAACGGGTACTTTTTGACCTGCAGCCACATTGTGAGCACCACAGACAATCTGAACCGGTTCTCCAGAACCTAAATCTACGGTCGTAACTTTTAATCTATCTGCATTTGGATGCTGAACACAAGTTATGACTTCACCAACAACAATTCCTTTTAAACTACCTTCAATAGCTTCTTTAATTTCTATTCCTTCTACCTCTAATCCTAAGTCGGTTAACAATTCTCCTGTTTTAACAGGTTCCCAATCTACCTGCAAAAATTGTTGTAGCCAATTATATGATATTTTCATGTTCTATTTTTGTTGGTTGCAAATTTACTTAAAATCTACTTTTTATTCTCGTTTTTCATTTTAAAAACGAAAGTTTATTTTTTATACTTGAAAATAAATATCTTTGCATTCATAAAAATCAATCATGAGAAAGAAAATACCCAACTATATTAAATTCATTTTTACACATGTTTTTTCCCTTTTTGTCTATCTCTTTGTTTTTAGAATCTTATTTTATATTTTTTTTGCTCAATTAGAAGAAGCTGCTACTTCCGAAATTCAAAAAGCATTTTCGCTAGGTATGCGTTTCGATTTAAAGCTAGCGGCAATTACCTTTTTTCCACTTGCAATACTAATATTGATTGTTAATTATCGTTTTCTACAAAGAACTTTTTATAAAAAGCTTGCAAATTTTTATGTAATATGTACTTATATAACACTAACACTCTTTTACCTATTAGATTTTGGCTATTATGATTATTTAAGCATTCGTTTAGATGCATCTTCTCTTCGGTTTTTAAGTGATTTTAAAATATCTAGTCAAGTTTTATTGGAAAGTTATCCCATTTATAAAGGGATTTTTGGATTAATGATGCTAGGATTTCTTGTTTATCAATTATCAAAAAAAATATACAACTCTTTTTCAAATCAGAAAAAAACGATTTCAAAAAAGAGGAAAGCTGTTTATTTTATTGGTACAATATTGCTTTTATCTTACGGAATTTACAACAGCATAACACATTATCCTTTGCGCTGGAGTGAAGCTTTTTTTTCTAAAAAGAACGAGGTAAATCAGTTTGCTCTCAATCCTGTTTTATACTTTTTTGATAGTTTTGCTTACAGAAGTGAAGGCGTAAATATGGAAGCTTTTAAAACCTATTATCCAGTGATTGCAGCACATTTAAATTTACCTAAAAATCGGGTTTCTTTTGAAAGGAAAGTTCTTTTTGACTCAACTTTTACAAAGAAGCCGAATGTGGTTATTGTCATGATGGAGTCTCTTGGAGTAAAACCAATGAGTTATTATGGAAACCCAATCAAGAGTACCCCAAAAATGGATGCTATTTTACAAAATAGTTTGAGTTTCCCTAACTTTTATGTCCATAAATCAGGTACTGCAGCGAGTGTCTTTGCAAGCGTTACTGGTTTGCCAGACGTAGAAGATGTTAGAACTGCTTCTAGAAATCCGTTGATTCAAGATCAGCGTATTATTTTTGATCAGTTTGATGGATATGAAAAATTGTACTTTTTAGGAGGAAGTGCAAATTGGGCAAATAT
>CATITK010000157.1 GCA_949545755.1 Polaribacter sejongensis | reverse complement strand
CCATTTGTTGAAATAAATTCTTCTTTGTTAAAAACAGCTCCAAAACGTTTTGCTGCTTTGGCGACTTCCTTATTAATTTTACCTTCAATTTTAGCACAATAATCTTCAATTAAAACATCTGCTCTGTAGCGTTTTTTAGAATCTTTATTATCAATTAAAGGATCGTTAAAAGCATCTACATGACCAGATGCTTTCCATGTTGTTGGATGCATTAAAATTGATGAATCTAAGCCCACAATGTTTTCGTGCATTTGCACCATTGCTTTCCACCAATAATCTCTAATATTTTTCTTTAACTCAACTCCATTTTGAGCATAATCATATACCGCACTTAATCCTTCATAAATTTCAGAAGACTGAAAAACATAACCGTATTCTTTTGCGTGCGATAAAACTTTTTTAAACTGATCTTCTTGTTTTGCCATAATGAGGCAAAGATACACGTTTGCATAAATTTTTCAAGAAAAAACAGTTCAAGTTTTTGAAGTTTGAAATTCAATTATTTAGTATGGCTATTTTTATGTACTTTTAAAAGGAATTGCTATTCAAAACTATGAAAATTTTAAGTGACTTCTTTGGAATATTTTACCCTGAATTATGTGCGAATTGTGACAACCCATTGACTCAAAATGAACGTGTAATCTGTACTTTTTGTAGGCATGACCTACCTTTAACTAATTTCATAAACTACTCAGAAAATAAAATAACAGCAAAGTTTTATGGGAGGGTTGATATAGAAAAAGCCTATTATTTATTACTTTATAAAGAAAAAGGAATTACAAAAAAAATAATTCACGAGCTAAAATATAGAGGAAACCAAAAAATAGGAACCTTTTTCGGGCATTGGATGGGAGAAATTCTAAAACAAAATAATGCGTTTTCTGACATCGATTTTATCGTGCCTGTGCCTTTGCACAAAAAAAAACAACAACAAAGAGGGTATAATCAAGTTACCAAATTTGGAGAAAGCCTAAGTTATCATTTAGGAAAACCATTTTTAGAAAATATTTTATTAAGAATAGTAAAATCAAAAACCCAAACTTTTAAGAATCGTTTTGAGCGTTTGAATACTATTGATAAGATATTTGAATTAAACAATAGGACAATCTTTACAAACAAACACATTTTACTTATTGATGATGTAGTAACTACTGGAGCAACATTAGAAGCCTGTGCAAAAGAAATACAAAAAACAGAAAATATAAAAATCAGTATTTTAACAATGACACATACAGAGTGAAATTTATCATTTTTAAATGAAAAATATATTGTTAATTTGTATAAAATTAAATTTTTTGTGAAACACCTTTTTAACGCTATTTTTTTTAGCCTTTCAATTATCATTTTGACGCACTGTGCAAGAACAGGAAGACCAGAAGGGGGACCAAAAGATGAAGATGCGCCTTTATTTGTCACTTCAAATCCTGCGTATGAAACGGTTCATTTTGATAAAAATGAAATAAAATTATACTTTAATGAATTTATAAAGCTCAAAGATTTAAACAAGCAGCTTATCGTTTCTCCTCCTTTAAAAAACCCTTTATTAGTAACCCCTCAAGGAACTGCAAGTGAGTTTCTAAAGTTACAAATTATTGATACTTTAACTGAAAACACCACCTATATTATCAACTTTGGTAATGCCATTGAAGATAACAATGAAAGAAACAAATTAGAAGGTTTTAAATACGTTTTCTCTACAGGAAGTTATATTGATTCTCTGAGTACTTCGGGGCACATAAAAAATGCTAATCGAGATGAAAAACCTAAAAATACGAGTCTTTTGTTGTATCAAATAGACAGTTCTTTTACGGATTCTATCGTTTTTAAAGAGAAACCCAATTATGTAACAAATACCTTAGATAGCGCCTCATTTAACCTGACAAACCTAAAAGAAGGTAAGTATTTACTGATTGCTCTAAAGGAAAGTGTAAGTGACTATATTTTCAACTCAAAAGAGGATGAAATCGGTTTTTATACTGACACAATAACGTTGCCAAAAGACAGTATTATAGAAAAGTCAATTTCACTATTTAAAGAAACGCAACCTTATAAATTTAAACGTGGTAAAGAGATTTCTAGAGGTAAAATTGCCTTTGGTTATGAAGGGGAAATAAAGGATTTGGAAGTTGAAATTATTTCCGAAACACCAAAAGACTTTAAAAGTATTTCAAAATTTGAAATAGACAAAGACACACTTAACTACTGGTTTACCCCTATAGAAACTGACTCGTTAAACTTTATTGTTTCGAACGAAAAATTTAGAGATACCGTAACTGTAAGACTTCGTAAAAATAAAATAGATACACTTCTAATTAGCAATTCCATAGGAAGAACAATGCATTTTAGAGACACTTTATTTCTCAAAGGAAATAATCCATTTGTAAAAATTGATACGACTCAAATCACTTTTACGGACAAAGATACGATCGCAGTTTCTTATACTAGTTTTATCTCTGCAAAAGAAAACAAAATTGGATTCCTTTTTGATAAAAAACCAAAACAAAATTATGCTTTAAGAATACTTCCTGCAGCTTTCATTGACATATTTGAGCAACAAAATGACACTTTAAATCTTAATTTCAGTACAAAAGAAATTGAAGATTATGGTAAAATTACCGTGAATATTATAAACGGTGATAACAAAAATTTAATTGTCGAATTATTAGAGGGCAAAGATAAAAGCAAGCTCGTTGAAAGAAGGTTTATAACAAGTTCTGAGACCTTAGTTTTTGATCTTTTAGAACCTAAAGTGTACTACATTAGAGCTATTATTGATGAGAATAAAAACAACAAATGGGATACTGGAAATTACCTCCTAAAAAAACAACCAGAAAAAATCATCTATTTTAACACAGAACTTGCTTTAAGAGCTAATTACTTTTTAAACGAAAATTTTTCTATAGAATAATCGCTCAAAGAACAAATAGCAAGCATAAGAAATAGCTGCTATAAAAATTTCTTGATCGACCTGATGATTCCATAATGAATTCCTTCATGTAAATTATTAAATTCTATGGCCGTTTCTATGGACGACAGCACAAAACCAGTACTCGTTGGGTATTCAGTATACGTCTCAAAAATACCCGCTTCAAAATCTTCCTGCAAGGTATCTGGTAAACCTAATAATAATTCTTTTACCTCATCAAATTCTTCTTCATTAAAAGTTTTTGTTGCCAATGTTCCTTTTTTGTGAGTAGCAATTAAGTCCTCGGGACACAAACAATTTAAACCCGACAATTTATAATGCAGCACTTGTTGAGTTACTACTAAATGTGCAACATTCCATGCAATATTATTTTTAAAACCTTTTGGAATTGTATGAACTTGGTCTAAAGTTAAACCCTCTAATTCTTTTAAAACGAGTTCACGAGATTTTCTTAAAACATCAAATTGTATTTTCATTTTTATGTGTAATTTTGATGCTGTAAATATAATCCATAAAAATGAAGAAAGTCTATTTTTTACAAACTTGTGATACCTGCCGTAGCATTTTAAAAGAAGTAAATACAGAAGGATTTGAAAGACAAGAAATAAAAGCAAACAATGTGACCGTGACTCAGTTAGAGGAAATGCACCAACTTTCGGGCAGCTATGAAGCCTTATTCAACAAGCGTGCTAAGTTATATAAAGCGATGGATTTAAAAAATCAAGTAGTATCTGAGGCAGATTACAGACAATTTATTTTGGATGAATACACGTTCTTAAAACGCCCTGTTTTTATTGTTGAAAAGGAAATTTATATTGGAAATAGTAAGAACGTTATAGAGGAATTAAAAAGTAAAATTGGTTGATTTATTTCTAAATATAATGGAATTATCTAAGAATTATTTTTGTAATTTAGCTACATAAAATCTCATATAAAATGTTTTCTAAAAAAGCCAATCAAATTTTTGATAATGTAATAAAAACATACAAAAGCAATACAGCGGTTGAACAAAAATGCATAAATCCTTTTAATAAAAAAGACAATTTAATTGATTTCTTACTTCAAGAAAAATGTTGGATAGATGCAATTCAATGGGCTTATGAAGATATTATTCGGGATCCAAACATCAACGCGGAAGATGCCTTAGTTTTGAAAAGAAAAATAGACGCCTCCAATCAAGTCAGAACAGATACTGTAGAATATATTGATAGCTATTTTTTAGAAAAACACAAGAACATTACTGTCTCTGAAGGAGCAAAAATAAATTCTGAAAGTCCTGCTTGGGCAATTGATCGGTTATCCATTTTAGCACTAAAAATTTATCATATGCATTTGGAAACGATACGAGAAGATGCTTCGGATACTCATAAAGAAAATTGCTTAAAAAAATTAACTATCTTACTAGCACAACGAACGGATTTATCGGCTGCTATTGATGATTTATTATTTGATATAGCGCAAGGAAATAAATACATGAAAGTATACAAGCAGATGAAAATGTATAATGATGAAGACTTAAATCCTGTTTTAAGAGCCTCAAAACAGTAAACTTTCTTGTCCAACACAAAAAAACATATTTTAATTATTCGCCTTTCTGCCATGGGAGACGTTGCAATTATGGTTCCTGTTTTAGAAGCTCTTTTAAGACAAAATTCTAATTTAAAAATTACGATTCTGACGCAAAAATTCTTTGTACCTATTTTTAAAAATCTTAAAAACACACATGTCTACGCTGCTGAAACTAAAGGAAAGCACAAAGGCATTTTAGGTCTCTGGAAGCTATATAATGAACTAAAAATTAATAATTTTTACGCCATTGCTGATTTACACAACGTATTAAGAAGCAGTGTATTAAAACTTTTTTTCTTTCAAAAAAAGTATATTCAAATTAACAAAGGCAGAAAAGAGAAAAAAAATTTAATTTCTAAAAAAACGTTCAAACAACTAAAATCCTCACACGAACGTTATGCCGATGTTTTCAGGAAGTTAGGTTTTACAATTGATTTATCGAAACCAAATTTCCCAGCAAAAAAACCAATCCCAAACATTCTAAATATTTTTTTAAACACGGAAAATAAATGCATCGGTATTGCACCTTTTGCTGCTCATAAAAGTAAAATGTATCCTTTAGAAAAAATGAAAATTGTTATTGAACAACTTTCTAAAAATTACACCATTTTATTGTTTGGAGGAAAAAATCATCTTAAATTGCTAGAAACCCTTCAGACAAACAAGAATATATTTGTAGTTGCAGGAAAACTGAGCTTCTCTGAAGAGTTAGATACCATTTCTAATTTAGACTGTATGATTTCTATGGATTCTGGAAACGCACATTTGGCAGCAATGTATGGTATCAAAGTGATTACAATTTGGGGAGTAACTCACCCTTTTGCTGGTTTCGCTCCTTTTAACCAACCCAAAGAGTATGCCTTGTTGGCAAACAATGAAAAATACCCAAAAATACCAACCTCAATTTATGGGAACAAATATCCAAAAGACTACTTAAATGCTGCCGGAAGTATTTCCCCAGAAAAAATAATTGAAAAAATTCAGCGTATTCTTTAAGCAAATTTGCGCAATACAATAGCTACAAAACGCGCTTCTAAATCTTCTTGTTCAGACCAATCGTAATCTGGTTTTACCATTTTATTTATAAATTTCTTTGCTTCTTTTTCTGTAGCATAGGTATTTAGCTGAGAAACGACTCTATTAAAATCTTCTTGACTTCCATTGAACAAATTCTTTACAAACGCAATTCGATCATTTAAACCAATTTGAATATTTGCTAATTTGTCATTTAAAGATTTTGGCACAGGCACATCAAACAAAGTAGCCATTTGATCTACAGAAATAGTGTCTTCTAATTCTTCTTCTAAGGATAAAATTTTGATTTCCTCAGGCTGACTATCTTCTTTTATAAAATCTGATTCCGTTTGAGAAAGCATTAATTCCTCTAATTCGTCAAAGGGTTGTTCTAAAACTTCTTCAATTTCAAGAGCTTCGATTGTTTCTTCAACTTCTATTTCCTCAACAATTTCTGTTTGAGGAGCTACTTTTTCAACCTCATCAACAACTAGAACCTCTTTTTCCTTAATAGCTTGCAACACAAAGGCTTTTTCTAATTCAGAGACGAGAGCTTCTTTCGACTCTGTTGCATTTGGTGTTGTGTTCAGATATTCTTCTACAAAAGCTAGTAAAGACAATTTTTCGTGAATTTCTTTTGACTTTTCTTTTAAAGCAAATACATCTGCTTTACCCTTCATTTTCAGAATACTATGAGCTAAACTCATTAAATCGTTTTCTAATCTTTTGTGCATAAGTTGTCTTTAAGTACTGAAATGAATTCAGCATAAATTGTTTTTAACTCGTAAATATTCATAAATTTGTTGAAACTAAAAGTACAATTAAATTTAATATTCTAAACGATAAAACTACAAAATGTTTCTCGAAAACACAGTAAATCATACAGAACAATTTGGTTGGATTGAGGTAATTTGTGGCGCGATGTTTTCTGGCAAAACAGAAGAACTGATTAGAAGGTTAAAACGTGCTCAAATTGCAAAACAGCGAATAGAAATTTTTAAACCTAGCGTTGATGTACGTTATGATGAAAATGAGATTGTTTCTCATGATGACAATAGAATTCGATCTACCCCTGTGCCAGCTGCTTCAAACATCAGGCTCTTAGCAAACGACGTAGATGTTGTTGGTATTGATGAAGCTCAGTTTTTTGATGATGAAATTATTGCTGTTTGTAATGACTTAGCAAATAGAGGCATTAGAGTCATTGTCGCAGGTCTAGATATGGACTTTAAAGGAAAACCTTTTGGACCCATGCCAGCACTAATGGCAACTGCAGAATATGTTACAAAAGTACACGCAATATGCACCCACACTGGTAATTTAGCGCATTACAGTTTTAGGAAATCTCAAAACGATGCGTTGGTAATGTTGGGCGAAATGGAAGAATACGAACCTCTAAGTAGAGCCGCTTATTACAAAGCTTTAGCAATTCAACAAAAAGGAGAGGCTTCTAAAAAAGAACCGAAATCGAATTTAAAAAATCCGGAATCTAATTGAGCATAGAAATAAATAATCACGTTACCGTTTTAGAAATTGATGGAAATGCTTTACTGCATAACTTAAATTATTTCAAACAAAAACTACATCCAAAAACTAAAATATTAGCTGTTGTTAAAGCTTTTGGCTATGGAAGTGATGGTGTGCAAATTGGTAAATTCTTAGAAAATAAGGTAGATTATTTTGCGGTTGCTTATGCAAATGAAGGAATTGCTTTACGTGAAGCTGACATAAAAACACCTATTTTAGTTTTACATCCCCAAACGCCCAATTTACAATCCATTATAGATTATAAACTAGAGCCTAATTTATATAATTTTAAAATTTTAACTGCTTTTATAAAATTGGCAAATGAAATTTCATTAAAAAAGTATCCTGTTCACATCAAATTTAATACTGGTTTAAACCGATTGGGTTTTTGTGATAAAGACATTCCTGAAATAATTAGCATTTTAAAAGAAACAACACCCTTAAAAGTACAATCACTATTTTCACATTTAGCGGCAAGCGAAGACTTAGAAGAACAGGGTTTTACCAGCAACCAAATTAATAATTTTACAAACATTGCTGCACAATTCAAAAAACATTTGGGACACGAACCGATATTACATCTTTTAAATACTTCTGGAGTTGTGAATTACACAAAAGCTCAGTTTGACATGGTCAGAGTTGGAATCGGCCTCTATGGTTTTGGAAATGATGACAAAGAGACCGCACAACTTAAAAACACACACAACTTAACATCGATTATTTCTCAAATTCACCTAATAGAAGTCGGGGAAACGGTTGGCTACAACAGAGCTTTTACAGCTAAAAAAATCACTAAAACCGCAACAATCCCCGTGGGTCATGCAGATGGTTTGTCTAGAAAATTAGGAAATAAAAAAGGATATTTACGCATCAATAATCAAAAAGCAGCAATTATTGGTAATGTTTGTATGGATATGATAATGGTTGATATCACAGAAATTGATTGTAAGGAGGGGGATGAAGTTATTATTTTTAACACTCAAGAAATGATACAAAACATTTCGAATACCTCAGAAACAATACCTTATGAAACCTTAACAGCAATTTCTCAACGTGTTAAAAAAATATTAAAAGAATAGTTTTTTACTACTTTAGCTATCTAATAACTAAAAAAAAAGATATGCTTAAAGAATTTAAGAACTTTGCAATGAAGGGAAACCTTATTGATATTGCAGTAGGTTTTGTTATGGGTGCCGCATTTAAACAAGTGGTCACTTCTTTTACAGGAGGAATTATTTCTCCATTAATTGGTTTACTATTCAATAGTGATTTAACAGATTTAAAATGGATTGCTAAAGAAGGTGTTGCAGATAGTACAGGTAAAGTCGTTGGTGAAGTTGCCGTCTTATATGGGGATTTCTTAACCAATGTAATCGATTTTATTATTGTCGCTTTTGTAATGTTCTTAATTGTAAAAGGTGTAAATGCTTCTAAAAAGAAAGAAGCTCCTGCGGCTCCTGCCGGACCAAGTCAAGAAGACTTATTAGTAGAAATAAGAGACTTATTAGCTGAAAAATAAAGAAATAATTTTCTTTTCAAACAAAAAAGACTGCCTGAAAAGGCAGTCTTTTTTATTGTATTTCTTTTAAATACAATACCTAAATCTATACCTTTTTTAAATTTTCTTTTATCTGAACTTCAGTCCTTAAAACACTACTGGAAAAGCGATGTTCTCTTATATTATAAAAAAGTAGGATGCTCTTTTGCTCACAGTAGTCTCTCCCAGTAAATTGTTTATTGACATATTCATCCCCAATAATACGAACATCTAACTTAAAAGAGCGTAAGATATCCTCTAAGTCTTGTTCCGTTGCATAGGGTACTATTTCATCAACATATTTACACGCTTTTAACTGAATATATCTCTCAACTACGGATTGAACGGGCATGTTCTTTTCTGGACGATCTAAGGTTGGATTTGTTTGTAAACCACAAATCAAATAATCACATTGATCTTTTGCATCTTCTAACATTTTTACATGTCCAGCATGAAATAAATCAAATGCACTAAAAGTTATTCCTATCTTCATTCCTTAACTTTTTTTTTGCAAATATATACTTTTTTTATCCTACAAGAAATACTTCTTCTTCAAATAAAAATGGTTTATATTATTTCTGCAACCACAAAAGTACTTCCTCCTACATAAACTACAGCTCCTTGATTGGCATTTAATAGTGCATTTTCATAAGCTTCTTTTACAGAAGAATACTTTTCTCCTGACAAACCGAAACGGATTGCTTTTTCTTGTAAAATCTCTTCAGAGAGACCTCTGGGTATATTTGGCTTACAAAAATAGTACGTAGCTTCTTTTGGAAAAAGCGACAAAATCACCTCTAAATCCTTATCAGAAACAACACCTAAAACGAAATGTATTTTTTTGAATGCTTCTTTTTTTAATTGATTTAAGACAATAATTAAACCTTCTTTATTATGAGCAGTATCGCAAACAACTTTCGGGTTTTCTTGCAAAACCTGCCACCTTCCTTTTAAACTTGTGTTTTTCACAACGCTTAGTAATCCTTTTTTTATGTGTTGTTCAGAAATACGAAATCCTTTTAACTTCTTGATAACGGCCACTGCTGTTTTTGTGTTTTTCTTCTGATAATCGCCTAGAAGATCGGTTTTGTAATTTTCATCAATAGCTGTAGCAAAAGAAATTGGTGCTTTTCTTTCTTCCGCTTTCGCTATAAAAACATTTTTTACTTCTTGTTGTTCTTCACCGATAACAACGGGAATATTACTTTTGATAATTCCTGCTTTTTCAAAGGCTATTTCGGGCAATGTCTCCCCTAGAAACTGTGTATGATCTAAACCAATATTGGTGATTACAGAAACTTCTGGGGTAATAATATTTGTTGAATCCAACCTTCCACCCAAACCAACTTCTATCACTGCAATATCTACTTTTTCATTTGCAAAAAAATCAAAAGCTAAACCTACTGTCATCTCAAAAAAAGAGAGTTCCTGTCTTTCTATAAAATCTTTATGCTGCGCTATAAATGAAACAATTTTCTCTGGTGGAATTTCAACCCCATTCATACGGATTCGTTCTGTAAAACTCTTTAAATGTGGTGAAGTATACAACCCTACTTTATAACCCGATTCCTGTAAAATTGAGGCCAGCATATGACTTGTAGAGCCTTTCCCATTTGTACCACCCACATGAATTGCCTTGAATTTTCTCTCTGGAAAATTCAATTCTTTTGAGAAAGCCAGGGTATTTATTAAGTCTTTTTTGAATGCTACCTTACCTTCTCTTTGATACATCGGTAATTGTGCAAACATCCAATCTAATGTTTGTTGATATGTCATTTTCTTTTTTTAAAATGAGATTCCTGATTTACAAAATTGAATTCTGTATGCATCGCAGGAATGATAAGGATCAAAAAATACGTGATCATTTGGAGAGCGTAAACTTATAAATAATCGTTCCTACTTGTTTTGTCGGGGCTTTGCTATCTGCATTCCATTGCGTTCTTAAAGCAGCTTGTTTTGCTGGTTTTAATAAACAGGGTGCTGAATTCGTTGTTCCCTTAATACCAGCCATTGCGTGTACTACTTTTCCATTTTTATCAACTTGAATTCTCACAACAACCGTACCTTCTTCTTCACAATCTGGCTGCTCTTTGGGCTTTAAAAGTGCTTTTCTACCTGCTAAATTATAAGCTCCATCGGAACCACTACTGGTATTCCCATAATATTTTAAGGAATGTGCATCGCTTTTTTCTTCCCCTTTTACTCCAGGCACCTTATCATCGCCTTCTCCTTTGGGTTTTCCGTCTGAAGAATTGGCATTCAATAAATTAGTTAAAGCATCTTGAGATTCTTTGGAAAGTTTTGGCTTTGGGTTTTCTTTGAGGACTTCTTTGAGAACTTCTTTTTTCCTCGCCACAACAGGAACATCTTTCGAAGTATCGCTACTTATGATCTCTTCTTTAAGAATTTCCTTCGGGGTTTCTTTCTTTTTTTCTACCACAAAAGCTTGTTTCTCTGCCACTTTTTGAGGTACTTCTTTTTTAGTTTTTTCAACGGGGGAAACACTTCCAAGTGCTGAATTTCCATAATTTATTGCCAATCCATATTCTTCTGGCGGATCTAAATATTGCATTCCAAAATTTAAGACTCCTAAGATCAGAAGCATCAAAATAATCGCTGTAATTGCAGCAGATTTACGTTTATGTTTGGTGTTTAATATTGACATATGTCGGGGTCCTAAGAGAATTTTTTAACCTTGAAAGAAAACTTATTTACCTCTTACAGCTAAAATCATTTTTAGTTTATTTTTATTTGCGATATCAATAACTTGCATCACATTCTTATACGGAACATCTTTATCTCCTCTAATAACGATTGTTTTCTTTTTTTCTGCGCCTACTTTTCTTAAAATTTCACTTTCTAATTTTAAGAAACTCACCTTTTCTTTATCAATATAAAACAATGATTTACTGGTAATCGTTACTGCAATCGACTTACTGTTTTCTGTTTTCCCACTAGCTTTTGGCAATAAAATGTCAATAGCACTAACAGTAACCAATGTTGAAGTAAGCATGAAAAATATCAACAACAAAAAAACAATATCTGTCATTGAAGACATATTGAATGATGGATCTACTTTATTTCTTCCGCGTAAATTCATTTTTTTTATTAAAATATTTAAAAGATTAAGGTGCAACCTTTGAATTACTAAATCATTGAATCTTTCAATAATTTTACACTGGCTCGTTTAACAAATCTAAAAATTCTACTGATTTTGCTTCCATTTGATAAACTACTTTATCCGTTCTTACCACTAAATGATTGTAAGTTATATAGGCAATAATCCCAACAATTAAACCTGCAACAGTTGTGGTCATTGCGGTGTACAATCCGTCAGAAAGCATTTTTATATCTATCTGCCCACCAGCATTTGCTATTTCGTGAATGGCGATAATCATTCCGATAACAGTTCCTAAAAAACCAATCATTGGAGCTACTCCGGCAATTGTTGCTAAAACACTTACGTTTTTTTCTAGTTGATAAACTTCCAATTTACCCGCCGTTTCAATGGCTGTATTTATATCATCCAACGGCTTACCAATTCTAGAAATCCCTTTCTTTATCAAACGTGCTGTTGGTGTGTTTTTACTTTTACATAATGAATCTGCGGCGGCTATTCTTCCATTAGAAACATGCTCTTTAATATGGTTCATGAAATTTTCATCAATTTTTGCTGCCGATTTTATAGCGAAAAAACGTTCGAAATAAATATACAAAGCAACAGTTAACAACACAAACAATAGGGCTATAATTACCTGTCCTCCTATACCTCCATCCATAATTAAATTATAAATAGAAAGTGTTTTCTCTTCTGAAGTAATTGCTTCTATAAGCACTTTATTATCTTGAAAAAATAATACCATTCAATTCTGTTTTTTTTTAAGTTCTATTTAGGTAACGGCTATTCTTTTTTAAAATTGCTTCACACAAAGAGAATAGCTGCATTTTTATCAAAAAAAAAGTCATTCTGCAATTTCACAAAATGACATTTCTTTCAATTATTTTATATAAATTATACAAACATTCTAATCACAACGAATGCTGCAGAGCCGACTAAAAATCCGACGAATGCCAACCAAGATATTTTTTTAAAATACCAAAAGAAGTCTATTTTCTCCATCCCCATTGCAACAACTCCTGCTGCAGAGCCAATGATCAACATAGAGCCTCCAGTACCTGCTGAAAATGCAATAAAATGCCACAAAGGGTTATCTAACGATTCTGAGAACATTCCTAAACTTGCAGCAACCAAGGGAACATTATCGATAACCGCAGATCCAATTCCTAATAAAATAATCACTAAATCTGAAACAACCGTCCCATCTAACTCAGAGCCTATTAAAGGAATCCCTTGTTTTAAATTATCTGCAAAATTAAATAAAATACCCAAAGATTCTAGGGCAGCAACTGCCATTAGAATTCCTAAGAAAAACAAAATACTTGGCATTTCTATTTTAGATAAAGAATAATGTACGGGACTGTGATGTGCCTGCGCATCGGATTCTTCACTATCGATATCTGTTATCGAAAACTTAGCTCTACTGTAAATTTCTGCAAAAGTTGCAACAACAGCTAAAGACAACATCATACCTACATATGGAGGCAAATGTGTGACTGTTTTAAAAACCGGCACAAATAAAATAGCCCCTAAGCCTAAATACAGCATTCTTCCACTGTGCTGACTTTTTGGTTTTTCAACTTCGTTTTCATCAAACTCAATATCCCCCTTAAAAGCAGGTAAAAAGGTTGCGATAAAAGCAGGAACAATCATACATAATAATGAAGGAATAAATAGATACGTAAATAACATGCCTGTACTCACTTTACCTCCAATCCACAACATAGTTGTTGTTACATCTCCAATTGGTGAAAAAGCACCACCAGCATTTGCGGCAATAATAGTCAAACCTGCAAACCAAATTCTGTCTTCTCTTTTCTTTACAATTTTCTGTAAAATTGAAATCAATACAATTGTTGCCGTTAAATTGTCAATAATTGCTGATAAAATAAAAGCTAATATTGAAAACATCCATAAGAGTTTCTTTTTACTTTTAAAATTGACGTACCCTTTAATGGTCGAGAACCCATCAAAATAGTCAATAATTTCAACAATGGTCATCGCTCCTAAAAGGAATACTAAAATTTCGGCTGTCTTTCCTAAATGATGTAACAATGTTTCTTCAACTAAATGTAATTTATCATCATGAACCATGGCCGCAAAACCATCGACCAGACCATGTTTGCTTGAGTCAAACCAATTTGTAAAATTATCAACGCCTAGGGCTACTAATGCCCAACAAACTGCCATCATAATTAAGGCAGGAATTAATTTATCTATTTTTAAATTATGTTCTAGAGTAATGGCTAAATATCCCATTACGAATACGCTAATAATTAATAATTCCATATGCATTTATTTAAATTAATTCTTTTTAACGTTATTTCAAAAACGCTTTCGTTTATTTCTGATTCCAGACAAACTTACAGCAAAAAAAGGATTGCTCAAAATTTTTCAGTTTCAATTTGGGTAAAAGATTTTGCCCGAAGAATGGTCTTTGCGAGCACCGGTGACTGACCTTAAGCAATTTACCTGATGCTCCTGCTTTAACAACCCTAAAAAAGCAAAAATAAACGCTTCTTTAAAATTGATGAGCTGCTTATTTGGCAACTTAATTTTAGCATTCGCATGCTGTTCAATCCTTTCAATTAAAAAAGAATTAAAAACACCTCCACCAGTAATTAATACGGAATCATTTTGATAAATCACACTTCCAATCTGCATTGCAGCATGCTCTACAAATGTTCTTAAAATTGTTGAAATCTCAATTTCAAAATCAGCTATTAATGGATAAATTTCTTCCTGTACCCATTCTAAGCCCAACGATTTTGGTGCCTCCTTTTTATAAAATTTAAGAGAATTCAACGCAACTAAAAGCGGTTGGTTTATATTTCCTTTTGAGGCAATAGCTCCAGAATCATCATAGGCTAAACCTAATTTATTTGCGTAATGATTCAGGACAATATTTACAGGACATACATCAAAAGCAATTCTTTTGTCCTTCTTTTTAAAAGAAATATTCGAAAAACCACCAAGATTTAAACAAAAATCATATGCAGAGAACAATAATTCGTCTCCTACTGGAACTAGGGGAGCTCCTTGCCCTCCCAACTGTACATCTTGCGTTCTAAAATCGCAAATTACTTTTTGATTTGTTTTGTTTGCAATCACTTGCCCATCACCAACTTGAAGCGTAATTCCTTTTTTGGGTTGATGCAAAACGGTGTGTCCATGAGAAGCAATAAAATCAATATTATTAAGCTGATTTTTGCCTATAAATTCATGAATCACATTTCCTAAAAGTTTTCCGTACTCAATATTTAATTCTTTTAAAGCCTCCGAAGAAAAATTGATTGCGTCTTGTAGCCTTGCCTTCCATTTTTTTGAATAAGAAACCGTTTCTGAATGTAAAATCTCAAAATCTTGATATGAATTCTTTAAAAATTTCACGTACACCAAATCGACTCCATCTAATGACGTTCCAGACATTACACCAATCACAAAAACTTCCATCTTACTCATAAATGTAAAAATAACAAAAGTCACGCTAACTTTGTTACGAAATCGATATCTTTGGATTCAAAAATTACGAATATCATAAGAATACATGCCCCATGGATTTTAAACTAACCGAAGAACACCTTCTAATTCGCGATGCCGCAAGAGATTTTGCACAAACAGAATTATTGCCTGGCGTAATAGACCGAGACAACAAACAAGAGTTTCCCGAAGAATTAGTCAGAAAAATGGGAGCGCTTGGTTTTTTAGGAATTATGGTCGACCCAAAATATGGAGGAAGCGGAATGGACACCATTTCTTACGTATTAATTATGGAAGAGCTTTCTAAAATTGATGCTTCTGCCTCCGTTATTGTTTCTGTTAATAATTCTTTAGTTTGCTATGGTTTGGAAGCTTATGGAACTGAAATTCAAAAACAAAAATATTTAACAAAATTAGCCACAGGAGAATTTATTGGTGCCTTTTGCCTTAGTGAACCCGAAGCGGGTTCAGATGCAACTTCACAAGCAACGACAGCAGAAGACAAAGGAGATTATTATCTAATTAACGGGACAAAAAACTGGATTACAAACGGAGGCCGGTCAGATATTTATTTGGTAATTGCACAAACAGACAGAGAAAAAGGTCATAAAGGAATCAATGTGTTTATTGTTGAAAAAGGAACCCCAGGTTTTCATATTGGTCCCAAAGAAGACAAGTTAGGAATTCGGGGATCAGACACACATACGTTGCAATTTAACGACGTAAAAGTACCTAAAGAAAATAGAATTGGTGAAGATGGTTTTGGTTTTAAATTTGCCATGAGAACGCTTTCTGGAGGGCGAATTGGTATTGCAGCACAAGCTTTGGGTATTGCTGCTGGCGGTTATGAACTCGCTTTAAAATACGCTAAAGAAAGGAAATCATTTGGAACTGAGATATGCAATCATCAGGCAATCGCATTCAAATTAGCCGACATGCACACAGAAATTGAAGCAGCAAGAATGTTGGTTATGAAAGCTGCCTGGGACAAAGATCAGGGCGATAATTATGACATGTCTTCTGCAATGGCAAAACTCTATGCAAGTAAAGTTGCAATGGAACAAACCGTAGAAGCAGTTCAAATTCATGGAGGAAATGGTTTTGTAAAAGATTATCATGTTGAACGTTTAATGCGTGATGCAAAAATCACACAGATCTATGAAGGAACTTCTGAAATTCAAAAAATCGTAATTTCTAGAGGAATTATAAAAGGATAATTAACTCCCTTAGTATAGTATCTAAAAAAGATATCTATTTGTAAGGTCGATTTTTCTTTTGGGCGCAACCTTTCAGGTCAGGCTTTCCGCACTCGCTTTTTTTCTGAAAAAGAAAAAAGTGCTCAAACAATTGCTACAATCCTTTGCGCAAGCATCCCTACTAGCCAAAGAAATATTTAAAAATCCAACTGAACATCATACAACTGCAAACCAGAAGAAGGTGCTATATTTCTAAAATACATTCGATCATTGTCTTCTTTTAAAGAAGCAGCTATAAACTCTAAATCAAGATTCCCTTTACCAACTTCAAACAAGGTCGCCATCATTAAACGTATTTGATATCGTAAAAAACCAGCACCCCTCACCTTTAATATATAGGACGTTTCTGGAAAAAAATTTGCAGTTAAAACAGTATTCTCTACAAGCTCACATGTATCTATGGTTCTTTTAAAGACAGTATGCTCACTTGGCTTGGTACAATATTTATGAAAATAGTGCTCGCCCTCAAATAGTTTTGCAGCTTTCATCATCAATTCAATATTCAAAACCTCATCAATGTTTACTAAAAAAGGAGCCGCAAAAGGATGGTTCTTTTCTCCAAAAGAAAAGTAATAATGATACTCTTTTACTTTAGGTGCATTGATAACCGTAAAGTTGGTGGATACTTCTTGAATAGAAATCGCTCTAAAGTCTGGGGAAAAATTAGAGTTTAGAGAAGTTATAAAAGAAACCTCTTCAATTTTAGTATCTCTAAACAATTGCAAATAATACGTATTTGCAGAAACTTTTGCATCTGTTCTGCCAACACCAATGGTTTTATAATTTGTATCCTCAAAAACAAATGATAAGGTTTTATCAACCATATCATGTAATGTGATGGCATTTGTTTGTTTTTGCCATCCAGAAAATCGAAATCCAAGAAACTGGATACGAATGATATAAGAAAAAGAATATTTCATAACTGCAAATGTACGATAATTGCATTTTTTTTTACAAAAAAGGCATTTTTATGAATATCTCAAAAAATTAGTCTTTTTTTTTAATACCTAACACTTTAACCCCCCTCAAAAATAAAAATATAAATTTATATAAGTATTATCCCTATTTTTTTAGGGGTATTATCTATAAAATACTGTTTTAAAAAAAACTACCCCCTTGTTAATTTAAAATAAAAATATATATTTGCATCGAATTAATTAATAAAAATCATTTAACACTAAATCAAGTATTATGAAAAAAATTATTTTTACATTATTATTTGCTGCTAGTTTCGTCGGAACAGCGCAAGAAAAAGAAGAGGAAAAAACATTTTCTTTAAACGGTAGCGTTGACACTTACTTTAGAGGTAATGTCAGCGGAGGTAATTACGATACTGCTCCAGGTAGTTCTTTTGCTAATAAACCAGGATTTGCACTTGGTATGATTAATTTAGTTGCTGCTTACGAGGGAGAAAAGGTTGGTTTTGTTGCAGATATGGTATACGGACCAAGAGGAGTTGATGCTGTCTTTAACTCGGTAGGAAATTCATCAATTGTGAATCAATTATATGCTTACTTGAATATTAGTGACAATGTAAAGCTTACTATTGGTAATTTCAATACTTTTTTAGGATATGAAGTAATTTCTCCTACTGCAAACTTTAACTACAGTACTTCTTACTTATTTTCTTACGGACCATTTAGCCATACAGGGTTAAAAGCTGATTTTACGCTATCTGAAAACACTTCTTTAATGTTAGCAATCATGAATCCAACTGATGCTACTGAATATAACCCAACTGGTAGTTATGCATTTGGAGCTCAATTAGGCCTTTCTGGTCAATACTTTAACTTCTTGTATGATTCAGGAGCTTATGAAATTGATTTCACAGGTGGTTTTGATGTGTCAGAAACTTTCTTTCTAGGACTTAACGCAGCTTATTACTCAGGTGATGAAAATCCAGGATTCTATGGTGCAGCATTATACCCACAGATAGCTACTTCTGATTCATTTAAAATTGGTTTAAGAACTGAATACTTTGTTGAAGACGGTAATTACGGCGCAATCGGAACCAGTGTAGAAGATTCTAGTGTGTTTGCAACTACTTTAACCGGTAATTACACTATTGGTTCTTTAACTATAATTCCAGAATTAAGATTAGACTCTGCTTCTGAAGCAGCATTTGTAGGTGACAAAGCTTTAAGTTCTTTTGCACTAGCTGCAGTATACTCTTTCTAAGAAATTTTTCTGAAAAAGAAAATAAAAATCAACCTACGAAGGTCACACTTCGTAGGTTATCAAAAAACAATTTAAAAATCACATAACCCCTACCTATGAGTTTATTTTTAACAGCAGTACAAGAAACAGCTGCAACAACTGCAGATTTAGCAGCACAGGTTGCACAAATAAATGGAGACATGGGAATGCTTTGGATGCTAATTGCAGGTAT
>CATITK010000156.1 GCA_949545755.1 Polaribacter sejongensis | reverse complement strand
TGAACTGCAGCAATAAAAGTAATTAAACCAGAAACAAGAATTGAAGTTCTCCACTTCTTGTCAAAACTGTTCATTGAAAAGAAGAAAAATACAGATGCAGCCATCATAGCCATACATCCGACAAAAAATGTAAATCCAACGTAATCATCTGTAGCCATTTTTGCAACAGAAAGAAAATTAATAGATAAATTCATAATATTTATAAAAGTTTAAGTTAGTAAATGGTTTATTGTTTAACAAATTGTTATAAACCTTGAACCAAATGTAAGAATAAAATTATTAACTTTGCAATATGAATTCTATATTTATTCGAAATTACCAAAATTTTATGCTTTATTTTACATTTTTCCTGCTTTGGGTAAGTATTCAGTTCGGAGAGTTTGTAGAGGATTCACTAGCGTATGTTATGGTAATCTCTATAGGAATCCTTCATGGTGCAAATGATCTATTAATTTTATCTAAAAGAGAGAAAAAGGGAAGTAATTTCACAAAAAACCTTTTAATCTATATTAGTATCATTATTTTATGTGTAATAATTTATTTTATTAGTTCTTTTATTGCGATTTTACTATTTGTTTTATTGAGCGCATACCATTTTGGGGAGGAACATCTCAGTAATAAAATAGCTGTAAATCTAAGATTTGATTTTTTTTATTTCTTAGCTTATGGTTTGTTAATTTTTTCATTACTTTTTTATCAATCCATTGCTGATGTCGATTTAATCATGATAGAATTAACTGGTGTAACATTTACGAAGCTTCAAATTGAGATCACTCTTTTTAGTAGTGTTGTCTTTTTACTGATAGGAAGTTTGTACCTAGTTTTAACAAAGAGAAATCAGCTAAAAACATTGTTGAAAGAGTGCTGTTATTTATTGTTGCTTTTCCTTGTTTTTAAAACCTCTTCTTTAATCTTAGGCTTTGCAATATACTTTATCCTCTGGCATTCAATACCTTCGATTATTCATCAAATAGAATTTATTTATGGAAGTTTAGATAAGAAAAGTATCCTTTCGTACGTGAAAAAAGCAATGCTTTATTGGTTGATTAGTATTTTGGGTCTTTTATTTATATATCAATTGGTTCCACAAATAGCCTTATTTGCAACGGTTGTTTTTGTTATTTTATTTGCAGTAACGGCTCCCCATACTTGGGTAATGTATAAAATGAAGAATTAACGTGTAAAAACCAGTTCATTTCCAAGAGACATTTCTTCAGAAAAACGATATCGATCCTTATTAAAACCTTTTAATCCTTCAATCGTTTTGATGTTATTATCAATAAGGTAACGAACCATCAAGCCACGTGCTTTTTTAGCAAAGGTCATCACTATTTTGTATTCTCCGTTTTTAAAATCTTTAAAAATAGGTGTAATCATTGGTACTTTTAAAACCTTTTTAGGAATGACTTTAAAGTATTCGGCACTTGCTAAATTGACAAGTAGTTCACCATTTTCTAGTTCTTCATTTAAAGCATTTGCAACCGTGTCATCCCAAAATTTGTAGAGGTTTTCAGTTTTTCCAATAGGCAATCTTGTTCCCATTTCTAAACGATAAGGTTGTATTAAATCTAAAGGTTTTAAGATGCCATATAGACCAGATAATATTCTTAAGTTATCTTGCAGTAAAGGGATTTTTTCTTCAGCTAAAGAATTTACATCAATTCCTTTAAAAACAGCCCCTGTAAAAGCATAAATAGCTTGTTTTGAGTTGGTAGGGGTAAAAGGTGTTTTCCAAAGTTGATTTCTATCATAATTTAATGCAGACAAATCATCTGAAATTTTCATTAATTTAGATAATTCTTTTTTTGAAAGTCTTTTTAATTGCTTATTCAATACCTCTGACTGTTCTAAAAAACGAGCTTGCGTGTTTAAACTTGTTGGCACTTTACTTTCAAAGTCTAAAGATTTTGCTGGAGAGATTATGATTTTCATTTGATGGAATTGAATTGTAAAAATACAATTCATAACAAGAATAATCAAACCAAATTTTAAGTTTAAATTGATTTAATTATAAACAATAATTATAATATATTTATCGTAATATTGCAATAAATAAATTAAATGGGTTTAACTAAGACAGAAATTTTCACGGAAGAACAAAACCAAATTGCAACAGTTGCAAAAGTGTTAGGGCATCCTGCAAGAATTGCAATTTTAGAATTTTTAATAAAGCTGAAGTCATGTGTTTGTGGAGATTTAGTAAAAGATATTGGTTTGGCACAACCAACTATTTCTCAACATTTAAAAGAACTAAAAAAAGTAGGGATAATAAAAGGAACAATAGAAGGTACAAGTGTTTGTTATTGCATCCATCAAGAAAACTGGGATAAAATAAAAAACATTTTAGGAAATTTTTTAAATAAGAACGCAACAGGAAGTTGTTGCTAAAAATAAAAATCATGAAATTATCAGAAATTAAAAACCATTTAAAAGGGCTAGAAAAAATAGGATTTCAATTGCCAAATGGAAAATTGGTGCCAAGTCATTTTCATGTAACAGAAGTAGGTAAAATAACCAAAGACTTTATTGATTGTGGAGGAAAGGCAAGGAATGAAGTTGTTATTAATTTTCAGCTTTGGGAAGAGAAGGATTATGATCATAGATTGCATCCAGAAAAATTGTTACGCATTATAGCGTTGTCTGAAAAGAGATTCAATTTTGAAGACTTAGAAATTGAAGTAGAATATCAAGGAAAAGAAACCATTGGTAAATATAATCTTGATTTCGACGGAACACATTTTTTATTAACTTCAAAAATCACTGCCTGTTTGGCCACAGATGCTTGTGGAATTCCAACAGAAAAGCCAAAGGTTGCCATTGCTGAAGCACAAAGCTCTTGTTGTGATCCAAGTGAAGGGTGTTGTTAGTCTCTAAAACGATAAATTGCTGTTTTTGATAAAAAGGAATAATACGGTTACTTATTCTATTCCCTCTTTAGAATTTTCCGAATATGTTCTCCATTTTTCTAGACAATCTAGAATATCTTGAGGAACTTCAGAATTAAACTGCATAAATTCGCCCGTTGTTGGATGTGTAAAACCTAGCGTTTTTGCATGTAAAGCTTGTCTTGGTAATACCTTAAAACAATTGTGTACAAATTGTTTGTATTTGGTGAAGGTTGTTCCTTTTAGAATATCATTACCTCCATAACGTTCGTCGTTAAAAAGTGTGTGTCCAATATGTTTAAAATGCGCTCTTATTTGATGTGTTCTTCCTGTTTCTAATTTACATTGTACCAACGTTACATAGGTTAAACGTTCTAAAACTTTATAATGTGTAACTGCGTGTTTTCCGAAATCGCCGTCAGGAAAAACATCCATTTGCAATCTATTTTTAAAACTACGACCAATATTTCCTTCAATCCTGCCTTCATCCTCTTCAACATGTCCCCAAACTAAGGCATAATATAATCGTTCTGTTGTCCTGTCAAAAAATTGACGTGATAAATTTGCCATGGCAGATTCGGTTTTGGCGACCACCAACAATCCACTCGTATCTTTATCGATTCGATGAACCAATCCGGGTCTTTCATTCGAATTTGTAGGTAAATTTTCTATGTGATGAATTAAACCATTTACTAAGGTCCCAGAATAATTTCCATGACCTGGGTGTACCACCATTCCTGCAGGCTTATTGACTACTATAACAGTAGCATCTTCATAAACAATATCTAAAGGAATATCTTCTGCTACCAATAATCTTTCTGCTGGCGGATAGGCTAAAACAACTCTTACAATATCATTTGGTTTTACTTTGTGATTCGATTTTACAGCAACATCATTCACCAAAACATTGCCCGCTTTTGCAGCTTGCTGTAATTTGCTTCGGGTCGCATTTTCGATAAAATTCATTAAAAATTTATCTACACGCAAGGGTTCTTGTCCTTCGCTTGCAATAAATTTATGATGTTCGTATAAATCTTCGTTTTCTATATCTTGCGTTTCGTTTTCTTGCATTTTTTTATTTTTAGGGGTAAAGGTTTGGAATCATAAAGTTTAAAGGTAACACCGTTGTAATTTTTTTACAAAAAAAAACTAAAAACTACCTTCCTTTTCCATTACCCAAAACTAAATTTATAATTGATTTCAGAGGTAATTTATCTCCTTGATTTATCGTTTTTCCTTTGTAACGTAATCCACGCACAACATTTTTTCCAAGATCATTTATATATATGAAATTTACCCCAACATCTAAGCCAATTGAGCGCAAATGAGAAATAGCTTGCCTTTTCGTTTTTCCATTCAAATTGGGTAGAGTAATATTTCTATATTTAGAAGGATTGAGTGTTAAGTATATTTTCCGTTTTTCTTTTACAAAATCGCCAGTTTTTGGTGTTTGATCTATCACAGATCTTTTTGGATAATCAGGATTGTAACTTGCACTATCGATGACAATAAAATCCAAATTTATACTTGTCAATTCTCTTTTTACAGCCTCTAAAGACATTTTATGTAAATCTGGAACTTGAATCTTTTGATCGTGATTCGTAGAAAAACCTAACC
Organism: Polaribacter sejongensis; assembly: GCA_949545755.1. GTDB lineage: Bacteria > Bacteroidota > Bacteroidia > Flavobacteriales > Flavobacteriaceae > Polaribacter > Polaribacter sejongensis_A. The sequence continues at coordinate 40,965 of CATITK010000156.1, read as the reverse complement.
AATATTTTAAAGCAACAACAACAACAAATACCCCCACAATTGCAATGGCAACTTGTATGAAAAAAGATTTACTTTTTAGAAAATGAAAAATATGCATTGTTTTAATTTTAGAACATACAAAGATATAAAAACTAAACGTTGCTATTTCTATTATTATTTTGATAAATTTGTTTTATTATTTTAGAGAAAATGAAGAAGAACATTGCTATTGTTATGGGTGGTTATTCCTCCGAAGTGAACATTTCCCATGCTAGTGGAAAAGTCGTTTATCGTCAACTAGATAAAGGGAAGTATCTTCCGTTTAGAGTACATATTTTAAAAGAAAAATGGGTTGCTTTAGATGAGTTTGATAAGGAGTATGCTATTGATAAAAACGATTTTTCATTTGTTTTAGAGGGTGAGAAAATAACTTTTGATTGTGTTTTTAATGCAATTCATGGTGCTCCAGGAGAAAATGGAATATTATTAGCGTATTTTGACTTGATCAATTTAAAACATACATCTGCACCTTTTTATCAAATGGCACTCACATTTAACAAGAGAGATACACTAAGTGTTGTCAAAGAGTATGGAGTTAAAACAGCAGTTTCTGTCTATTTAAATAAAGGAGATATTGTTGATTTAGATACGATTATAGAAAAAGTTGGCTTACCTTGTTTTGTGAAGCCAAATAATGCAGGGTCTAGTTATGGTATTTCGAAAGTACATACTAAAGCAGCAATGTTGCCAGCTTTAGAAAAAGCATACAAAGAAGATGCTGCCATTTTAATTGAGTCTTTTTTAGATGGAACGGAGGTTTCTGTTGGTGTAATTCAGTACAAAGGAGAAACAAAAGTATTGCCAATAACAGAAATCGTTACGGAAAATGACTTCTTTGATTATGAAGCAAAGTATGAAGGGAAATCAGAAGAGATAACTCCAGCAAGAATTACAGCAAAAGAAAAGAAAAAAGTTGAAGAAATTGCTAAAAAAGTATATGCAATTTTAAATATGTCTGGTTTTTCTAGATCTGAATATATTTTAGTAAAAGGAGAGCCTTATTTTCTAGAAATGAATACGGTACCGGGTTTAACAGAGAAAAGTATTTTACCAGAACAGGCACAGAAAGCTGGAATTTCGTTAACGGAATTATTTGACAATGCGATTGAATCTGCTTTTTTGTAGCGTTGATTTATTGGTTGTAAATAAATTTTAAAGACAAAAATAATTAAATATTAAAAAAAATGAAAAGAGCCATTTTCCCAGGATCTTTTGATCCACTTACTTCAGGACACCATGATATTATTACGCGTGGGGTAAAATTATTTGATGAACTTATAATTGCTATTGGTGAAAATTCCAGTAAAAAATATATGTTTTCTTTAGAAGAGCGTAAACAATTTATCGAAGCTTCTTTCCCTAATGATTCTAAGATTAAAGTAGTAACATATAAAGGTTTAACCGTCGATTTTTGTCAAGAAAATGATGTTGAGTTTATTCTAAGAGGACTTAGGAATCCGGCTGATTTTGAGTTTGAAAAAGCAATAGCGCATACAAATAGAGATTTAGCCCCTATAGAAACTGTTTTCCTTTTGACTGCTGCCAGTACTTCTTATATTTCATCATCCATTGTTAGAGAAGTAATTCTCCATGATGGAGATTATACAAAATTAGTACCCAAAAGTGTTCGTTTGAAAAAATAAAAAATTGTTGGGTTTCATTTAGGCTACTTTGGTCGTTTTCTTTTAAGCAAATGAGTTTATTTCGACCGTATATAGACCTATTTCCTTGTTATTAAAAACACGTTGATTTATGAAAATTCTTTACACCTTGCTATCATTTATTTTGTTTTTTGGCTGTAAAACAGCACAAGACAATACGAAAGAAATTGAAAAGGATGATAGCATACATTTCTATGTGGGAACTTACACAAAGAAAGCTGCAAAAGGAATTTATAAATATAAGCTTTCCAAAAAAGGAATATTGGAACGAATAGGATTAGTCGCTGAAACAGATAACCCTTCTTTTTTAACAAAAACGATTGATAATAAAACCCTTCTTGCTGTAGATGAAACAAGTAAAGGCCAGACAGGTTTTGTGAAATCATATAAAATTTTAAAAGATTCTTTAGCATTTATTAGTAAATCAAAATCTGGAGGAGCACATCCTTGCCATATTACGGTAAATGATGAAAATCAAATTTTAGTAGCGAATTATACAGGAGGAAATGTAGGTCTGTTAAAAGTAGATAAAACAGGTCAATTATCTTCTTTATTAGATGTGCAACAACATTTGGGTAAAGGAACAACTGAAAGACAAAGAAAGCCGCATGCACATTCCGCTTGGTTTCATCCAATAAAAGCAGTAATTGTTTCTGTTGATTTAGGTACCAATCAATTGTGGTTTTCTACGATTGATAAAAATAAATTAATTTTTACAAATCAGAAGACTTTAAAAATGGCTGCCGGAGCAGGTCCCAGGCATCTAACATTTCATCCAAATAATAAATGGATTTATGTTTTAAATGAATTAAATAATACCGTTTCATTGGTCAAAGAAGAAAAGGATACTTACTTTGTAGCTTCTTCAATTTCTACATTACCAAAAAATTTTACAGCATATAGTAAAGCTGCGGATATTCACATCTCTAAAGATGGTAAGTTTTTATATGCTTCCAATCGAGGCCATGACTCTATTGCTATTTATGAAGTGAATGAAAACGGAACCTTAAAAACGATTGGTTACCAAGCTGTTTTAGGAAAAAATCCTCGTAATTTTTCCCTGTCTCCAATGGAAAATTATTTGTTATTTGCAAATCAAGATTCAAACAATATCATTTCATTCAAACGAAATGTTGCAACAGGAAAATTAACTTTTGTAGATGAAATTGCTGCGCCAATGCCAGTTTGTATTTTAGCATTATAAATCAACTTTTTTCCAAATTGTGCAGAATATAATGACACCTTATTATTATGTAATGTCATTACGCCTTGTTTTAAAGAAGGTTTATCCTGGTACTTAAAATTCAAAGCGGAATTCATCTAGTTTTATGTTGCTAAATTTGAAATCTTCTTTCCTAAAATTTTCATTAAACAATTTTATTGTAAATTGTAAAATTAAAGGGAGTTACAGATGGAAAAATCATTATCTATTAACGGAAAATCATATACTGTTAAAGTACAAGAAGAGATGCCTTTATTATGGGCTATTAGAGATGTTGTTGGTTTAACAGGAACGAAATTTGGCTGTGGAGTGAGCCAATGTGGAGCCTGTTCCGTTTTAGTTGATGGACTTCTCACAAAATCATGTGTTATACCTGTTTCTTTTGCGTTTGGTAAAGAGATTTTCACCATTGAAGGAACCTCTGCTAATTTAGAATTTTTACGAAAAGCTTGGAATGATGGTAACGTTCCACAATGTGGGTACTGTCAATCTGGACAATTAATTGCGGCCACTTCGCTCCTAGACTCCATAAAAAAACCTACGGATGAAGATATTAAAACTGCTATGAGTGGCAATATTTGTAGATGTGGAACCTATACTAGAATTAGAAAAGCAATCCACAAAGCGGTCGCACTTAAAAATGAATCTAGATGAGTAAAATCCAACAAATCAATCGTAGAGATTTTGTCAAGTTATTTGGTTTGGCATCTAGTGGAATCGTTTTAGGTTGTAATATCTCATCAGATAAAAAAGGCTTTATTCCACAAACTGAAGGTGCTTTTATTCCCAATTTATTTGTTCAAATTCAAAAAGACGGAAAAATTATTTTATTAGCTTCACGTTCAGAAATGGGACAAGGAATTAGAACTTCTTTGGCTTCCGCTATTGCAGATGAATTAGAAGCAGATTGGAATTATATTACAGTAAAACAAGCCGTTGGAGATGCCAAGTATGGTAATCAAAATACAGATGGTTCTAGAAGTGTAAGAACCCTGTTGTTGCCCATGCGTAAAATGGGGGCTACTGTAAAAGCCATGTTGCTTTCTGCCGCTGCGAAAAAGTGGGAAGTAGCAACGACAGTTTGTAAAGCTGAAAATCATTATGTCATCAACACAAACAATAATGACAAAGTTTTCTTCGGAGATTTGGTTGATGAGGCTTCAAAAATTCCCGTTCCTGCAGAAGAAACCATTCAGTTAAAAAAAGTTGAAGATTTTAAATACATTGGAAAAACTCTAAAAAGTGTTGATTTAAAGGATTTTATACACGGAACCGCAACTTATGGAATTGATATTCGAATTCCGAATATGAAATTTGCAGCTATTGCAAGATGTCCTGTCACTTTTGGTACTGTAAAAAAATTTACCAAGAACAAAGCAGTAAAAGTTACTGGTGTAGCAGGTGTTTTTGAACTGCCAAGATTAATTCCGCCAACAGGAAAATTCTTTGGTATGCTCGGTGGAATAGCAGTAGTAGCTGACAATACTTGGGCGGCATTTCAAGGAAAAAAAGCGTTAGATATTGAATGGAATTATGGAGATAATTATTCTTTTGACACTGAGAAATTCAAAGAGAAACTAACAAAAAGAATAGCGAAAAAAGGAAAATTAGTTCCTGGCGGTAGTGGCAATGTCAATACTGCTTTTAAGAATTCAAAAAATATTGTAGAAGCAACGTATCATGTTCCGTTTTTGTTACATGCACCTATGGAAGTACCAAATGCTACGGCTTGGTTTCAAGGAGATTCAATAGAAGTATGGGCACCGGTGCAAGATCCACAAACAGCAAGGGCAGAAATTGCGCATTTCTTTGATGTGAAATTAGAAAATGTCATTGTAAATGTTACTTTTTTAGGAGGTGGATTTGGTAGGAAATCAAAATCTGATTTTGTAATAGAAGCAGTTGCAATCTCAAAAAAAATAAATGCACCAGTACAAGTTGTTTGGACACGCGAAGATGATGTACAACATAGTTTTTATCATGCAACAAGTGCTCAGTATTTAAAAGGTAGTATCGATGAAAACGGAAAGGTAACTGGTTGGTTGCAGCGCGTTGGTTTTCCTTCGATTGTGTCTTCTTTTAAGCCATTATCTGACTACGCTTCTGGTTTTGAATTAGGAATGGGTTTTACCAATACTCCCTATAAAATAACCAATTTTAGACTAGAAAGTGTAAAAGCGGAAGCAAATTTAAGGATTGGTTGGATGCGTTCTGTAGTGAATATACAGAGTGGTTTTGGAAATAATTGCTTTATTGATGAACTTGCTTTTTCGGCACAAAAAGATCCGGTAGAAATGCATTTGGATTTAATAGGGAAAGATCAAATTTCGAAAGGAAAATCTAAGCATCCCTATAACTCTAAACGAATGAAAGACGTGTTGAAAAACACAGCTAGAAAAGCTGGTTGGGGAAAAAAAATGCCAGAAAATCATGGTTTAGGAGTTGCAATCCATTATAGTTTTTATAGTTATGTAGCAACTATTGTTGAGGTTTCTGTTAAAAATGAGCGCTTAAAAATTGAAAATATTTGGACTACTATCGATTGCGGTTTGGCCTTAAATAAAGATAATATTATAAACCAGCTTGAAGGAGCAGCTATTTTTGGAATGTCAATTGCATTGTATGGAAAAATTTCTGTAAAAGAGGGTGCTGTAGCCCAACATAATTTCTACGATTATAGAATGACAAGAATGAAAGATATACCAAACATCCATGTAGATATAATAGATAAAATGCATGAAGCACCCACTGGAGTTGGAGAACCTGGAGTTCCTGTAATGGCACCCGCAATTTGCAATGCTATTTTTAATGCGACTGGAAAAAGGGTGAGAAGCTTGCCAATAAGTGATTTGGGGTTGGTTTAGAATTGTTTTTTGATGAGTAGGCTATATAGCTTCAGGAATATTTATCATTATAAATAATTTTATTATCAACAATAAATTATATGTAACTAAATATTAAATAACACAAACCTAGATACAGTAAGTTCTTGCAGACATGATTTTGGTTAAATCTACAAGAAAAATAAAGGGTTGTATTTCAAACTCAATTTATAAATTAGATTCACTAAATAAAAAAGACTTAACCGTTAATTTTTTAATTTTAAAACTTATACTCTCCCAAAGGTTTCGAAAAATCCTCAGGATTCGCCGCTAAATAATAGCGAGGATCATCAATGTCTTCTTCAATAATATCTTTATAAATAGGGCTAGACTTGTGTAATAATAATTTACAATCTTCACTCAAATGTTTTAGGGTAATCTTCTTTCCAGCAGCTTGGTATTTTTCGACCAAACTAAAAATAGCTTCAATAGCGGAATGATCCGAAATCCGCGCTTCTATAAAGTCAATCTCTATTGCTGAAGGATCATTTTTAATATCGAATTTTTCATTAAAAGCAGCAATACTTCCAAAGAACAGTGGTCCCCAGATTTCATACACTTTTGTTCCATCTTCTTTAATACGCTTTCTCGCTCTAATTTTTTTTGCGTTTTCCCAAGCAAAAACTAATGCAGAAATAATAACTCCAACAAAAACAGCGATTGCCAAATCAAAAACAACGGTTACTGTAGAAACTACAATTAACACAAAAGCATCTGACTTTGGTATTTTCTTTAAAATTCTAAAACTAGACCAAGCAAATGTTTCAATAACCATCATAAACATCACTCCCACTAAAGCGGCAATTGGTACTTGTTCAATTAATTTATCAGTAAAAAGAATAAAAGTAAGTAAGGTCAATGCCATCGTAATACCAGATAAACGGCCACGACCACCAGCATTGATATTAATTACGGTTTGTCCTATCATACCACAACCACCAGTTCCACCAAAAAGCCCACTTACAATATTTCCTGCCCCTTGTGCGATACATTCTCTATTTCCATTACCTCTTGTTTCTGTCAATTCATCTACTAAATTCATTGTCATTAAAGATTCGATCAAACCAACCGAAGCAGCTAAAAAGGCAAAAGGTAAAATAAAAAATAAGGTATTTAAATTAAAAGGTAAGTTTTGCCAAAGTTCTAGATTTGGGGTAGGAAATTCCCCTTTTAAGCCTGTCCCTCCACCTTCTATAATATAGGAACCAACAGTAGATACATCTAAACCTGAAAAAATAACAACAAAGGTTGTGATTAAAATCGCAGTAAGCGATGCTGGTATTTTTTTAGTGATTTTTGGTAACAACCAAATAATTGCCATTGTTAGTGCAACCAAACCGAGCATTAGATACAATTCTGTTCCCTGCATAAAAGTATTAATATATTCTTTGACACCATTTTCTGAAATGCTTAATGTTTTATGAGAAAACATTTTTACTTGTGCCCAAAAAATAACAATTGCCAATCCATTGACAAAGCCCATCATTACAGAATGCGGAATTAAACGTACAAAACGACCGAGTTTAAAGACTCCAGCAAATATTTGAATAATTCCCATGAGGATTACACAGGCTAAAAGATAGAAATACCCCATATTATCTACTGGAATATCAAACAACATCCCTTTGGCATGTCCTTCTGAAATCATAGCAACAAAAATAACTGCAACAGCCCCTGCAGCTCCTGATATTAAACCAGGTCTACCACCAAAAAATGCTGTTATTAATCCAATAATAAAAGCACCAGAAAGTGCCACTAAAGGATCTATTTGAGCTACAAAAGCAAACGCAACTACTTCTGGAATCATTGCTAAAGAAACTGTGATTCCTGCAAACAGGTCGTCTTTTGCATTTGGTACTATTTTTCTAATAAATTCTGTCATGAGTTCGTTGCTTTTTAAAGTCGCCAAAGATACTCCGTTTTTTTAGAAAATTATCTTTCTTTGAAAGTATCATGCACTAATTTAATGTTTCCGTAAGAATTTTTTAAAGCTTCTTCGGTATCTCGTTCATTCTTGAAAACAACCTCTGTAATTCCTTCTTCAATTTGGGGAACTAATTCTTTGTTACTATCAGAAGACATTAAAAACCAATGTGTTTTTTTTAGATTCATACCTTCTTGATAATAAATGTGATAGGTTGTAACTAGAGATTTTATTATTTTTAAATTAAAAACACCACATTCTTCTTCAACTTCTCTAGTAGCTGCAGATTCGATAGTTTCGCCTTTTTCAATCCAACCTTTTGGTAGATCCCAAACCCCATTTCTAAAAATAAATAAAATTTCTTTTTTAGGGTTGACAACCAAACCGCCAGCAGCAGAAATTACCGTCACATTTGAAAGAAAGGAGTGCCAATCATTTTCTAAATCAGTTGAGTATAAGTTCACCCCCTGTAGCTTTTCATGCTTTAGTTTTAGAATGATTTCATCAAAAACAATATTTTTAAATAAGTAGACAGGGAAATTATTTTTTTTTTTTTTAGAAGATGTAATAATTATTGGTGTATCATCTATAAAAACTTTATACATTTGCCGCATGATTTTAAACAAAGATACAGCAAAAAAAACAGCTGAACTGTTGTTACAAATAAAGGCTATAAAGTTAAGTCCAAGCGATCCATTTAATTGGGCTTCAGGCTGGAAATCGCCGATATATTGCGATAACAGAATTACGTTATCTTATCCTTCAGTTCGTGTTTTTTTAAAAAAAGAAATTGCAAATATTGTTGAGTTAGAATATGGGAAGCCAGACGTAATTGCAGGTGTTGCTACTGGTGCTATTGCTATTGGAATTTTAGTAGCACAAGAGCTAGGAGTTCCTTTTATCTATGTGAGGCCAGAACCAAAAAAACATGGTAGAAAGAACCAAATTGAAGGATACTTAGAAAGCGGACAAAACGTCGTTGTTATTGAGGATTTAATTAGTACGGGAAATAGTAGTTTGAATGCAGTTGAAGCTCTAAAAGAAGCTGGAGCTGTTGTGAAAGGGATGGTTGCTATTTTTTCTTATGGATTTGAAATTGCAGACAAAAATTTCAAAGATAAAAATATTAGCTTGACTACTTTAAGTGATTATGAAAACTTGTTAGAACAAGCTTTAAATAGTCATTATATTACGAATGAAGAGCTGGTTACTTTGAATGACTGGAGAAATAATCCAAGCGATTGGAAACAGTAAAAAGAGCGCAATGAATATTAAAGGAGAAACAGTTATTGTTAAGAAAACAGCAGAAGAGGTATTTACTTTTTTTATAGATTTACATAATTTTAAGAAAATAATGCCTGATACTATTCAGAAGTTTGAAGTGGATGGAAATTCCTTTTTATTTGGTTTGCCAGGAATGCCAGAAATTAGATTGGTTTTAACAAAGAAAACAGAATTTTCTAACATCACTTTAGGTGCTGCAAGTAGTAAATTACCTTTTACTTTGGCTGCTGATATTTCAGTTTTATCAGAAAAAAATACAGAAGTGACATTGAATTTTGAAGGAGATTTTAATCCAATGATGACGATGATGATTAAAAAACCTTTAACAAAGTTTGTTGAAACACTCTCAGAAAATATAAGTAAACTCTAAAGAAAAGAAACTTCTCTAATACCAAATTCTTTGATTTCATCATCTTCCATTTGAATTTGAAGTTTTCCGTTATTAGAAATTCCTGTAATTATTCCCATAAAAACTTCATCGCTAGTGTTTTTAAACATGCTTGGGATGTTTTTTTTATATAAAACTTTCAAATAGCTTTCTTCCAACAAAGCAAACTGCTTCGTTTTTAGTAAATTTATTTTATTTTGAAATGCAATCAAAATATCATTTAGCAATGTGTTTAGATTAAATTCTGAGCCAGTTTCTAGTTTTAAAGAAGTTGCATTGGGTTTGAATTTTGGAAATATTTCTTGATTGACATTAAGACCAATCCCTACAATAGAATTCTTGATGCTATTTCCAGAAAAGGTGTTTTCTATTAATATTCCACAAATTTTCTTGTTTCCAGAGAGCAAGTCATTGGGCCATTTAATCGTAGTTTTTACTATTTTTTTGGAAAGTAAAACATCATATATTGCTAAAGAAATAGCAAAATTCAAATATTTATTTTTAGTTATTTGTAGCTGATTAAACTTTACAAAGATGCTGAATGTTAGATTTTTATTAGGCTCGGACACCCATTTCCGCTCTAGTTGCCCTCTTCCTTTTGTTTGTTGTTTTGCAACCACTACGGTAAAGTTTTGTAAGTCAGAATTATGCATCAAACCCTTTAAAAAAGAATTTGTAGAATCGGTGGTATTAAGTTTGATTATTTCCAAGCGTTAAATAAAGTATAAACTACTGTAATAATAAACAAAATACTCATAAAAAAATAATAACTTTGCATTAAATTAGAAATAAAGTTAATGACAAAAAAACAAGTAAGTACAGATGATTTAATTGCTTTAATTATTAAAGGAATTGATGATGTTAAAGGAGAAAATATTCAATTATTAGACTTACGAGACATAGAAAATACTGTTTGTGATTATTTTATAATCTGCTCCGGTAATTCAAATACACAAGTAAATGCAATTTCTGGTTCTATTCAAAAAATAGTGAGCAAGGAGTTGAAAGACAAACCTTGGCATGTAGAAGGGCAAACAAATTCTGAATGGATTTTAATGGATTATGTAAACGTAGCTGTACATGTTTTTCAAAAGCACATCCGCGAATTTTATGATTTAGAAAGCCTTTGGGGTGATGCAAAAATCACAGCTATAAAATCAGTTTAATTTTTTATTTTAAATAAATGAGTGATTCAAAAAAAAATAGTAATCCTAAAATGCCTAAGTTTAAAGCATATTGGATTTATGGTGCCGTATTTCTTGTAATAATTGCATTTCAATTTCTTAGTAGTGGAGATTTGGCAACTAAAAGCATTTCAAAAAATGAGTTTAATGAAATCTTAAAAGAGAATGATATTTCTAAAATCGTTGTTTTAAATAATAACTTAGCTCAGATTTTCATTAAACCAGAAGCTCAAAAGAAAGAACGTTATAAAAAATTAATAAGTTCCGCTTTTTATACAAAAGGAGCTTCTTTGTATGAATACAATTTTGGTGACTTACAAAATTTTGAAAATAATATTGAAAGAGTTCGACAATCAAGTGATTTAGATTTCGATTTAAAAAACGAGAATAAAACGAGTATTTTTGATACCATTCTAGGATTTTTGCCATTTATTATTTTAATTGCTGTTTGGCTATTTTTTATGAAAAGAATGTCTGGCGGTGGAGCTGGCTCAGGCGGTGGAGGTCAAATTTTTAGTATTGGAAAATCCAAAGCAAAACTATTCGATAAAGATACGAAAGTGAAAACTACGTTTGAAAATGTAGCAGGATTAGAAGGCGCAAAAGAAGAAGTCCAAGAAATTGTAGATTTCTTAAAAAATCCAGAAAAGTATACTTCATTAGGAGGGAAAATACCAAAAGGAGCTTTATTGGTAGGTCCTCCAGGAACAGGGAAAACATTGTTAGCAAAAGCGGTTGCTGGTGAAGCAGATGTTCCTTTTTTCTCCTTGTCAGGTTCAGATTTTGTTGAAATGTTTGTTGGTGTAGGTGCTTCTCGTGTTCGAGATTTATTCAAGCAAGCTGCTCAGAAATCTCCTTCTATTATTTTTATTGATGAAATAGATGCGATTGGTAGAGCGCGTGGAAAAAACAGCATGACGGGTGGTAATGATGAACGCGAAAACACGCTAAATCAGTTACTAACAGAAATGGATGGTTTTGGTACCGATGTGAATGTTATTGTTCTGGCAGCAACAAATAGAGCTGATGTTTTAGATAATGCGTTAATGCGTGCGGGACGTTTTGATCGTCAAATTTATGTTGATTTACCAAATATAAATGAACGTAAAGAAATTTTTGAAGTTCACATAAAACCTCTAAAATTAGCAGACGATGTAAAAATTGATTTTTTAGCGCAACAAACTCCTGGTTTTTCTGGAGCAGATATAGCTAATATGTGTAACGAATCTGCATTGATTGCTGCAAGGAATGGGAAAAAGGCAATTTATCATCAAGATTTTTTAGATGCAGTAGATCGAATTGTTGGAGGTTTAGAAAAGAAAAATAAAGTAATTACCCCTAGAGAGAAAAAAGTGATTGCTTTTCATGAAGCAGGTCATGCAACTATAAGTTGGATATTAGAACACGCTGCACCTCTAGTGAAAGTTACGATTGTTCCAAGAGGACAATCTTTAGGTGCTGCTTGGTATCTGCCTGCAGAAAGAATGATTGTTCAAACGGAACAAATGTTAGATGAGATGTGTGCTACCATGGGAGGTAGAGCTGCAGAAAAAGTTATTTTTAATAAGATTTCTACAGGTGCTTTAAGTGATTTAGAAAAAGTAACCAAACAAGCGAGAGCAATGGTTACGGTTTACGGTTTAAATAAAGAAGTAGGTAATGTAACTTACTACGATTCTTCTGGAAATGATGCTTTTGTTAAGCCTTACAGTGAAGATACAGCAAAGAAAATTGACAAAGAGATTTCTAAAATGATTGAGGCTCAATACGCAAGAGCCATTCAAATATTAGATGAAAATAGAGATAAATTAGCTATTCTTGCCGAATTATTATTAGAGAAAGAAGTCATTTTTAAAGATGATTTAGAAAAAATATTTGGGAAAAGACCTTTTGATGAAATTGAAGAAAAAATAATAGAAGAAAAAGTGATTGAAGAAAAAAAAGAAACTTCTACAGTGACAAAAAGTACTGAAGAATAAATATCTTTAATTAAATGAGTTTTTTAAAAAAGTTATTAAACATTCCTGTTAAAGAAGATAAGGAAATCCAAAAGCAAGAAGTTATTCTTTCTTTAGATGACCTTTTTGTTCATAATTTTGTAGAAAAAGGTGGAAGGTTTCTATACTGTTCAACAAAATCAGAAGTTACAGATAACTTAAAGAATATCCTGATAGAGAATAGTTGGAATCGAATTTCTCTATTAAATAAAAATTTAGCCACTTTTTTTAGTGAAAAAGATGCTGATATAAGTGGAAATTTTAATTCTGAGATTCCTGTCTTCATTAATTGCGAATATCTAATTGCAGATAATGGAGATATCTTATTTACTTCAAATCAATTAAAATCTAATAAGTTATCTGAAATGCCTCTTAATTTTATAGTATATGCTACTACAAGTCAGTTGGTTAATGATATGGGGGAAGGCTTAACGGGTATTAATACACATCATAGAGATAATTTACCAACAAATATATCTGCTATTAAAAATTATGCCATCAATAAAAATGAGGATAATCTCTTAAACTACCGAAACAGTAATTCAAAAAACTTATATTTGCTCCTATTAGAAGATTTATAACATGGGTAACCTTTTCAAAAGGATTTTTTCAGGCATTATTTACGTTTTAATTTTTTTATCTGCGATTCTGTATTCAAAAGAATCGTATATATTATTAACGGGTTTATTTGGATTATTGTGTGTTTGGGAATTTTCTAAATTAATTCAATTCAAAGGTTTAATCGGTTATATCTTCTTTGGTTTTACATTGTTTTTAATTCTAAAAAGACCTGAAAGTTATGCAACTATTGGGATTTTAGGAATCACTATAATTTCTTCACTATTCCTTATTTACAAGTTATTTACTAAAAAAGAAATTACTTTTTCTAATGATAGATCTAAGTCAGGTTTGTTAATTAGGTATGTTGTTTTTTCGATGATTTTTCTAGTTCTTTTACCAATTTATAAAGGGGTTTATAATCCTCACTTAATGATTTCTATTTTAATTATTATTTGGATTAATGATAGTTTTGCTTTTTTAGTAGGAAAAAATTTTGGAAAAAGAAAATTGTTTGTCTCAGTTTCACCAAAAAAAACACAAGAAGGTTTTTTAGGAGGGTTTGCAATTGCACTACTTTCTGCGTATGTGATTAGTCGCTTTAATAACGATTTCACTCTTATTAACTGGTTCGTTATAGCTTTTATAGTAAGTGTAATTGGTACTATTGGAGATTTAGTAGAATCTAAATTTAAGAGACAAGCTAATATTAAAGATAGTGGCAATATTATGCCAGGTCATGGAGGTATTTTAGATCGATTAGATAGCTTGCTCTTTGTCGCACCATTTGTATATTTGTATATTAATTTTATAATTTAAGTATGATTCGTTTTCACAAAGAAGGATATAAAATAATTACTATTACTTTAATAGTATCTATTGTAGGCATTTTATTAGCAGAAAAATTAATAGACTTATTTTGGTTGGTTAAAGCAATTCAGGTTACCATAATTGGATTTTTAATTATTGTTTTACAGTTTTTCAGAAACCCTAAAAGAGTTGTTCCATTAAACGACAATGTGCTAGTTGCTCCTGTAGACGGTAAAGTTGTTGTTATTGAAGAAGTTGAGGAACCAGAATATTTTAAAGGGAAAAGGTTACAAGTCTCAATTTTTATGTCTCCAATTAATGTGCACGTAACTCGATATGCAATGAGTGGTGAGGTGAAATATAGCAAATACCATCCTGGCAAATACTTGGTTGCATGGCATCCAAAAGCATCTACGGAAAATGAAAGAACTACGGTCGTTATTAATAATACTTCTTTTGGAGATGTTTTGTATCGACAAATTGCTGGAGCTTTAGCAAAAAGAATTGTAAACTATGCAAAAGAAGGAGATTCAATTGTACAAGGAACAGATGCTGGTTTTATTAAATTTGGATCTCGTGTAGATCTTTTTCTTCCATTAGATACAAAATTAAATGTATCTTTAGGAGATAAAGTGAAAGGTGGTATTCAAATAATTGCAGAAAAATAGTACCTATGGAATCTGACTTAGACAAAGATTTTAAAGCGGCTTTTGATAGAATCACTATTTTTAAAATAGCATCAATAACACCCGATTTAATGCTGAAATTATATGCTTACAATAAGCAGGCAAATTTTGGTAATCAATCTTCTTCTAATCAAGAGTCTAACGTTAGAAATGCATTTAAGTTTAATGCATGGTTGCAATTAAAAGGAATGTCGTCTGATGCTGCAAAAAAAGAATATATTGAATTAGCAAATACTATTTTAAATACTAAAAAATAACATTATGAAAAGAGTACTTATTTTATCATCATTAGTCCTTATAACTTTTAGTTTTTCGTTTTGTAAATCAGAAAAGAAGAAGGACGTTGAAAACGAATATAAGGTTGAAGCTAAAAAGAGTCGTTTTCCTTTTTCATTAGAAAGTGCAAAAAATGAAATTAATTTCATAGCTTATAAAACTACAGACAAAGTACCTGTAGGAGGTCAGTTCAAAAAAGTTGATATCATTACTGGAGGTGAAGGAAACTCAATTAAAGAAGCGATTCATAATACGGATTTTTCGATACCAGTCAGTAGTCTTTTTACCAAAAACACAAGCAGAGATTATAAAATAAAGAAATTTTTCTTTGGTATTATGGACAATACCAAGTTGTTATCTGGAAAATTAGTTATTGAAAATGATTCTATTGGTACTGCAAGTATTAAAATGAACGGAGTTACAGAAAAAGTACCTTTTACTTATACTATAGAAGCAACTACTTTTTCTATGAAAGCAACGATGGATATAACCAAATGGAATGCTGTTGAAGCGTTAAATTCTTTAAATACTGTTTGTAGAGATTTACACAAAGGTGAAGATGGAGTTTCAAAAACTTGGAGTGATGTTGCCTTAAATATAAAATCTACCTTTTAAATACTTTTATTTTAAATTACGTAAAGCTTCAGAGAGGTTTGAAAATCGAAAGGAATATTCAGTATTTTTTTCGATTTTTTTTGTCGAAATCCTACTTCCCTTCAATAGTATCACTGCCATCTCTCCAAAGAGTAGTTTCAATAAAAATCTAGGAACTCCAATTCCTAAATAAGGTCTTTTTATACTTTTAGCCAATGCTTTTGAAAAAGTTTTATTGGTGTGATGCTCAGGTGCAACTGCATTAAAAACACCTACTAGATTTTCCGATATTGATTTTATAAACATGCAACATAAATCATCAATATGAATCCAAGGCAGGTATTGGTTGCCAGAACCTAATGGGGTTATTATTGGGGTACTCATTTTTTCTAAAGCACCTCCTTTTTTTGATAGTACTATGCCCATTCTTAAAATAGTAACGGGTATGTTTTTATTTTGAAATTGAAGCGCAGCTTTTTCCCATTTATGGCAAACATTACCTAAAAAATCAGTACCAACTTTAGCGGTTTCTTCAAAAATTATTTCGGAAGTTATAGCCCCGTAATATCCAATTCCTGAAGCAGAAACAAAACCTTTTAAATCAATTTTCAGGGTCCTTATCTTATTGAAAAGTAAATTTGCTGTTTCAACTCTACTATCAATAATAAGTTGTTTTCTTTTAGCAGACCAACGTTTTTCAGCAATTCCTGCACCCGCCAGATGAATAATATAATCTGTACCTAAAAGTGCCCTTTCGTCAATATAATTAGAAGAGAGATCCCATTTAAATTCATGCTCTTTTTTAGGGTTTCTGCTTAAGATTACAACTTCATGATTTCGTTCAATCAGCATTTTTGACACTCTTTTACCAACCAAACCTGTGCCCCCAGTAATTAAAATTTTTGCCATACTGTAAAAATAAATAATACCATTCGAAATGATTACAATTGTTAATAGATAATTATTATTGGATGATTTAATTTCTCTCAATATGTTCGTACTAATTTTTTTTTAATTATTTCTTAAAGTTCATTAAGACCTAATAATTACATCGTCCTAGGATTCTAATTTCATATAAAAAATAGAAAACCTATTGCCCTAAAATCTAGGAATTATACAATTATAAAAAATGACAATTGATGAATATATAAAAGCTATGTCAATCTTTAAATTTCCATTTAATAATTCCGTATTTTTATAGTGATGAAAAACAATAAAAAAAGAAAAGGTTTTGTTTTTAAAACTTATGAAGCTGATACACAATCTCCCTTTGAAAAACTGTTTGAAATTTTTAAGGAATTAATCACCCATACTTCAGGTGATTTTGACGAAGCCATTGATTGGTTACGATCTTTGGATAAAGAATATAAACTTACAGATGATACGTATACCATTGAAGATTTTATTGAAGACCTAAAAAAGAAAGGGTATATAAAAGAGGAAATAAAAGGAGATGGAAAAGGTGCAACGATAATAACTTCTAAAACAGAAAGAGCCATTCGTCAGCAAGCTTTAAATACTATTTTTGGAAAAATTAAAAGAAGTGGTGCAGGAAATCATAAGAGTAAATCTCCAGGAATTGGAGATGAACATACTGGCGATTTTAGAGCTTACCAATTTGGAGATTCCCTAGACAAGGTTTCTATGACGGAAAGTATTAAAAATGCACAGATTAATAATGGAATAGATCGTTTTAATCTGACTGAAAATGATCTCATAGTAGAAGAGACTCTGCATAAATCTCAAATGAGTACGGTACTAATGATCGACATTAGCCATTCAATGATTCTTTATGGAGAAGATAGGATTACACCTGCTAAAAAAGTAGCGATGGCATTGGCAGAATTAATTACAACGCGATATCCAAAAGACACCTTAGATATTATTGTTTTCGGAAATGATGCTTGGGCCATACAGATTAAAGATTTACCTTACTTACAAGTGGGGCCTTATCACACAAATACAGTTGCTGGTTTGCAGTTAGCGATGGATTTATTGCGTAGAAAAAGAAATACCAACAAACAAATTTTTATGATTACGGATGGAAAACCAAGTTGTTTGCGTTTGCCGGATGGTCAATATTATAAAAACAGTAATGGTTTAGACAAATATATTGTAGATAAATGCTATGGAATGGCACAACAAGCAAGAAAATTGCACATTCCTATTACTACTTTTATGATTGCACAAGATGCTTATTTAATGCAATTTATCAAAGCATTCACACAAGCGAACCAAGGGAAAGCATTTTATACAGGATTAAAAGGTCTTGGAGAAATGATCTTTGAGGATTATGAAACGAATAGAAAAAAGAGGATTAAAGGATAAAAATAAGAGATGAATTGCAAAATAATAAAGTTGCAAAATTTGTTTCAAATAAAATAATATATGAGTTTAAATACAATTAAAACACTTGGAGAGTTAGTAAAGTCAGGCTATCAATCAAAATCTATAAAAGACGAATTAAGAGAAAATCTTATTAGTAAAATAATGAGTAAAGAAACCGTTTTTAAAGGGGTGCATGGTTATGAGAATACTGTAATTCCAGAACTGGAAAGAGCAATTTTAAGTAAACATAATATCAATTTATTAGGTTTACGAGGGCAAGCAAAAACACGTTTAGCACGATTGATGGTCAATTTATTGGACGCGTATATCCCTGTTGTAGTAGGTTCGGAAATTAATGACGACCCTTTACATCCAATTTCTAGATTTGCGATTGAAATCATAAAAGAAAAAGGAGACGCAACCCCTATTTATTGGATGCATAGAGCGGATCGTTTTGCAGAAAAATTAGCAACTCCAGATGTTACGGTCGCAGATATTATTGGTGATGTGGATCCTATAAAAGCGGCCAATTTAAAATTATCATATGCAGATGATAGGGTCATTCATTATGGGATGATCCCAAGAGCAAATAGATGTATTTTTGTAATTAATGAATTGCCAGATTTACAAGCAAGAATTCAAGTTGCATTGTTTAATATTTTACAGGAAGGCGATATTCAAATAAGAGGATTTAAGTTGCGTTTGCCTTTAGATATGCAATTTTTGTTTACTGCAAATCCAGAAGATTATACCAATAGAGGAAGTATTGTAACACCTCTAAAAGACAGAATTGGTTCTCAAATTTTAACTCATTATCCTCAAGATATTGAAACCGCTAAAACTATTACCCAACAGGAAACGAATAAAACAATTTCACAAAAGAAGTTTATTCATGTTCCTGAATTAGCAAAAGACTTATTGGAGCAGATTGTTTTTGAAGCAAGAGAGAGTGAGTATATAGACTCAAAGAGTGGTGTTAGTGCCCGTTTAAGTATTACTGCTTTTGAAAATTTATTAAGTACCGCCGAAAGAAGAGCTTTACTTTCTGGAGATGAGAATACCATGATTCGCCTAAGTGATTTTGATGGAATAATTCCGGCAATTACAGGTAAAGTTGAGTTGGTTTATGAAGGTGAACAAGAGGGCGCGCAAGTGGTGGCAGAAAAATTGATTAAAAATGCTGTTAAAACGCTTTTTCCAACTTTTTTTCCAGAAATCAAAAAGTTAGAAAAGCAAGAGGCAGATACGCCATACGATGCTATTATTTCTTGGTTTTTTAATGCCAATGAAGATTTCGAACTGTTAGATGAATATACAGAATTACAGTATAAAAACGAGTTAGATAAAGTAACCCCTTTAGATGATTTTTTAAATGAAAGACAGCCTAAAATGAATACTTCAGATGCGTATTTTGTAAAAGAATTTATTCTTTGGGCTTTAGTAGAGTTTAAAAAATTAAGTAAATATAGGTTTGCAGAAGGGACTCAATTCAAAGACCCTTATGGGAATTTTATGAGTGGACTATAATCAAATACAGTTTCCTAAGGATTTTGTGTTTTATCATACAGCCGAATTATTTCTATAATTCGGTTTTTTTCATGCAATTAAGACAACAGTACCCTTTGGATCCTGTGGTCTTTTTTTAACCCTCTTTTATATTAGTTTTATTTACACTGTGTAGTAGCCGCTTCCGCACAACGTTCACCATCCATTGCGGCAGAAACAATTCCACCGGCATAACCACCACCTTCTCCACAAGGAAACAATCCTGCTATTTCAGTGTGTTCTAAATTCTTTTTTCTTGGTATATTTACAGGGGATGATGTTCTTGATTCTACTCCAATAATATTTGCTTCATTCGTATAGAAACCATGCATTTTTTGTCCAAAAGCAGCAAAACCTTTTCGCAATCTTCCTCCAATAATTTTGGGTAATAAAGAATGCAGCGGGGAAGAATTTAACCCTGGCTGATAGGAGGTCTCATTTAAATCTGTAGAAATTTTTCCGTCCACAAAATCTACCAACCTTTGTGCAGGTGCCATTTGCGATCTTCCACCAGCGTTAAACGCGATTTTTTCTATATCTTTCTGAAATTCCAATCCCTTTAAAGCCCCAAATTCTTCGTATTTTTTAAAATCTTTATCAATATCTAATTCAACAACAATTCCCGAGTTTGCAAATTTGTTATTTCTTCTACTTGGCGACATACCGTTTACAACTACTTCTCCATTTGCGGTCGCTGCCGGAACAATAAATCCTCCAGGACACATACAAAATGAATACACACCTCTGTTTTTTACTTGGTGCACCAAACTGTAAGCTGCGGCAGGTAATAATTCGTCTCTTTCTCCAGAACAATGATATTGAATCTGATCTATAATTTCTTGAGGATGTTCTACACGAACTCCCATTGCAAAAGACTTTGCTTTCAATGCAATCTCTTTTTTATGTAACAATTCATAGATATCTCTTGCAGAATGCCCCGTGGCTAAAATCACAGAATTAACAGCCATTTCTTGTCCGTTTTGAAGTTGAATAGCTTCTAATTTATTATTTTTAACCGTGAAATCTACGAC
This sequence comes from Polaribacter sejongensis, assembly GCA_949545755.1. GTDB lineage: Bacteria > Bacteroidota > Bacteroidia > Flavobacteriales > Flavobacteriaceae > Polaribacter > Polaribacter sejongensis_A. The sequence goes on along the minus strand of CATITK010000156.1, from coordinate 20,556 downwards.
TCTAGTTTCAAAATGAATTTCACCTCCAAATTTTAAAATAGTTGAACGAATATTTTCGATAATTTTCGGCAATTTATTCGTTCCAATATGAGGATGTGCATCTACTAAAATTTGTCCCGTTGCTCCATGAAAAACAAGGTTTTCAAAAATACGCCTAACATCTCCACGTTTTAAACTTCTGGTATACAGTTTTCCATCAGAGTAAGTTCCTGCACCACCTTCACCAAAACAATAATTAGAGTCTTCGTTTACAACATGATCTTGATTGATGGCTTTTAAATCTCGTCTTCTATTTTGTACATTTTTCCCACGTTCTAAAACAACGGGTTTGTATCCTAATTCAATACAACGCAGTGCAGCGTACATTCCTGCAGGCCCAAAACCAATAATATGTATTTCTTTTGCTTTTGAAACGTCCTTATAATCAAAGATATAATCCGATTTCCCTGGCACTTCTTCATTTAGATATACTGCAACTTTATAATTAAAGATAATGTCTTTTTTACGAGCATCTATAGATTTTCGCAACACTTTTACAGCAGAAATTTCATTTTCATCAACTCCCAAGTTTTTAGAAGCCTTGTGTAAAAGAATATGTTCTTTACGTTCTTCTATTAAATTCACTCTAAGTTGTATCTCTTTTACCATGCTGCAAAAATAACAAAATTAAAAGGTTTAAAATAAATAATTGTAGGGGATAACTTTAGAAGTTAAGAATCAAAAATTTGAATCTTCAAAGATTATTTTAATTTGAAAATATTTATTATAAATATAGAGAATATGAAAAATAAAATCACATTTTTTTCTATCTTTAAAAAATATTTACAAGGAAGAATTGTTATGTGAAAATAAAGGAGCATTACAAAGGTAAAATTCTCAAGTAATTGAATTTAAGATTATTAATTATTAAATTCTAAAACACAGATAATTGTATCTTAACGTTTTAAAAGGTACTTTTTATTTAAAAAAAAATTAAAAAGCAAATGAATTTAAACTTAACAAAACCTATTGTTTTTTTCGATTTAGAGACAACAGGCACAAATATTGCAACAGATAAAATTATAGAAATATCAATTTTAAAAGTGTTTCCAAATGGAAATAAGGAAAGTAAAACATGGTTGGTAAATCCTGAAATGGTAATTCCAAAAGAATCTATAGATGTTCATGGAATTACCAATGAAAAAGTGCTTACAGAACCTACTTTTAAAGAGCTTGCTCCAAAAATAAACGAAATGATTGCTGCTGCAGATTTGGCGGGATTTAACTCAAATAGGTTTGATATTCCTTTATTAGCAGAAGAATTAATGCGTGCAGGAATTGACTTTAATATGAAGAATAGAAAAGCAATAGATGTGCAAGTTATATTTCATAAGAAAGAACAAAGAACTCTAGGTGCTGGGTATAAATTTTACTGCGGAAAAGAATTAGAAGGTGCACATGGTGCAGAAGCAGATACCAATGCTACCTATGAAATTTTGTTAGCCCAATTAGATAAGTATGAAGACTTAGAAAATTCTGTAACTGCTTTAAGTGATTATTCTACACATGGAGTGAGAGCCGATTTTGCAGGTTTTATTTTGATGAATGATGACAATCAAGAAATATTTTCTTTTGGAAAATACAAAGGTAGAACAGTAGAAGCCGTTTTTAAAGAAAATTCTGGGTATCACAATTGGATCCAAAATGCAGATTTTCCTTTGTATACCAAAAAGGTTTTAAGAGAGATTAAAGAAAGAATGTCAACTAAAAAAAAGCCGATGTCAGAAGCAGACAAGTTACAAGCGCTTCAACAGAAGTTTAATTTGAGGTAATTATTGTTATTTCTAAGATATTTACTTAACTTATTCATTATACAATTCAACGAATTAACAATTACACAATTAAAGATGTTTACACAATATAAAAATTTACCAGATAATTCTCGCGTTTGGATTTACCAATCCGATAGGGTATTTATTGAAAAGGATATTGAATTTATTTCAGCAAAAGCGGTCGAGTTTATTAATCAATGGACTCGTCATGGAGAGGGTTTAAAAGGATCTTTTACTATAAAATACAATCAGTTTTTAGTGTTGGCAGTAGATGAAAGTTTTAATTCAATTTCTGGATGTTCTATCGATAGTTCTGTTCGTTTTATAAAAGAGTTAGAAACGGAATTAAAAATAGATTTAATGAATAAAATGAACATTACTTATAAAGATAATGAGGTTGTTAATTTAGTTAAATTATCTGATTTTCAGACTCTTGTTAAAGAAAATAGCGTAACTCCAGAAACGATCGTGTTTAATAATATGGTGGCTACAAAAGCAGATTTTGAAAATAATTGGGAAATTCAAGCAAAAGAAAGTTGGCACAAACGCTTTTTGGTTTAAGCATTGCTGTTAAAACACCCAAAATCACTTTAAAAAATACATGAAGAATACCTTACTGATGCTCTTTTTTATAAGTCTTGTTTTTAGTGTATCTGCACAAAGTCTAGATCCTTTAAGAACAAAAGATGCAGAAGCTCAAAATATTTGGGTAGATAGTATTATGAAAACGATGTCTCTAGATGAAAAAATAGGTCAGTTGTTTATGGTACAAGCATATTCAAATAAGGATAAAAAGCACGAAGATTTTATCGCTAAAATGATTACAGAATATCATGTTGGGAATTTAATTTTTATGCAGGGAACACCCGAGAAGCAGGCAGAATTGAATAACAAATATCAAGCTGATGCGAAACTACCTTTACTCATTGGTTTTGATGGAGAATGGGGTTTAGATATGCGTTTGAAGAACACGTATCGATTTCCTTGGAACATGACTTTAGGTGCCCTTAGAAATGATTCTTTGATTAAACAATTTGGAGAACGTTTAGGAAAACATTGTAAGCGATTGGGGATTCATATAAATTTTGCACCCGTAGTAGACATCAATACAAATCCTGAAAATCCTATTATTGGAAACCGTTCTTTTGGAGAAAATAAAGAAAATGTAACTCAAAAAGCCATTGCTTTTACTCAAGGAATACAAAGCCAAGGGGTTTTGGCAAGCGCAAAACATTTCCCGGGTCATGGAGATACAGCATCCGATTCTCATCACACTTTACCGGTTTTAAATTTTGAGATGGAGCGTTTAGATGCTATTGAATTATATCCATATAAGAAAGTATTTGATGCAGGAATCGCAAGTGTAATGACTGCGCATTTAAGTATACCAAGTTTAGAGCCAGACAGTAGATTGCCAACTTCGTTGTCTAAAAACGTGGTCACCAATTTATTGCAACAGAAATTAGGTTTTTTAGGATTGGTTATTACTGATGGGTTAAATATGAAAGGTGCTGCGAATTATGCAACTTCCTCAGCAATAGATTTAGCAGCAATTCAAGCAGGGAACGATTTATTATTAATTCCGCAAGATGTTCCAGCAACTGTTCTTTTAATTAAAAAAGCGATTGCTTCAAAAACACTTTCAGAACAGCGAATAAATATTTCTGTTCAAAAAATATTAAAAGCAAAATATTGGGCGGGCTTACATCAATATCAACCTGTTAAAGTAGCAAATATTCAGAAGGATTTAAATACGATCGCAGATGAATTATTGCACAGAGAATTGATTAAAAATTCATTGACTGTTGTTCAAAATAGTACAGAAATAATTCCGATCAAAAATTTAGAAAAGCGTAAAATTGCTTATGTAAATTTAGGAGACGATTCTGGAAATCACTTTGTGGATATGTTACAGAATTACACAAAAGTAACCGTGGTTTCTGATAAAAATTTAAAAGGAATTCTCAATAAATTAAAACCCTATAATTTGGTGATTATCGGGTTCCATAAATCAAATTTGCATCCTTGGAAAAGTTATAAATTTGAAAAGAAAGAACTACTTTGGATACAAGAAATCTCTAAAAAGAATACGGTTATTTTAGATGTTTTTGCTAGCCCTTATAGCTTGTTACAAATAAAAAAAGCATCCAATATAGAAGGATTAATTGTTTCTTATCAAAATAGTAAATTGGCACAAGAACTATCTGCACAACTTATTTTTGGAGCAATAAGTGCAAAAGGAAAACTACCAGTTTCTATCAAAAACAACTTTTTAGAAGGTCATGGTCGTTTTACCCCAAGATTAAGCAGGTTGCAATATACCATTCCTGAAGCGGTACAATTATCTTCAAAAAAATTAGAAAAAATAGATTCTTTAGCAACACACATTTTGGATGAGAAAATGGCTCCTGGTTTTCAAGTTTTAGTCGCAAGAAAAGGTCAGGTTGTTTTAAATAAAAGTTATGGGTATCAAACCGATAAAAAAACAACAAAAGTTAAAAACTCAGATATTTATGATGTTGCTTCCCTTACAAAAATACTTGCGACTTTACCCCTGTTGATGAAAGCACAAGAAGATCAAAAAATATCTCTAAGTGACAATTTAGGTGACCTTCTTCCAAGCTTTAAAAATACAAATAAAGCAGGTGTTTCTGTTAGAGAAATTCTTTCACATTATGGTAAATTAAAGGCATGGATTCCTTTTTATAAAGCAACTCAAGACAGTCTTACAGGTGCAAATTTACCAATGTATTACAGTAGTGAGAAATCAAAAAAGTACACTTTAAACATTGCTGAAAATATTTATTTAAAGTCCAATTATAAAGATACTATTTATAAATACATTAGGGAAGCAGATCAACAAGAAGAAGCGGGTTATAAGTACAGCGATTTAGGTTATTATCTCTTCAAAGAAGTGATAGAAATGAGCTATAAAAAGCCTTTAAATGTATTAGCTGATGAAGTGTTTTATCAATCTTTAGGAGCCAATAGAACAACTTATTTGCCACTTCAGAAATTCTCTAAAAAAGAAATTATTCCCACCGAAAAAGATACGTATTATCGTCAGCAATTATTACACGGGCATGTGCATGACATGGGGGCAGCAATGTTGGGAGGAGTAGGAGGTCATGCAGGTTTGTTTGCGAATGCTAATGATGTTGCGAAAATTATGCAAATGTATTTGCAAAAAGGGTATTATGGAGGCAAACGTTATTTAAAAACAGTAACTCTAGATACATTTAATCATCGTTATTTCGCTGATAAAAAAGTGCGTAGAGGTTTGGGGTTTGATAAGCCACAATTAGATCCTGAAGTGAAAGCAACTTGTGGGTGCGTTTCCGAGGAGAGTTTTGGGCATTCTGGTTTTACAGGTACTTACACTTGGGCAGATCCAAAAAGTGGAATTGTTTATGTCTTTTTGTCAAATAGAGTATACCCAACTATGGAAAATATAGGTTTGATAGAACAAAATATGCGAACAGAAATTCAACAAGTTATTCAAGATGCTATTTTAGATTAGTAGTTATTTACAGCTTGAGTTTATTTTGAGTGAAGACGAAAATGCATTTGCTTTTTAAAAAAAAGGGGAGGGCTCAGGGAATTGCTTTAATCAAGGCTTTACACTCTTGCTAGCTTCCTTTAATTCAATATGTTTTTTTGAATTTGTAGGTGCAAATTTTGAGTAAATAAGAAGTAAGAAAGCAGAGCATGCTACATAAAAAAAACCAACCATCTTTCCAAAATAAAGACTTAAAATCCAACCTTGAATACTTAAGAATAGAGGGAAAAGCAACGAATTAAAACCAAATCTAAAAGTATCTATAAATTCAATTTCATCAATTTTCTTGTAGGTGGTTTTCCATAGTAAAAAAGGGATACAACTATTTACAATAATGAGATAAAACAGAGGTTTCAAATAGTTTTTTTTAGGAGATTTTCTAGTAGAAAACAATTTATTTTTAATCATTTTATTTACTTTTTCAACTTCTGTAAAATCTACTTGCGCTTCATTTAACTTTTGTAAAATAGCTGCATAGCTTTCATTATCATCGATATGAACACTTAATTCTTTTAGTTGCACACTAACTTTCGCTTTTAAAATGTTAATTGATTTTGCAGGTGTATTTGTTTCAAAAATGGCTCTTGTTGTTATTCTCTTTCCATAATTTACAATTACTTTCGCTGGAAAATGAGAAGAATGTTGGTAGGTGATTCCTACAGGAATAACGGTGATTTCTAAGTTTTTGTATCTCTCTAAAGCTCCAAAAACGATTCTTGTAAAACCTTTACTTAAAGGTCTAATGGTTCTTTTCTTATGATGACTTCCTTCAGGGAAAATCATCAAAGTTTCGCCTTTTTTTAGAATATTAAAACATTTTTCAAAAATTTCTTGATTATTTGAAAGCTGTTTAATTCCGTCTCTAATTCTATAAATAGGCATTAAGTATAATGATTCCAAAATCTTTTTTATGAGCGGATTCTTAAATGATGCAGCCCTCACCAAAAAATGATTTTGTCTGCTATTTGTTGTGGTCACATATAAAGGATCTAACAATCCATTAGGATGATTTACAGCAAATATAACAGCCCCCTTTTTTGGGATATTCTCTCTACCTAAAACGGTAATTCTTTTACTGTAAAAAAACAATCCAAGTTTTATATAACTCCAAACGAGTGTAAACCAAATTTTTTGAACCATAAATGATATCTCTTATATTAAAGTTTATTTTTTCCTTCCCCAGTATGTTGCTAAAATAATCCCAGAGAAAATATCCCAAATCCCCCAAAATGCAGCTAGTAAAGCCATTCCTCCTAAACCTTCAAAAAACCCAAAAACAAGTAACAAACCCAAGCCACCATTTTGTATTCCAGTTTCAATAGCAATCGTTTTACAGTCTCTTTTATTTAGTTTAAAACTTTTTGCAGTGTAAAATCCTATTATAAAAGCAAAAATATTGTGAAAAATAACCAATAATAAAACGTGGTGAATATGGCTTATAAAGATGGCTAAGTTTTGAGAGAAGGCAATGATAATTAATGTAATAAAAACCAACATTGATAGTGGTTTTAAAACTTTTTCCATTTTATCCGCCACTTCAGGATACGTATGTTTTAGAAGCATTCCAAGAATTAAAGGGATTCCTAAAATTAAACAAACCAATTTTAATAAATCAAAAGGATCTAATGAAACTGTTTTTAATATTTGGTTGGTAGGTTCATATAGACTTCCCCAAAATTGTAAATTAAAAGGAGTCATCACAATACAAATTAATGTTGCAAAAGCTGTTAAACTAACTGACAATGCTAGATTTCCTCTAGCCATTTTACTGAAGAAGTTTGACACATTACCTCCAGGGCAAGCAGCAATCATCATCATTCCTAAAGCAAGACTAGGCTGGGGTTTTATAACTAAAATTGCTAAAAAAGTAGCAGCGGGCAACAAGAAAAATTGTGATAAAACACCAACAAATACTATTTTAGGGTTTTTAAAAAGTCGTTTAAAATCATCTAATGTAATTCCTAGTGCAACCCCAAACATAATTATGGCTATAGCTATATTTAAAATCCATAAACCACTTTCATCAAAATTTATTTTAATATCATCTATCGCTATTTGGTTTTGCATAAAATTTAATTGATGATTTTTAGTTGTTACGAAACTTAGTTTTTAAAAGCGTATTCTATAATATTTGCACCCATTTGAAGTGCTTTCTCTCTTACGCTTTTAGGATTGTTATGTATTATCTCATCTTCCCACCCGTCACTTAAATCGGTTTCATAATCATAAAAAACAATTAATCGTCCTTTATAAAAAAGCCCAAAACCTTGTGCAGGTTTCTTATCATGTTCATGAATTTTAGGAATTCCGTTTGGGAATTTAAATGTTTGATTATAAATTGGATGCTTTGTTGGAATCTCTTGAAATTCAATATCAGGAAATACTTTTTTCATTTCTCTCCGTATAAATATATTTAAACCATAATTGTCTGAAATATGTAGAAATCCACCAGAAATTAAATAATTTCGGAGGTTTTTCGCATCGTCCTCAGAAAAAAACACATTTCCATGACCCGTCATAAATAATAATGGAAAGTTAAAGATATCCTCACTTCCCATTGCAACTCCTTGTGGGTTTTCAGGAATATTGGTTTTTATATTTTTGTTCGAAAATGCTATTAAATTAGGAATAGCAGTTGGGTTTGCATACCAATCTCCACCACCATTATATTTTAAAATGGCAACATCTTGTGTGTGCCCTGAAAAGTTTAGAGATATAAATAAAAAGAATAAAATTTGCTTCATTAATTATTTTGATAAGAATTGAAAGCAAGATAAGGAAAACTTACTGATTGATAAATGAAATTGTATTAACAGCCACTAAGCCCGCAGTTTCTGTTCGCAACCTACTTTCACCTAAAGAAATAGGAATCATGTTTTTTTTCAAACATTTTTTTATTTCTTCTGAAGAAAAATCACCTTCAGGACCAATTAAAATTGTAGTTTTCTCAGATGAATCTACGATAGATTTTAAAAATCTCTTTTCTCTTTTTTTTGAATTTTTGTCGAAAGATTCACAATGCGCAATACAAATTTTTCCATCAATATCTTGATTGATGAATTCATTTAATTTTATAGGCTTATTTAATTTTGGCAGTGTAAATTTTAAAGATTGCTTCATGGCAGCTTGTAAAATTTTCTCAAAACGTTCTAGTTTTATAACTCTTCGTTCAGAATTACTACAAATAATTGGCGTAATTTCATCAATACCAATTTCTGTCGCTTTTTCTAAAAACCATTCAATTCTATCATTGTTTTTAGTTGGCGCAATTGCTATGTGTAAATAATAGTTCCAAGGTTTCTGTTTTTCTTCGAAATTTATAATTTCTGCAGTACATTTTTTGTCGCTTGCAAGACGAATTTTTGCATCAAACAAAAAACCCTTTCCATTGGTGATTTTAAGAATGTCATTTTCTTCTTTACGTAAGACACGGACAATGTGTTTACTCTCAATTTTATCAAAAGTAATTTGTTTTGTTTCTATAGAAATTTCCGAATTATAGAATAGTTGCATTTTTTAAGTTTCAAAATTTTTAAAAATTCAATGTTTTAGAGAGCTAAAGTATAAAAATTATTATGTTCAAAAGTTAGGAATTTTTAATTTTGCCTACTGCCTACTGCCTACTGCCTACTGCCTACTGCCTACTGAATATTCTTCTTATACGTTCTCCTTTTTTTATGGGTTACCGGATCAAATTTTTCCCACAATTTTTTTATGGCTTCGTTATCTTCTAGTTCTGGAGTTCTAATGCAATTATCGATTCCTAATGGACCAAAAGTTTTTGTGTATTGATCAAAAATAATAGCATGTACCCCTTTATTTTGATATTCTGGATGTACACCAATCAAATAAAAAGTAACATCTTTACTATGTTTTCTTGCTTTTAATAAGTGAAACAGCCCAAACGGAAATAACTTCCCTCTCGCTTTTTGTAGAGCTTCAGAAAACGATGGCATTACAATAGCAAAAGCGACTAGCTTATTATGTTCATCAACAACAAATTTTATATATTCTGGATTGATAAATGAAATGTATTTCTTTTTAAAGAATGCTATTTGAGCGTCAGAAATGGGAACAAAAGTGGATAGTTTAGAATAGGCTGCACTAAAAACTTCAAACATTTCATCTACATAAGGCATAATTTCTTTTGTCTTCGTAAAATCTAATGCTTTTAATTTGAACCGTCTCTTTAAAATAGTACTGATTCTATCAAAATAAACTCCATCAACCTTATTGAATTTGAACTTGTTTTCTAGGTATTCTTTCTCCTTTACAAACCCTAGTTGCTCTAAATGTTCTTTGTAATAAGGATGGTTATACCAAGTTATCATGGTTCCTAAATGGTCAAAACCTTCCGTTAAAACCCCTGTTTTGTCTAAATTATTAAAGCCAACAGGCCCTTCAATATATGCTAGATTATTTTCAATACCGATTTCTTTTACTTTGTTCAAAAGAATTTTACTGACTTCTACGTCATCAATAACATCAAACCAACCAAAACGCATTTTTTTAATTTGCTGTTTTTCAACTTCAAACCAATTGATGATTGCTATGACTCTACCAACAATTTTATTGTTTTTAATAGCGACATAGAATTGTGCATCTGCATTTTCAAAAACAGGGTTTTTTGTTGGATCGAAATTGTCAATTTCATCTTTTATGATTGGAGGAACCCAATACTTATTATCTTTATATAGCGAAAAAGGAAACAGTACAAATTGTTTCATTTCTTTTTTTGATGCTATCTTTTTTAGTGTTATCATGTAACAAAGTTAATCTTTCTATTCGTTTTCTTTAGTAGCTTTTTATAGTTGGATTTACGCCTTTATCTATCTTTTTCTTTTTTTTCTTTTTCTACTTCTTTTTACCTTGTTTTTTTTGTTTCCTTTTTTCTTGAATAAACTCAAAATCTTATTAAAAAAAACACTTAGTTTGTTACTGTCTTTTGTTCCTATTTGATCTAAGTCAGTAAAAGAATCTTGGTGTCTGTCAATTCTATAAGAGATACCTAAACTGCCATAAAATCCTTGGGATTTCCCTTCTTGAAGAAACCTAGTAGAGGCATTAATCTGAAAATTTTCACTAAAGAGATACGCCAAACCTGTTCCAAAATTTAGATTATTTTGGTATTTTTGAAAGATTCCTTGATGTTCTATAAAGCCAGACCATTGAACACTGAAATTCTGTGTTGCAGTAATTGTGTAAGAAATTTCAGAAAAGTCAGATCCTATTTTGTCATAAAAAACATTCGAAATTACGTTAAATTCATTCGTTAAATTATGTTGAAGTAAAACACCCACTTTTGGGGTAATACTTTCCGTTTTATAAATTTCACTTACAAAATTTGTATTCAGACCAACATAAATAGCTACAGAAGGAATAAATCGCTTTTTGTCAAAAGAAAATCTTCTTTTCCAACTTCTAACTTCTTTCGTTTTATCAGTATATTTTGGTTCAAATAATAAATATTTAACACCTATTGACATCCTGCTGAGTCCAGTCGTGAAATAGTGAGAAGAGAAAATATTCTTAAAAGCTACTTTATCTCTTTGATACGTTAATTGGGTATTTAATTCTAATTTTTCTAGAAAAAAACAGGTTCTAAAAAGGAGGTCAACTCCAAAAGATTGCGGTTGTGAAAAAGTAGGTTCAATACTTGTATTTTTGTAGAAAAAATTACTTTCAAATTGATAAACTCCTGTGCCAACACTATAAGGGCTCTCAGAAAAACCAGGTCTGTTAGAGTTTATTACCTCTGTGTACTGAGCTTGTATTGAGGTGATTTCAAGTAATGATAAGACCAAAATAAGATGTAAGAAAAAGTTCTTCATAAATTACAATATAATATTATAAGGAGTATGTGTCGACGAACACAAACATAGGTTAAAAATGCTATTTTTTAAGCGCAATTTATACTTTTTTGAGTTTGTGAAATTTTTATAGCATTGTTAACGCTACAATTGTCTTCAAATTGTTATTTTTGATTTATATTTTTTATATACTTAGAAATACAAATTTAAATGGGTTTACTGAAAACGATATTTTTTATATTACTATTTTACTATGCTTTTAAGTTTTTAGCACGACTGTTTGCACCTTTTTTGATAAAAAAGGCTGCAGAAACAATCAAAAAGAAGGCGGAACAACAATATGGAAGTCACCAAAAAAAGAACAGGGTGTCAGAAGGAGAAACGGTCATAGATAAAAAGCCGAATAATAAACAACAAAGTAAAGACTCTGTTGGGGATTATGTAGATTTTGAAGAAGTTGATTGATTGGGAGTACGCTCGTTTTAATTGTAAAATTTAATGATTCACACTATTAATTAAAAAGTATTCGTTTGAAGATTTCTAATAAAGTGATACCATATATTGTTGCCATCGTGATTTTTACGTTGGCATCCATCCTATATTTTCATCCACTTTTAAAAGGACAAAAATTAAATCAGTCTGATATCACTCAATTTAGAGGAATGGTAAAAGAGATTAATGACTTTAGGTTGGATAAAGATGCCGAACCATACTGGACAGGTGCTTCTTTTTGTGGAATGCCTGCATATCAAATAAGTGCTTATTATCCGAATGATTTTGTAAGAGTTTTAGATCGGACTTTACGTTTTTTACCAAGACCAGCAGATTATACCTTTTTATATTTTTTAAGTTTTTTTGTATTGATGATGGCTTTAAAAGTCAATTGGAGATTGGCTATTTTAGGAGCTCTCGCCTTTGGTTTTTCAACATATTTAATTATAATTTTTGGAGCAGGACACAATTCAAAAGCACATGCAATTGCCTACATGCCTTTGGTCTTAGCTGGAGTTTTATGGGTTTTTCAGAAAAGATATATACTTGGTTTTTTAGTGACAGGTGTTGCCATGGCCCTAGAAATTCACACAAATCATCCACAGATGACCTATTATCTTGGATTTTGTTTATTAGTCTTAGGAATCGTAGAATTTATTCATGCAATTAGAGAAAAGATACTTCCCGTTTTTGTAAAACAAAGTAGTGTAATTATTGTAGCAGTTTTATTAGGAATTGGTGCCAATTCTTCTCGTTTAATGGCCATGAAAGAGTATGCAGATCAAAGTACCAGAAGTAGATCGGAGTTGACCATAAATTATGATGGCACTGAGAAAGAAGTTTCAAAAGGGCTAGATAAGTCTTATATCACAGAATATAGTTATGCGAAATTAGAAACTTTTAATCTGTTTATCCCTCGTTTTATGGGGGGAGGAACCGTTGAAGAATTGCCGGAAGATTCTAATTTTTATAAAACAATAGAAGCCAGAGCAGGGAGAAAAGTTGCTAAAGAGTATTCAAAACAAGCGTTAACCTATTGGGGGGATCAAAATATCGTTGAAGCACCTGCTTATATTGGTGCCGTCATCTTCTTTCTATTTTTTTTAGGAATAATCTTAGTAAAAGGACGTTTAAAGCAATGGTTAGTAACCGCAACAGTTTTTTCAGTTTTAATGAGTTGGGGAAGAAATTTTGATGTTTTAACCAATTTCTTCATTGATTATATTCCTCTTTATAATAAGTTTAGAGCAGTTTCTTCCATACAAGTTATTGCAGAATTATGTGTTCCTATTTTAGCTATTTTAGGGTTAAAAGAGTTCTTTTCGTCAAGGGTTTCTTCGGATGAAAAACAGGACGCTTTAAAAAAGGCACTTAGCATTTTTGGAGGATTCATTGTTGCTGGGTTTTTATTAGCACATGCATTTTCAACTTTTGAAGGATTAAGAGATTCACAATACAGCCAGTTGCCAGGCTTGGTAGATGCAATAATTGCAGATAGAAAATCGATTTTATTAATGGATTCTCTACGTTCTTTATTTTTAATGTTCGTTTCAGGAGGGGTTTTATGGCTGTTGTTAAAAGATAAATTAAAACAAGGCGTTGCTATTGGTATACTTACCGTTTTTGTGTTGTTTGATTTAATTTCTGTGGACAAAAAATACGTAGATCAAGACGATTTTAAAATAGCAAGAAAGATAGAAAAACCATTTACAGCTTCTGTAGCAGATAAAATAATCTTACAAGATAAAGCACATTTTAGAGTAGCTAATTTTACTGTAAATCCGATGAATGATGGAAGTACCTCTTATTTTCATCAATCAATTGGTGGTTATCATGCAGCAAAAATGATGCGTTACCAAGAGCTTTTTGAATATCAGATTTCAAAAAATAATATGCAGGTTTTAAACATGCTAAACACCAAGTATTTTATTGTTCCAGATGATAAAGGAAACCCTCAAGCACAAGAAAACTCAGATGCAAATGGAAATGTTTGGTTTGTAGAGAATGTAAAACTTGTGAATTCTGCTAACCAAGAAATACAGGCTTTAGATAGTATAGATACTAAAAATGTAGCTGTTTTTAATAATTATGAATTTGGTAGTAGGTTTAAAGCAACAGGAATTCCTGTTAGTAAGAAAGATTCTACAGCAACAATTAAGCTTTTAAAGTACGATGTTACAACGTTAACATATCAATCTAAAACAGAAAAAGAACAATTTACTGTGTTTTCTGAAATTTATTATAAAGATGGTTGGAATGGGTATGTTGATGGAAAATTAACACCACATTTTAGAGTGAATTATGTGTTACGTGGTATGATAATTCCAGCAGGAAACCATAAAATTGAATTCAAATTTGAGCCAAAAATAATTGAGCAAGGAAAAGTTATTTCTTTAGTTTCGTACCTGTTTCTGTTGCTTATTCCTGTTGGATGGTTTTTTTATGAGAAAAAATAAATAATAATAAATAATAATAAATGTATAATATACCTCATTTAAAAAGATACGAGCATACATTAGCTTTCTTGAAAAAAGTTGTACCAAGTCCAGCAACTGTTTTAGATTTAGGTACTAGAAATCCTTTCTCTGAAATTATGGAACAAAATGGATATATAGTAATTAATACAGAAGGCGAAGATTTAGATTTGTTACCAGAAATTGTAAAAAAACACAAAGTAGATGCTGTTACTGCATTTGAAATTTTTGAACATTTATTAGCTCCTCTTAATGTTTTAAGAGAAATTGAAACTACAAAGTTGGTTACTACAATCCCTTTAGATTTATGGTTTGCTAAAGCTTATAGAAGTAAAACTGATATGTGGGATAGGCATTATCATGAGTTTGAAGATTGGCAATTTGATTGGCTTTTAGAAAAATCTGGTTGGCAAATTCAGGAAAAAGAAAAATGGACTAGTCCAACCACTAAAATAGGATTTAGACCAATTTTAAGAAAATTTATCCCAAGGTACTACGCCGTTTATGCTGAGAAAAATATAAAATGAGAATAGGGATGATTTTAGATGCTGAATTCCCTCCAGATCCAAGAGTGGAGAATGAAGCAATTTCTTTAGTTGAAGCTGGGCATAAAGTTTTTCTTTTTTGTTTAACTTATGGAAACCAAAAGAAGTTTGAAACTATTAATGGAATTCAAGTAAAAAGATATTTTTCTAATAAATTAGAATATAAATTATCAGCTTTAGCTTATACAATACCTTTTTATTCTTTTTTAATGGGAAATAAGGTTTCTAAATTTATAGAAAAAACCAATATTGAGTCAATTCATATTCATGATATTAGAATTGCTGAAGCAGTTTTTAGAGCAAATAAAAAACTTAAATTACCAGTAGTTTTAGATTTACATGATAATATGCCAGAAGTGATGAAGTTGTACCCTCATTTACAGAAATTTCCAGGAAAGTATATCATTTCACCAAAAAAATGGAAAAAAAAGGAAGAAGAATTTATTAATAAAGCAAATAAAGTTATTGCTGTTTCTCCAGAATTTCTTAAAAATATAGAAGAAAGAATCCCTTCTTCAAAAGAAAAGTTAGTTTTAGTGCCTAATACAATTAGAGAATCATTTTATAAGGATTATAATATAGATCAGTCTATTATAAGAAGATATAAAGATAAGTTCGTTGTTTTGTATTTAGGGGATACACACTTAAGAAGAGGTTTACAAACTGCAATTGATGCAGTAACTTCTTTAAAAGAAAAGATTCCGAATATTAAACTTGTGATTGTTGGAAAAAATACTACAGACGTAGTTTTGAAGCAACAAGTTGTCGATTTAAAATTAGAAAGTTTTGTTGATTTTGAAGGTTGGAAAAATGTTTCATTGTTTCAATCTTATATTATTTCAAGTACTATTTGTATTTCTCCATTGCATAGAAATTTACAACATGATGTTGCCTATGCTAATAAAATTTTTCAATATATGAGTTTAGCAAGACCGCTTTTAGTAAGCGATGCGATTGCTCAAAGAAAATTGGTAGAAAAGAATAATACGGGTCTCGTTCATAAAGATAGAGATGTAGCTGATTTTTCTGAAAAAATACTAACACTCTACAAGAGTGAAGCTCTAAGGAATGAATTGGGGCAAAATGGAAAACTATTTATACAAAAAAAATTTTCTTGGGAACAAACCTCAAAAGAACTACTATATTTATACAATAATTTATCATCTTGAAAGTATTAATAATTACATATTATTGGCCACCTGCAGGCGGATCTGGAGTTCAACGTTGGTTGAAGTTTGTAAAATACTTACAAGAATTCGGAATAGAACCTGTTGTGTATACAGTTGATAATATTACTTATCCTAGAGAAGATAAAACGTTAATTAATGAAGTGCCAACAAACATTGAAGTTTTAAAACAACCTATTTGGGAGCCTTTAAACCTTCTTTTTTGGAAGAAAAATAAACCACAGAAAAATGGGTTTTCAAATTTGAGTAAAAGTCGTTTTTTGTCTTTTATACGCGGAAATTTATTTATTCCTGATCCAAAAGTATTTTGGGTAAAATCATCTATAAGGTATTTGCAAACGTATTTAAATTCAAATAAGATTGATACTATTATTTCTACAGGTCCACCTCATAGTATGCATTTAATTGCGCAAAAATTACATCAGAAAAATAATATAAAATGGATTGCAGATTTAAGAGATCCATGGTCAGATTTATATTATAATAAAGATTTTAATCAGCTTTCATTTGCTAAAAATAAGAATAAAAAATTAGAAGAAGCTGTTTTAAAAAATGCAGATTGTGTATTAACTGTTAGTAATTCGTTAAAAGAAGAATTCGCTAAAACTGCAAGTAGAGTAGAAGTAATAACCAATGGTTTTGATGATGAAGTTTTAACGAAGAATAGAATAGAATTAGATCACAAATTCACGATTTCTTATATTGGTTTATTGCCTAAACAAAGTAATCCAACAATTTTATTTAAAGTTTTAAAAGAACTTTGTTCTCAGAATGAAAATTTTAAAAAAGAGTTAAAACTCAATTTTATTGGTGATATTTCTAATGAAATTGAAACTGAGGTAATCAATCATCAATTAATGGATAATGTAAATTTTGTTGGTTATGTGAATCATCAAAAAGCAATTGAATATCAGAAAAAAGCACAGGTTTTATTATTGTTAATTCCTAATGTAGAAAAGTCAAAAGGAATTTTAACAGGTAAAATATTTGAGTATTTAACAGCAAAAAGACCTATTTTGGCAATTGGTTCAGAACAAGGAGATTTAGCAGCAATTTTAAAAGAGACGAATGCCGGAGTTGTTGTTGGGTTTGATAACGAAGAGAAATTATCATCAGAAATAGTACGGTTATATCATCAATATAAACAAGGAAACTTAGAAGTGAATTCTAAAAACATAGAAAAATATCATAGAAAGCATTTAACTAAAAAATTGACATTTATTATTAAAAGTCTACATTCGTAATATGGGAATTGTATTAAAACAGTCTTTTAGAAATACGATTATTATTTATGGTGCATTCTTAATCGGCGGAATAAATACGATTGTTTTTTATCCCAGAGTTTTGGAATCAGAATTTTATGGAATGGTTACAATTCTTTTATCTGCTTCTAATTTGATTATGCCATTTACTGCATTCGGAGTTCAATATACTATTGTAAAATATTTCTCGTCTTATGAAACAAAAGAAGAAAAAGATACGTTTCTTTCTTCGGTTATATTTTTACCATTATTAATCGCAGTCCCTTTAGGTTTTTTTTGGGATAATGCTCATACATGGATTATGAGTAAGGTAACTGAAGAGAATCAGATTATAGAAAGTTATACGTTTTCTATTTATTTAATAGCGATTGCATGCGCTTATTTTGAACTTTTCTATTCTTGGACAAAAGTACAACTCCAAACTGTTTTTGGAAATATTTTAAAAGAACTTTGGAATAGAGTTGTGGTAATGATTTTACTTTTAGCTGTTCTTTTTGATTTCATAACAAAATCAGAATTTATCTTATATTTAAGTATAGCATATGTTATTAGAGCTCTTGTAATGATGTTTTATGCCTTTTCTATTTATTTCCCGAAGTTTCATTTTAAGTTGCCAAATAATATTTTAGAGGTTATTAAATATTCAGGATATATTATTTTAGCAGGAAGTGCAGGTGCTATTTTATTAGATATTGATAAAGTTATGATTCCTGGAAAAGATACCATAGAAAAAGCAGCTTATTATTCTGTTGCTGTTTTTATAGGTTCTTTTATAGAAGCACCAAGCAGAGCAATGACCCAAATTTTACAACCATTAACATCTAAATCTTTAAATGAATTTAATACAACAGAAGTTGAAAACTTATACAAGAAAAGTTCTATAAATCTACTTTTAGTTGGTGGTTTATTTTTTCTGTTAGTTAATTGTGGTGTAAGTGAACTTTTTAAATTAATGCCAGAAAAAGGTTATGCTGGTGGTGAATATGTAGTTCTAATGATTTCTTTAGCCAAATTATATACCATGCTTTTAGGAAGTAATGGTGCAATCATAAATAACTCTAAATTTTATAGAGTGGTATTGCCACTTGCTATAGGGATGTCTGTTTCTGTATACTTTTTAAATAAGCTCTTCTATTTTAATTTAGAATTGGGTACTAATGGCTTAGCAATTGCAACCTTACTAACAATTTTAGTGTTTAATACAATTAAGTTATGGTTTGTACATCATAAATTTGCAATTACACCTTTTACAAATAAATCATGGAGATTGATTTTAATTATTCTCATTTTGTTTTATTCTTTTTACTTTTGGAACTTTACGTTTCCAGAAATAGAAATATTGAAATTTAGTATCACTCCAATAATTAACATCGCTTTAAAAAGTGTAATGATTACTGTTCTATATGTTTTTTTAGTACTAAAACTTAATATTTCTAAAGAGTTTGATTTACTTTTAAAGAAATATTATAGATAGCAATCTATAGCGTCTGTTAGCATGTGGAATATTAATGCAATACATAAGATTCTTGTTTTCTTAAAAAATAAACCAATACCATAAAAGCTAATTGCAATATAGGAATGCAAGGGGTGAAAGTTGATGCTACATCTGTTTTTGTCAAAAATAGGGGTCGCTAGTAAATGATCTAAATCTACTAACATCGAGCAGATGAAAATTAAGTAAGTAATTTTCCAGTTTTTCTTAAACAAAAAGTAGGCTATAAAAAGTGGTGCTACAAAATGTAACCCGTAATGTATTATGAATGCTAAATTCACAAGAAACTAATTGCGTTTGGACCTTCCATAAAAAGTAAGTCTAAAATTGATAAATCAGGAATAAAACCATGCTTGTCATCAAACATTTGTACGTAGTTATCTACTAGTTTTTGAGGTTGTTTTTTTACATCTGAAAGTTCTCTTAAATCTTTTTCAGTAGTTTTTACGATATACTCTCCCGTTTTAGAATATTGCTGGGATATTTGTAATGCATCAGAAATAAATAAAAAAGTATCGATGTTTACATCTTGAATAAAAGTATATTTTTTTGTGAAAATAGAAAGTAAATCATCTTCGTAAAACTCGTAAAAAGGGGAAGTTCTATAAGCTGTTTGTAAAGATTTTAAATGATGATCTTGCCAAAGAGCATCGTTGTCAACCAATAAATCTTTTGTTTTTTTTCGTTGAGAACTTCCTTTGTATTTATCTTTTACAGGAATGTTTAATAACTGTTTTCCGTTAGAATTATAGATGTAGCATCTATTTCTATAGCTTTGTTTCTGAAAATTATCTTCCATTTCAAAAACAACTGAATTAGATTTTACAATTTCAGAATATTGAGAAATAGGAGAGAAGTAAGTGGGTATAAATAATGACATATGTTTTAATGAACCCTTTTTAGTTTCAATTTTAAACTGCTGCTAAAATTATTTTTTCACTTTTCTTTTTCTATAAATACTATAAACAAAATACATTCCTATGAATGCTAAAACGAAGTATCTGAAAGAAAAAGGTTTTCCTTCACCATGGACGGTTGTAAACATTCTGTCCCAACGAATTGATTTTAATTTAGCTCCAAAACCTTCGGCATTCGGATTCCAACTAAACCAAACTAATACAGGTTTTCCTAAAACATGATCAAAAGGAACATAACCCCAGTAACGACCATCTAGCGAACTGTGTCTGTTGTCTCCAATTAAATAAAAGTAGTCTTGTTTAAAAGTATAAAAAACTGATTTTACTCCATTAATATAGATGTTTTCCCCAACAACTTGTAAATCATTATTTTCATAATTTTCGATGATTTGCTTGTAGAAAGGCAATGTTTCTAAATCTATTTTGACAGTAGCTCCAGCCTTTGGTATATAAATTGGACCAAAGTTATCTTGACTCCAACCCAATTTTTCTACATGAGGAAAAATAGCATTGTCAATATCATGATTTATTTTTTTAACAGAAACAGCTAATGGGTATTCTTCTAAACGAGCTGCTTCTTCTTCCGTTAAATTGATATTTATCTTGTTCTCAACAGAAAACATTTTTAATTTTCGAGCAAAATTAGAGTTTATACCTCCAACAACCTCTGTATATAAAGAATCAGCACCAATTTTAGATAAATTCCCATTCTTTTTTATTGCTTTTTGTACTTTTTCATTATTCCAATATTCACTTAAAATTTTGTAAACTCCAGTTCGTTGTTTGCCTATTAAAAATTTAGGGTATGTACTCTGACTTATTGTTTTTTTTGCTTCATAAGTATAATAAAATTGTAACTTTGCCCTTTCAGGTAGCGCATTCTTTTTTCCATTGATATAGAAATAACCATTTTTCATTTCTAGAGAATCGCCAGCAATACCCACACAACGTTTTACATAGTTTGTTTTTTTATCAACAGGTTTGTAGGTGAATTTACCAGAAGTATC
>CATITK010000155.1 GCA_949545755.1 Polaribacter sejongensis | reverse complement strand
GTTTCTGATGTGAGTAATAATTCATTAGAAACCGTTTGATTTTCTCTTCTATAGCTATTGGCTATTAAAAACCAATCGAAATCATATTTTATATTTTCATAGTTATAAATAGAAAAAGATGCTTTCTTTTTTTCTCTTACAAATTCTAAATCTTCTTTTGCTTTATAAAACCTTGTGTTAAGGTTTTTGTTTAATAAGTATGCTAACTTGAAATCTTCTAATGTAGAATGAATTCCTATTAAAGAATATTCTTCTTCGAAAAAATCGTTCATTTCTAAAGCATGTACCTGCATAAATTATAGCTAATACTCGTTTTTACAGAAGGGCTAAATTACTAATTGTTTATGAGTTTTACGGTTAAATTTAACGAAAACGTTATCGTGATTTAGACGCTATCAATTTGTTTTTGAAAAGTAAAATAAACTCTTTTAGATGCTTGCTCTTCTGCTTTTTTCTTTGAAGTCGCACGTCCTTTCGCGATTTGTTTTCCATCAATACTGATTTTCACACTGAAATGCTTAATCGTTTCATTGCCAGAATCTTCATAAGAATCAAAAATATATTTTTTCTTTTGCTTTTGACACCATTCTATAATTAGCCCTTTGTAGCTTGTAATTTTTCCTTCTAATTTTTCTATATCTACATAAGGAACAATTACATTATTATAAATAAACTTCTGACAAGCATTGTATCCTTTATCTAAATAAATAGCTCCTATTAACGCTTCAAAAATATTACCATGAATATTATCGCCAACATTTGCTTGATCTACATTACTTTTTACAAAACGGATTAAATTTAAATCTTTTCCTAATTCATTTAAGTGCTCTCTACTAACAATTTTAGAGCGCATTTGAGTGAGGTAGCCTTCTGAACCTTCAGGAACTTTTTTATACAAATAAGCCGCAATAATAGATCCCAATATAGAATCTCCTAAAAATTCTAAGCGTTCATAGTTGATTAGAATTCCTTTTTTATCTAGCATTTGCACAGATCTGTGTGTAAATGCTTTTTTGTATTTATTTATTTTTCTGGGTGAAAAATTGAGAAGTATTTTTAATTCGTTATATAATTGTACATCCTCTTTTGAGTGAGAAGAAATTATTTTACGAATAAAATTCATAGAGTATTATTCATCTAATTTTCTAAAAGCAACACATGCATTATGACCACCAAAACCAAATGTATTACTCATCGCTACTTTAATATCGCGCTTTTGAGCTTTATTTAAGGTTAAGTTTAAATCTGGATTAATATTTTCATCTACATTCACATGATTGATTGTTGGAGGAACAATGCCATGTTTCATCGCTAAAATTGCCGCAATAGATTCTATTGCTCCGGCAGCGCCTAACAAATGACCTGTCATCGATTTTGTAGAATTGATATTAATGTTCTTAGCATGTTCGCCAAAAACACTAGAAATTGCTTTTAACTCTGCAACATCTCCTAAAGGTGTAGAAGTTCCATGTGTATTAATATGGTCTACATCTTCTGGTTTGATCCCTGAGTTTTCAAGGCAATTTTTCATTACAGCAATCACACCTATTCCTTCAGGATGAGGTGCTGTCATGTGATAGGCATCAGAAGACATTCCTCCTCCAATAACCTCCGCATAAATTTTTGCTCCTCTTGCCTTGGCATGTTCATATTCTTCCAAAACAATTGCTCCTGCTCCTTCGCCTAAAACAAAACCATCGCGTTCTGAATCAAAAGGTCTGGAGGCCGTTTCTGGAGTTTCATTTCTTGTTGATAAAGCGTGCATAGCGTTAAAACCACCAACACCTGAGATCACAACTGCTGCCTCTGAGCCACCAGTTACAATTACATCACAAGTTCCTAAACGAATATAATTTAATGCATCTATCATTGCGTTTGCTGAAGACGCACATGCAGAAACTGTTGTATAATTTGGCCCCATAAATCCATTCTTTATAGAAATGTTTCCTGGAGCAATGTCTGCAATCATTTTTGGGATAAAGAATGGATTAAATCTTGGTGTGCCATCTCCTGCTCCAAAATTTATAGCTTCGTTTTGAAACGTTTCTAAGCCTCCAATTCCTGCTCCCCAAATTACACCAACGCGTAATTTGTCGATTTCTTCCATGTCTAAACTTGAATCTGCAATGGCTTCATCTGAAGCAACCATAGCATATTGTGTAAATTTATCCATTTTACGTGCGTCCTTTCTATTGATAAAGTCGTTTACGTTGAAATCTTTTAATTCACATGCAAAACGAGTTTTGAACTTGGCAGCATCAAAGTGTGTGATAGGTGCTGCTCCGCTAACTCCGTTAACTAAAGCCGTCCAATATTCTTCAATATTATTACCTATGGGCGTTAATGCGCCAAGTCCAGTGACTACAACTCGTTTTAATTGCATATAAATATTACTTTTTTGCTTCTTCGATATAACTTACAGCTTGACCTACAGTTCCAATATTTTCCGCTTGGTCATCTGGAATTTGAATATCAAATTCTTTTTCGAACTCCATAATTAACTCAACAGTATCTAAAGAATCTGCTCCTAAATCATTTGTGAAGCTCGCTTCTGTTGTTACTTCGTTATCGTCAACGCCTAATTTGTCTACGATAATCGCTTTTACTCT
>CATITK010000154.1 GCA_949545755.1 Polaribacter sejongensis | reverse complement strand
TACAACATTAACAACCATAGAAAAATTTGGGGTAGATCTGGTTTTGAACACTTTACTGAAAATGATAATAACAATTATGTAATTGCTCAATTTTATCCAAGAATGTGTGTGTATGATAACGTTGAAGGTTGGCAAAATGATCAATTTTGGGGAAGAAGTGAATTTGCATTAGAATTTGGAGATTATACTGTAAATATTACAACACCAAAAGATCATATGTTAGGAGCAACTGGTGTGCTACAAAACGAAAGAGACGTTTTGACCAAGAAAGAATTGAAAAGATTGGCAAAAGCAAGAAATACTTTTGATAATCCAGTATTAATTCGCACACAAAAAGAAGCTATAGAAATTGAAAAAAGCAAATCAAAAGAGATGAAAACGTGGAAGTTTGTCGCTAAAAATGTAAGAGATTATGCATTTGCTTCCTCAAGAAAATTTATTTGGGACGCTATGGCAGTGGATATAAATGGTAAAACGGTCATGGCCTATTCTTTATATTCTAAAGAAGCAAACCCTTTATATGGAACCCATTCTACAAGAGCGGTTGCACAAACATTAAAAACATATTCTAAATACACATTTGATTATCCATACCATAAAGCGATTTCAGTAGATGGCCAAATGGGAATGGAATATCCTCAAATTTGTTTCAACCCAGGAAGACCAGAAGCAGATGGAACCTATTCTGACAGAGTAAAATACAGAATGATCAAAGTAACAATTCACGAAGTAGGTCATAATTTTTTTCCTATGATTGTAAATTCTGACGAAAGACAATGGACTTGGATGGATGAAGGATTGAATTCTTATGTAGAAATGTTAGCAGAATTAGCTTATGACAAAAATTTTCCGATCACAAGGGGATATCCAAAAAATATTGTCAAATATATGAGTGGAGATCAATCTAAAATTGCGCCAATTATGTCCAAAGGAGATCACGTATATGAATTTGGAAATAATGCCTACGGAAAACCAGCTACTGCCTTATGGATTTTAAGAGAAACCATTATGGGAAAAGAATTATTTGACCATGCTTTTAGAACCTATTCTCAAAGATGGATGTTTAAACACCCAACGCCAGCAGATTTTTTTAGAACCATGGAAGATGCTTCTGGCATCGATTTAGACTGGTTTTGGAGAGGTTGGTTTTACACAACTGATGTAACAGATATTGGTATTAAAGGTGTTAAAAAATACCACACAAAGGTAAATGGTGATGCTATTGATTTTATCGAAGACAAAACAATCGGATTAGGTTTTGGTGCTGATAAAAATACGAATTCAAAATTTCATTACGAAATTACCTACAACAAACCGGGTGGATTAGTAATGCCTATTATTATTCATTTTAGCTATACCGATGGTACAAGTGAAATAAAAATATATCCTGCACAAATATGGAGATATAATGACAAAGAAGTTACAAAAGTATTTTCTGCTAGGAAAGAACTTTCTAAAATTACAATAGATCCATACCAAGAAACTGCTGATGTAGACCAATCTAACAATAGCTGGCCAAAAGAAAAGAAAAATAAATTCGAAAAATTTAAGAGTAAGATGAAAGAATGAAATGATCATTAAATCAATGCTAACGTATTAAATATGAATGTAAAAAATTAGATATTCTATCAAAACCCTATTTTGATAAAGGTTTATTATTCTTTAACCAATTGACTATCTAATCACTAATTTTATAAACAAATAAATTAACCTATGAAAAATAATTATATCTTCTTATTTTCTTTATTATTTGTTATTGTAGGCTCTTTTGCACAAGAACAAAAAGACATAAACAAAATAGAACAAGGACATATTGACCAGAATAAATTTAGACAGCTAAAAGATGTTTTGGCTACTCCCAACGACCAACATACTGCTTCAGGAGCTCCTGGAAGTCAATATTCTCAGCAAAAAGTTGATTATGTAATGGACATTCGATTGGAAGAAAGTACCAACAAAATTTATGGTAATGAAAAAATTACATATCATAATAATTCCAAAGATCAATTGGACTATTTATGGGTTCAATTAGACCAAAACATGAGAGCAGACGACTCTAAAACTCCTTCAGTAAAATCTACAGGTGCATCTGAATTTATTACTCCAGAAAAATTTCAAAGTACGTATATGAAAGAAAATAAGGGGTTTGGATTTAAGGTAGAAAAAGTAGAAAGTAATGGCATCCCTTTGTCTTACTTTATCAACAGCACCATGATGCGTATTAATTTACCAAAGCCGCTGGCTTCTGGAGGAACTTTTAAATTTAGTATTCAATGGAACTATAAAATAAACGATATCAATAAAGATGGTGGTCGTTCTGGATTAGAATCCTTTCCTGATGGAAACAACAATTATACAATTGCTCAGTTCTTTCCAAGATTGGCCGT
>CATITK010000153.1 GCA_949545755.1 Polaribacter sejongensis | reverse complement strand
TTGTATCCAATGCAATTTGAAGAGTCTTTATTTCACATTCACTTAAATGTAGATTATCCATTTAACTTAACAGGAATTTTATTCTTCCCTAAATTGTCTCAAAGCATGGATATGCAAAAGGACAAAATCCAATTGTATCAAAACCAAGTTTTTGTTACTGATAATGTTGAAGGAATTGTACCTGACTTTTTACAGATGTTAAAAGGGGTTATTGATTCTCCAGATATTCCTTTGAATGTTTCTCGTTCTGGGCTACAAGCTGATGGAGCTGTTAAAAAAATAGCGGGTTATATCACTAAAAAAGTAGGTGATAAATTGGCTTCTTTATTCAAAAAAGACAGAGCAGATTTTGAAACAAAATGGAACGATATTAAAGTAATTATTGAATACGGAATGTTGTCTGAAGATAAATTCTTTGACAAGGCAAAGAAATTTGCATTGTATCCAACAGTCGCGAATTCTTATTTTACCTTTGATGAGTTAATTGAAAAAACAAAAGCTTCTCAAATTGATAAAGAAGGAAATCATGTTATTTTATATACCTCAAATAAAGAAGCACAGCATAGTTACATTCAAGATGCAACTGCAAAAGGATACGAAGTCTTAATTTTAGATTCTCCGATTATTTCACATTTAATGCAAAAATTAGAAGGTGCAGGAGAAAAAGTGAAATTTTCTAGAGTAGATGCAGATCATGTAGATAATTTAATTAAGAAAGACGACAATGTAATTTCTAAATTGTCTGAAGAAGAAACAGCTACCTTAAAGCCAATTATTGAAGCTGTTGTTCCTTCAAAAACATATACAGTTCAATTAGAAGCAATGGATTCTGCTGCTTCTCCATTTATAATTACGGTTCCCGAATTTATGCGTAGAATGAAAGAAATGCAAGCTTCTGGTGGCGGTGGTATGATGGGAATGGGTAATTTTCCTGACATGTACAATTTGGTTGTAAATACTAATAGTCCTTTAGTTTCTGAAATTTTAAACACCAAAACAGAAAAGAAACAAAGTCGTTTAATTTCTCAAGCTTTCGATTTGGCAAAATTGTCTCAAAACCTATTACATGGTGAAGAGTTAACGAGTTTCATCAAACGTTCTTACGAATTGATCAAGTAAACAATTTGGCATGCTGAACTTGTTTCGGTATCTCATTATAATAATAAACCCTCTTTGTGAAAACAAAGAGGGTTTATTCATTTTTAAATTACGTAAGCATTCCTCCATCTACAGATAAGGTTTGCCCTGTAATATAAGCACTCATATCAGAAGCTAAAAAGACACAGGCGTTTGCAATATCTATTGGCTGCCCTCCTCTTTTCAGTGGAATTCCATCTCTCCAACTTTGTACAGTGGCTTCGTCTAATTTTGCTGTCATCTCAGTTTCTATAAAACCAGGAGCGACAACGTTACTTCTGATGTTTCTTGAACCCAATTCTAAAGCGACTGATTTTGAAAATCCGACGATACCTGCTTTTGAAGCCGCATAATTAGTTTGACCTGCATTTCCTTTCAAACCGACAACAGAACTCATGTTAATAATAGAACCCGCTCTTTGCTTCATCATTGGACGAATGACTGCTTTGGTTAAATTAAATACTGATTTTAAGTTTACTTCAATTACTTTATCAAAGTCTTCTTCAGTAATACGCATCAACAAATTATCTTTTGTAATACCGGCATTGTTTACTAAAATATCAATAGTTCCAAATTCTTTTAAAACGGTTTTCGCTAATTCTTGAGCAGCATCAAAATCTGCTGCATTCGATTGATATCCTTTTGCTAAAACTCCAAAAGCCTTTAATTCGGATTCCAAAGCACTAGCAGCAGCAACAGAAGAACTATAAGTAAAGGCTACGTTTGCTCCTTGTTTTGCAAATTCAATAGCAATTCCACGCCCAATTCCTCTGGTAGCGCCTGTAATAATTGCTGATTTATTTTCTAATAATTTCATATTCTATTATTTTTTTCGAGTTCAAAGATACTAAAATAATAAAACTCATAAAGCATTTCCTACCTTATGTGTTTTTTTGTTTTCATAGGAATAATAACTATTGCTTCACCTCGATATTATTATAATTGAATAAATAATTAATATCCATTTCATGTAGTTTTCCTAATTTTTTTAGAGCTTCCATGTCAAGATCTTTCTTATTCCCGATGACTGAAACAGAAAAATCTTTACCTTTCACATTTTCATTAAAGAAATCTCGTATATCTTTCAAAGTCATTTTCTGAATTTGAGAATACATCTCCTCTCTATTGTCATAATCTAAGCCTCTTTTTTTTAAACCTTCATAACTCCAAAAAATAGTAGATTTTGTGATTCGTTGTGCAGCAATCTGTTTTAATGCCGATTTTTTAGCGGTTATAAATTGTTGTTCAGACTCCGGCATATCATTCATTAAAGCAATCATTGCATTTACTGCTTCAGGAACTTTATTTGCTTGCGTTCCTAAATATGCATATACTCTATCATTCTTCTTAGCATCTGATGAGGGTAAATATCCTGCAGAAGCTGAATATGCCAATCCTTTTGATTCTCTAATTTCCTGTAAAACAACAGCTGAAAACCCTTGTCCAAAATAAGAATTAAACACTGTTGATAACGCCATTTTTTTAGGGTCAAATGTTTCTCCTTTTGCAATAAAGAACAGCTCAGATTGTACCATGTCAAAATTAGAATAATAAACATTTCCTCCTGTTGCTATCTGTTTATATTCTTTTGCTAAAGGATAATCTTTCAATTCATATGGAATTTTATGGTAGGTATTTAATGCTGTTATAGCCACATTTACATCTTTACCATAATAGAAAATTCGATGTTTAAAGTTGGTTAAATCTTTAATAATAGCGACTAATTCTTCTGGATTCATCTGTTGTAATTCACCTGCATTGTAGATGTCTCTTAATCTAGAATTTTCACCATATTGTGCAAAAGAATTTAAACCATTACGAAGTATATTTCCTTTTTGTGTTTTCCCATTCGTTCTTGATTTTAAAATACTTGCGACATACTTATCATAGGCTTCTTGATCTACGCTAGCATTCTCCAATAAATGTTCTAACAATTCCAATCCTTTGTCAAGATTTTCTTCCAAACCAGAAATAGATACATTAGATCGATCGTTTCCAGTTCTCACATGGTAATCCACCCCTATTTTATAAAATTCTTTTTTCAACTCTTCAGCAGAATATTTATCTGTACCAAGGTATTTTAAATAACCAACGGCTAAAGCCATTTTTTTATCATTGTCTTTACCCATATCTAGGATAATATTTAAATCGAATAAATCATTATTCTTATTTTTAATATTAGCAAGAGTAATTCCATTATTTAATGTCGTTTTTTGAATCTCTTTTTTATAATTAACAAACAATGGCTTTAAATCTTCAGATTGCATTGCGTTAAATTTTTTCAAAAATTGTGATGCTGCATTCCTGTTGATTGCATTTGGAGTAATTCTAGGGTTCTTAACTTTTGCTATGTTTTTATCTTCTCCTTTACGTTTGTATGTTACGACATGGTTTCCTACAAAAAATTTATTAGCAAATGCCATTAATTCCTCTTTTGATATTTTTTTCAAATCATCTAAAAAAGTTAATTTGTCAATCCAGTTTTCACCATGAATGAATGCATTATAATACATCGAAGACAGTGCTGTAGCGTCTTCATATTGACGTGTACTTCTTAATTTTAAATCATTAATAACTGCAGCAATCAGATACGCTTCAAATTCTCCTTTTTTAAACAATTCAATTTGTTCTAATAACAAGTCTTTTACTTCATCTAAAGTTTGTCCTTCTTTTGGTGTTCCGTTTAGAGTAATGTATCCATAATCGTTTAAAAATTGTGGTTGAGTATATGAACTTTGTACTGCCTGTTTTTGATTTAAATTTAAATCAAATAAACCTGCATTTCCGTTCATCAGTAACATTTCAATTAAGGTAATCATCTTTACTTCATCTGTCTCTATTCCTGGAGTTCTATAGGCAACACTTACACTTTCATTATTCGGTCCAAAAACTTCTCTAATTACTTCACCTTTTATTGGTTCTTCAATAGGTAATATAGGGTGTTCAATTTCTTTATATTTCATTTGACCAAAAGTGGCGTCAATTTTTTTAATAGTAGTATCAAAATCGAGATCTCCAACCAATACTATGGCCATATTATTTGGCACATAATATTTATTGAAGTAATCATTTATATCCACCATAGAAGGATTTTTTAAATGCTTTGAAGTGCCTATTGTACTTTGTTGACCATAGGGATGTGTGGGAAACAAACCATCCAACATTGCTGCATAAGATTTCCTAAAATCATTGTCTTGCCCTCTATTAAATTCTTCATATACAGCTTCTAATTCTGTATGGAACAAACGTAAAACGAGCTTACTAAAACGCTCATTTTCTAGCCTTAACCATTTATCCAATTCATTGGCAGGAATTTTGTTTTTATATACTGTTTCCTCAAACCAAGTATGCGCATTTGTACCTGTAGCTCCTAACAAACTTACCATTTTATCATACTCATTCGCAATTGAAAGCTTAGATGCATCATGAGATATTTTATCAATTTTACGATACAATACTTCTTTTTTAGCAGGATCAACTTCTGATTTATGTTGCTCATACAAGTCAGAAATTTTAGCAATCAATTTTTTTTCGTTCTCCCAATCAGTTGTTGCAATATTATCAGTTCCTTTAAACAGCATATGCTCCAAATAATGAGCCAACCCTGTACTTTCTTTCGGGTCATAATTTGAGCCCGCTCTTACAGGAATGTAGGTTTGGATTGTAGGTTCGTCGGAATTTTGACTTAAATAGACTTTTAAACCATTCTTTAATGTATACAATCGCAACCCAGTTGGGTCATTCTGTACAGTCTCATAAGTTAAACCGTTTGTGTCTTTTTTTGAAGTAACTTCATGGTTTTTCCCAATGTCAGTTTTACAACTTACAACGACAACCAACAGAAGGCTTATAAATAGTGCTTTAAACTTTTTCATAATTATTAATTTAATTAAAAATAAAAACCCACTGAATTTACGAATTCAATGGGTTTTAAGCTATTATTTTGTAAAACTTTAACAGTTTTTATCTTAATACTTCTGCAATC
Source organism: Polaribacter sejongensis (assembly GCA_949545755.1). Taxonomy (GTDB): domain Bacteria; phylum Bacteroidota; class Bacteroidia; order Flavobacteriales; family Flavobacteriaceae; genus Polaribacter; species Polaribacter sejongensis_A. The sequence continues at coordinate 2,461 of CATITK010000153.1, read as the reverse complement.
ATTTCTCCAATCTTAGCTGGTGAACTCACAACATGAATTCCATTTTCAGCTAAAATCTTCATTTTTGCTTGTGCAGTATCATCTGCTCCTCCAACAATAGCACCTGCATGTCCCATTGTTCTTCCTGCTGGTGCAGTTTGCCCTGCAATAAAACCAACTACAGGTTTTCTGTTTCCATCCGCTTTCACCCATTGTGCAGCTTCCGCTTCTAGATTTCCACCAATTTCACCAATCATTACAATTGCTTCAGTCTCATCATCATTCATTAACAATTCTACTGCTTCTTTAGTCGTCGTTCCTATAATTGGATCTCCACCGATACCAATTGCAGTTGTGATTCCAAACCCTTGTTTAACCACTTGGTCAGCGGCTTCATAGGTTAAGGTTCCCGATTTTGAAACAATACCTACTTTTCCTTTTTTGAAAATAAAACCGGGCATGATTCCAACTTTAGCTTCATCTGGAGTAATTACCCCTGGACAGTTAGGTCCAACCAGTCTACATGCTTTTGTATCTATATACGCTTTTACTTTAACCATATCTGCAGTAGGAATTCCTTCAGTAATACAAATGATTACTTTAATTCCTGCGTCGGCAGACTCCATAATTGCATCTGCAGCAAAAGCGGGTGGTACAAAAATAATTGAAGTGTCTGCTCCTACTTTGTTTACAGATTCTAAAACGGTATTAAAAACAGGTTTCCCTAGATGTACTTGTCCTCCTTTACCTGGAGTTACTCCTCCAACAACATTTGTTCCATAATCAATCATTTGACCTGCATGAAAAGTACCTTCACTACCTGTAAAACCTTGAACAATAATTTTTGAATTTTTATTTACTAAAACACTCATTGGATTGATATTTTAAGTCCATTATCTTTTTAAATAGTTCCTAAAGAGGAAATGGAATTTGATTTAAATTAATACGCAAAAATAGTTTATTGAACGTTTTTAAAAAAAGAAAACAACAGAATTATTATCAGAATTAAATAATATTTTTTTGTGGTGAAATATCATTTAAAAGGTAGGACAATCTTATTGGTTTTTAGAACCCACAAAACAATCTTTTATTTTATAGCTTCTTTTTGTTTTTTTAAAAAATCTTTGATTGCTGCCATTTCTTTTAATTTCTCTCGAGACTCTGAAATAGGAGTCCCAAAATAACTTTTACCTCCAGCAACGGATTTTGTAACGCCAGTTTGTCCTAAAATTATTGCGCCTTTTCCGATGGTTATTCCGCTATTAGTTCCTACTTGTCCCCAAATAGTTACTTCATCTTCTATAATTACACAACCAGCAATACCAGTTTGTGAGGCGATCAAACATTGCTCACCTATTTTTGTATCGTGGCCAACATGGACTTGATTGTCAATTTTTGTACCTCTCCCAATAGTTGTATCTCCAGTTACCCCTTTATCAATGGTACAAGATGCACCTATATCTACATGGTCTTCTAAAATTACCCGGCCACCCGAAATCAATTTATCAAATCCTTCGGGTCTTTTTTTGTAGTAAAAGGCATCAGCACCTATGACTGTATTTGCATGGATGGTTACATTATTTCCAATAATAGAACGATCATAAATAGTTACATTGGGGTGGATTACTGAATTAGAACCAATTCTAACATGGTTTCCAATAAATACATTTGGCTGAATGATTGTGTTTTCTCCGATTAATGCAGAGGAAGAGATACTTACTTTCGCTGCAATAAAAGGATTGAAATGTGTCGTTATTTTATTGAAATCACGAAAAGGGTCATCAGAAATCAACAACGTTTTTCCTTCTGGACAAGCTACTTTTTTATTGATTAATATCGTAGTTGCTGCAGAGTTTAGTGCTTTTGTATAGTATTTAGGATGATCTACAAATACGATATCACCCTTTTCTACTACATGAATTTCATTGATTCCTAAAACTTCAAAACTTTCATCACCAATAAATTCAGCAGCTATTAATTTTGCTATTTGCTGTAATGTTTGTGATTTTTTGAATTTCATAGTTCAGTATTCAGTAGGTAGTATTCAGTCTGACTGCCAACTAAAGACTGCCTACTGCTAATAATTTTACTCTTTAATACGTTCTTGATAGGTACCTTTGGTCGTTTCTACTTTAATTTTATCTCCTTCATTAATAAATAAAGGCACATTTACAGTAGCACCACTTTCAACGGTTGCCGGTTTTGTGGCATTGGTTGCTGTATTCCCTTTTACTCCTGGTTCTGTATGTGTTACTTCTAAAATCACACTTGCAGGTAAATCTACTGACAGTGGCATGTCATCTTCAGAGTTGATAATAATTGTTACTATTTCTCCTTCTTTCATTAATTGAGGAGCATCTAACGTGTTTTTTTGCAATTGTATTTGAGAATAATCTTTTTCATTCATAAAATGATAGGTTTCTCCTTCATTATATAAATATTGAAACTTATGTGTTTCTACTCGAATATCTTCAATTTTTCT
>CATITK010000152.1 GCA_949545755.1 Polaribacter sejongensis | reverse complement strand
CAAAGAGGAACAACTCACAATCCAGGAGAAAACGTTTACATGGGTAAAGATCATACTTTACATGCAAAAGTTGACGGGGTTGTTGCGTTCAGAAAGAAAAAGGATAACAGATCTTATGTGTCTATTACGCCGTTTGAAGCTTAAGAAATTTTGCTTTTAAGAAACTAAAAAAGTTCAAGCATTTATTTGCTTGAACTTTTTTTTGATTTAAAACAAATCCATTTTGTATTTTTACAGTTATACTATAGACATATGAAAGTTATCTATAACTTTTTGGTTTTTATCACTTCTTTGCTACTGCCAGTAATCGCTTTATTTAATAAAAAAATAAAACTTTTTGTTGCCGGAAGAACAGCAACGTTTTCTAAAATCGAACCCCTTAAAAACAAGAAAACAATTTGGATTCATGCCGCTTCTTTAGGAGAGTTTGAGCAAGCAAGACCCATTGTTGAAAAGATAAAAGAGAAGTATCCTGAGCATGCCCTTTTGGTTACTTTTTTCTCTCCTTCTGGATATGAAATTAGAAAAGACTATCAATTGGCAACTGTTGTTTGTTATTTGCCGCTAGATACAAAAGCGAATGCAAGAAAATTTATAGCAGCAATAAATCCCACTTTGGCAATTTTTATAAAATATGAATTCTGGCCAAATTTATTGAACGAATTAAAACGAGTTGAAGTTCCAACCATTTTAGTATCAGGAATTTTAAGGGAAAAACAACTTTTTTTTCAATGGTATGGTGGTTTTATGAGGGAGTCCTTAAAAGCATTTCATCACTTTTTTGTGCAAGATAAAAATTCTAAAGAATTATTAAACTCTATCAATTTTGAGAATGTTACAATCTCTGGAGATACTCGTTTTGACAGAGTTTCAAAGATTTTACAACAGGATAATACCATCGATTTTATTGATGAATTTAAGAACAATCAATATACCATTGTGGCAGGAAGTACTTGGCCAGAAGATGAAGCGTTACTGGTACACTATATCAATAACGATGCATTAGAAAACGAAAAATTTATCATTGCTCCTCACAATATGAAGGAAGCGGCAATTTTAGAGCTACAGCAATTGATTCATAAAAAAACAGTTTTATATTCTGAAAAAGGAAATGAAAACCTAAAAGAGTGTGCTGTTTTTATCATTGATACTGTCGGAATTTTAACTAAAATTTATGCAGCAGCAGATGTTGCCTATGTTGGAGGAGGTTTGAAAACAGGTTTGCACAATATTCTAGAGCCCGCAACTTTTGGAATTCCTGTTGTCATCGGAAATACCTACGATAAATTTAAAGAAGCGATAGATTTGGTTGAAATAGGCGGGTGTATTTCAATTAAAAACCAGGAAGAGTTTACAAAGAATCTTCTTCATTTAAAAAATGACGAAGGCATTAGAAAACGAACTGGAAATAGTAATAAAAAATATATTGAAGACAATCTTGGAGCAACAGCATTTATTATGAAGTACCTAAAGGAGGTACTTTAGAGGAATGTAAGTTTTATTGAAATTGTAAAAGGGAATAAATTGCCAGATGAAATGAGTAAATTAATAGATGATTTTGGGAGACACATAGAATATGTAAGATTGGCGGTTACGGATCGTTGTAATTTACGTTGCCAATATTGCATGCCTGCTCACGGAATACCCATTGTACCAAAACGAGAGTTACTGACCTTTAAAGAAATGTATCGTTTGATTCGGGTCTTAACAGAATTGGGCGTTCAGAAAGTGCGTTTAACTGGTGGAGAGCCTTTTGTACGGAAAGATTTTGTAGGGTTTTTAGAAATGTTGTCCTACAATGATTTGTTAGAAGCGATTAATATTACCACAAATGGTGCGCTTATTTCTCATCATATTTCTAAAATTGAACAATTAGAAAAAGTAAAAAACATCAACTTAAGTATTGATAGTTTAAACAGAGAGAAGTTTGCAAAAATTACCAGAAGGGATGTTTTTCCAGAAGTGTATAAAACGTTTGAATTGTTGGAAAAAAGTAGTTTGAATTTAAAACTGAATGTCGTTGTACAGTCAGGTTTTAATACAAATGAAATTGTCGATTTTGTGAGATTGACAAAAGATAAAAACGTGGCTGTTCGTTTTATAGAAGAGATGCCTTTTAATGGAAAAGGGCAACGCAAAATGGAAGAAAATTGGACATTAAAGAAGATTTTAAACGAGATTAAAACTGAGTTTGATGTTTCAGAAATTGAATCTGAAAAATCATCAACTTCAAGAAACTATGCAATTGAAAATCACATAGGAACTATTGGCATCATTCCTGCGTTTACCAGAACGATTTGCAATGATTGCAATCGAATTCGAATTACTTCCACAGGAACATTTAAAAATTGTTTGTTTGATGATGGCGTTTTTAATTTACGAGATTTTATAAGAAAAGGCGCCTCTAATGACGATTTAAAAGCCCTCTTTTTATCTTTGGTGAAAGAGAAACCAAAAAATGGGTTTATTGCGGAAGCAAACAGAAAAGCAGGAAGCGTTTCTGAAAGTATGAGTACTATTGGAGGGTAAAAAGTGTAATTATTTACCTGTCAAACAACATTTAATAATTACACGATTAAACAAATAAAAAGTGACACATTTAACATGATTTCAGTAGATCAAGCTTTACAAAATGTTTTAAACTCAGTTCAAAACTTTGGAGTTGAAGAAGTTCCGTTTCTAAAATCTTTAGGGAGGATTTTAAAAGAACCGGTGCTGGCAGATAGAGATTTCCCTCCTTTTAACAGAGTGGCCATGGATGGAATTGCAATTGATTATACTGCATTCAAAAAAGGACAACGAAGTTTTAATATTGAAGGAATACAAGCTGCAGGAAGCGCTCAAATAACACTTCAAAATACGGCAAATTGTATAGAGGTAATGACGGGAGCCGTCTTGCCAAAGAATGTAAATACGGTTATTAGGTATGAAGATGTTACGATCGAAAATGGGATAGCAACCCTTCATATTGATACTATAAAAGAAGCTCAAAATATTCATACAAAAGGAAAAGACGGAAAGGTGGGAGCTCTTTTAATTAAAGAAAACACACTGATTTCAGCAGCAGAAATTGGCGTTTTTGCAAGTGTTGGTGCCTCCTTTGTGAAAGTAGCAAAACAGCCAAAAGTACTCATTGTCTCTACGGGAGATGAATTGGTAGGCGTAGCCGAAGTTCCTTTAGCTTATCAAATAAGAAAAAGCAACGTTTTTACCTTAGTTTCTTTATTAGAAAAAATACATATTGTTTCAGATACGGCACACATTACAGATAATAAACCGCTGCTTAAATCTAAAATAGCTGGGTATTTAAAAGAATATGACGTATTGCTTTTTAGTGGAGCAGTTAGTAAAGGGAAGTTCGATTTTCTTCCTGAAATCTTCGAAGAATTAAATGTGGAGAAACGATTTCATAAAGTGGCACAAAGACCAGGAAAACCTTTTTGGTTCGGAAGCGCAGCTTATTTTTGCGTGAATGAGCAAAATGTTTATGAGAATGAAAAAGAAAATAATAAAAAGAACACAATTGTGTTCGGGTTCCCAGGAAATCCGATTTCTACTTTTGTAAATTGCTTGGTGTATTTTTATCCATGGTATTACAAATCTATGGGAATGGAAATCAAAGAAGAAACGGCGATTTTAGGAGAAGATGTATTTTTCAAGCCCAATTTAATGTATTTTTTACAAGTAAAAATAGCAAGTGAAAACGGCAATTTAGTTGCGTTTCCAATCAAAGGAAATGGTTCAGGAGATTTAGCAAGTTTGGTGAAAACGGATGCATTTATTCTTTTGCCGGATGACCGCACGGAATTTAAAAAAGGCGCTTTTTTTCCGATAATACGTTATCGGAGTGTTTAGTTTTTAATGCGTAATTTTGAATTGAAAAGGTGTTTAAAAAAACATTGTTTGCATAAATTATTATACTGGATGTGATGTTTAGTAAATCAGCGTACAATTCTTTTCTCTTTGATTGATTTTTATGAAGAATGGAGTGGAATGTAGACCTATTTCTAACAATGATCTAGCACCTTGTCGTCTAGCGTTTTTTTCTAAATTAGATGCCGAATAAAATATAAAAGATGAGTAAATTTAGTCATATAAATAAAAAAGGAAATCCCAAGATGGTAACTATTTCTGATAAGAAAATTACCAAAAGAACTGCCATTGCAAAAGCAACCATGTTTTTAGGAAAAACACTCATTTCTCATTTTACAAACGAGGAGTTAATGACTAAAAAAGGACCTGTTTTTCAAACGGCAATTATTGCAGGAATTCAAGGGGTGAAAAAAACATCAGAATTAATCCCTATGTGTCATCCGTTATTGATTAATGGTATTGATATTGATATCAATGTCATTGATTCAGAAAACATAGAAGTGCTATGTGAAGTAGTTATTGAAGGGAAAACAGGCGTGGAAATGGAAGCTTTAACAGGAGTAAATATAACCTGTTTAACTATTTATGATATGTGTAAAAGTAGCAGTCAAGAAATGGTGATCAAGGAGGTAAAATTGTTAAAAAAAACAGGTGGAAAATCGGATATTATAAATGGCTAAACATAAAAAACACACCAATTTAGAAAGACGCAATAACGACAATTTTGCGCCAAATGAAATCGCTATTTTAGGAACAAATTGTGGTGTTATTTCTGATTTAGTGCAGAAAGTTTCTCAAAAATTAACGGGCTATAAAGTAGGATATTTTGATGCTTCTCACGCAAAACATGAAGCAAAAAACAGGATATCGGAATTTGTATTTCATCACGAAGGAAATTTGCAAATAACGACTTCTGGAACGATAAATAAATTTCAACAACGTTTAGATTTTGCACAATTCGATTGTCTTTTTATTAATGGAAATCACTACCAAGGAAGCAAACAAATTTTAATTTTAGATGCCGCTAAAGAAGCCTCTGTTTTAAAAAGATTACCCCAATTAGATAGGATTCAGTTTGTGGTGAAATTGACGAAAGACATTGAATATTTTCATTTCCTAGAAGAACAATATCCAGAGATTAAAAACAGTAAATGTTACAGTATCGATGAGGTTGATGCAATTGCAAATCATATAAAAAAGCTCCTTCAAGAAAAAATTGCTCCCACCAAAGGATTGGTTTTGGTAGGTGGAAAAAGTACGAGAATGGGGCAAGACAAGTCTGAGTTGAATTATTTTGGAAAACCTCAAAAAGAAGTTGCAAAAGGATTGTTGGAGAGTAACAATTTGGAAACGTTTTATTCTGTTCAGAATTCCTCTGGAAAAGAAAACGAGCTTCCTGATACCTTTTTAAATTTAGGTCCTTTTGGTGGAATTTGTTCTGCGTTTCAAAAAGACCCAAATGCTGCCTGGTTTATATTGGCAACAGATGTTCCTTTTGTAAACGATGCAATTATTAAACAAGTGTTAAAACATAGAGATCCGAGCAAAGTTGCTACTGCAATTAAGGGAAAAGGAAAAGAATTTCCAGAGCCTTTGATTACTATTTATGAACCAAAAGCGTATCCTATTTTGTTGCAATATTTAGCGCAAGGTTACTCTTGTCCTCGTAAAATGCTTATTAATTCTGATGTTAAAATTGTAGAAATTGAGGATGATTTTATTAGAAATATAAATACTCCAGAAGAATTTGAAGTTGCTAAGAAGGAAATAAATAAGTTATAAATTAGTCTTTCTGTTTTAATGTTATTTTGCAGTTGAGTTTACGGTGTATTTACCAAGTTTCTTTTAGTTAAAAATAATGGAAACTTGTTAAAAAAAAGAAATATTTACTTTACTTAAAATCTACAAAAATTGATTAGCTTAAAAAAGATATCTTTAAGAATACGTATATTTATATCAATGATTTTGTTGGTGTTGTTAGCATCAATATTAATTTTGGCAGTTACTATTTATCAATATGATGAACAGACGAAGGATTACAATATTCAGCGTTTTGAGCGTAAAGAAGCCACAACAAAGAAGACTATTGAGTTAGAATTAAAAAATAAGACGACTTACGCTGTCAACACAGTAAATCTGCCTAAAATATTTCAAGAACGGATTTATGAAATCTCTGCGATTAATAAATTAAATATATCAATTTACGATTTACGAGGTAATTTATTGAAATCTTCGATTGCAAGCGCTTTTGAAAAGATAGATTTAAAACCAATTCAAGCAAACCTTCTCACCGAATTGGTGCAAAACTCTAACCATAAAATATTAAAGACAAGAGAAGAAAATGGTATTGGTTATCAATCCTCCTTTTCTTTTATTCATGATTCTAAGTTTAAAAGGATAGGGATTCTAGAATTGCAATTCACGCAAGACAACTCCGAAATTAAAAAAGAGTTGAAAGAATTTATTTTGAGATTAGGTGTGGTGTATGTTCTCATGTTTTTAATTGCAATTGCTATTGCGTACTTTTTATCAAGTTATATTACCCAGTCAATAAAAATCATTTCAGATAAAATGGAGCAAACCCGTTTAAATAAAATCAATGAAAAGATTATTTTAAATAAGGCGAGTTCAGAAATAGAGATTTTGGTAGAAGCCTACAATAATATGATTGATGAATTGGGAGAAAGCGCTGCTAAATTAGCTCGAAGTGAACGTGAACAAGCTTGGCGAGAAATGGCAAAACAAGTGGCTCATGAAATTAAAAATCCGTTAACTCCAATGAGATTGACTGTTCAGAGTTTTGAACGCAGATTTGATCCTTTAGATGCGAAAGCAAAAGATATCCTAAAAGAATTCAGCCAAACTTTAATTCAGCAAATAGATGTAATGACTTCTATTGCTTCTGCTTTTTCTGATTTTGCAAAAATGCCAACTCAAAAAAAAGAACAAATAGAAATTATCAGTGTTGTCAAGTTTGCACTCGATATTTTTACAGAAGAATATGTAATATACCATCCTCAAGAAAAAGAATTATATGCTAATTTAGATAAAACACAATTGATTAGAGTGATCACTAATTTGGTTAAAAATGCAATTCAAGCAACCGATACACAAGAGAACCCTTTAATTGAAGTGCGTGTTTTATCAGAAGATAATAATTTAAAGATTGCTGTTTCTGATAATGGAAAGGGAATTTCTGAAGAGGTGAAAGAGTTGGTTTTTGAACCTAAATTTACGACAAAGACGAGTGGAATGGGATTGGGGCTAGCAATGATAAAGAATATAATTGAAGCATACGACGGTGTTATTTCTTTTAGCTCTACAGAAGGAATCGGAACTGTCTTTACTGTAATTTTGCCAAAGAAATAAAAAAGTTATAAATTGAAGTCCTGAAAAAAAATATCGATGAGCTCATCTGGCGGCTATTGAAGTGAATTTTTCATCTAAATTATATAAATAATGAATTTCGAAAACATTTTAGTTCAAAAAAAAGAGCGTTTAGCACTAATAACGATTCATAGACCCAAAAAATTAAACGCCCTTAACAAGGCGACTATAAGTGAGTTGAATGCTGTTTTTGAAGAATTAGAAGAGGATGAGAATATTCGTGTAATTATCATAACAGGTAGCGGAGAAAAAGCTTTTGTTGCGGGTGCAGATATTTCTGAATTTGCCCATTTTTCTATTGAAGAAGGAAGCGATTTAGCCAGAGCAGCACAAGAAATTTTATTTGATTATATAGAAAATTTATCAACCCCAGTAATTGCAGCTATCAATGGTTTTGCATTAGGTGGCGGATTAGAATTGGCAATGTCTTGTCATTTTAGAGTCGCTTCAGAAACTGCGAAAATGGGGCTTCCAGAAGTTTCTTTAGGTGTTATTCCTGGCTATGGAGGAACGCAGCGTTTGCCGCAATTAGTGGGTAAAGGAAAAGCAATGGAAATGATTATGACTGCAGGGATGATTTCTGCGAAAGAAGCCAAAGCTGTTGGCTTGGTTAATTATGTTACCACACTAGAAGAGTTATTGCCTTTCACAGAGAAAATTGCACATAAAATCACGAGAAATTCTTCACTTGCAATTAGTGCAGCCATTAGAGCTATTAATGCCAGTTTTGAAGATGGCGTTAATGGTTATGAGGTAGAAATTCAGGAGTTTGGAGATTGCTTTAATACGGAAGATTTTAAAGAAGGTACTGCTGCATTTCTTGAAAAAAGAAAGCCAAGTTTTTAAAAGTAAAGCAAATAAAAAGCGAGCCAATTAAGGCTCGCTTTTTTCATTAAAACAACTACATTTTAATGAAACAATTAACTAAATCTTTATATTTTAAATCTTTTTAGACCTTTTTTATGATTAATCACTAGTTCTGTGCAATTAATTACATTGCAAAATTAAGAGTTAAGTCTGATACCAAAAACATTAAAATTGGTCTTTTTGTGTGTTATATTGTCTATTGTTTAGGTGTTAAAAAAAAATGAAGGTAATTTTGTGTATAATTTCCATAATTTTATCTATTTTTTTAGACTTTAGTTTTGTAAATTTGTGTTGATTTAGTAAGAGATGAATATGAAGCCAACCTTAGAGAAAATTACCCCAGATTTTGGGAGTTCTATACTTGCAAAAAAGCATACTGAGTTTTTAAAAAAGATAAAAGCTTTTTGGCATTTCCATCCAGAAATAGAATTAGTCTATGTAAATAAAGGGAAAGGGAAAAGACACATAGGGAATCATTTGTCCTATTTTAATAATAGTCAGTTATTATTAATAGGTTCTTACTTACCTCACAATGGATTTACTGATAGATTGACAACAAATGGTTCTGAAACACTAATACAATTCAAGCCAGATTTTTTAGGAGACGACTTTTTTGAAGTGCCCGAAATGAAACCAATTAGTATTTTGTTTGAAAAAGCTAAGAAAGGAATTCTTTTTGGATTGAAAACAAAACAAAAGTTAGGACCTAAGATTGAAAGACTGTCAGAGAAAAAAGGATTCAAACAAATTTTAATTTTGTTAGAAATTTTACACACACTTTCTAAATCTGAAGATTATACTTTATTAAACGCAGATGGTTTTGCTTTGGAAACGCAGCCACAAAACAATAGTAAAATAGATCTCATTTTTAAACATATAAATGCGAATTTTAACAGACATATTAGTTTGGATGAAATCGCAAATTTGGCAAGTATGACCGTCCCTGCGTTTTGTCGTTTTTTTAAGAAAACTACTGGGAAAACGTTTACCAAATTAGTAAATGAATATCGAATTGTACACGCTACCAAATTACTATCTGAAAGTCAGATAAGTATTACAGATATTTGTTTTGAATGTGGATTTAATAATTTTTCTCACTTTAATAAGTTATTTAAAGAATTTACGGGAAAATCGGCTTCTAAGTATCGAGGTGAAGTACTGAATTTAATGCAATAATAGATAGGTTATGAAAAGTAAAATTGAAACGGCAATAGAATATTATACTTTTAAAAGTAATGAATTGTTAGCATTTGTGAATGCTAATAAAAATTTATCCGTCGAAAAAATTATCGAATGCGGAGAAGAGTTGTCGATTTTAGAGCATAAAATAACCGCATTAGAGGTTGCGAAAGAGAATTAGTAACCACCTCAAGGTCATGAAATTTAGTAAAACGCTATATAAAATAAAAGTTTTATTAGACTATGATTGCTATATAAAACCATTCCACTCCTCATAGAATTGTTTTAGAAAACCTTCCATGTATGCATGTCTTTCCTCCGCAATTCTTTTTCCAGTAACTGTGTTCATATGATCTCTTATAAGCAGTAGTTTTTCATAAAAATGATTTATAGTTGGCGCTGAAGAATTTTTATATTCCTCCTTAGTCATCCTTAAATTTGGGGCAATTTCTGGGTTATACAAACTTCTGTTTTTAAAACCACCATAATTAAAACACCTTGCAATACCAATTGCACCAATAGCATCTAATCTATCTGCATCTTGAAGGACTTCTAACTCTTTTGAAGTAAATTTTTCTCCAGTTTTGGTAAAAGAGTTTTTAAAAGAAATGTGATTGATAATATGAGTTATATGTTGAATGATTTCCTTATCTATTTTTTGTTCTTCTAAAAATTCTTTGGCTATTTTAGGTCCAATATTTTCGTCTCCATTATGAAATTTAGGTTCTGCAATGTCATGCAATAATGCGCCTAAAGAAACTATAAAAATATTTACACTTTCATTTTCTGCAATCAGCTTTGCATTATTGAGTACTCTTTGAATGTGAAACCAATCATGTCCGCCTTCTGCATTTTTCAGTGTTTCTTTTACAAACTGAATGGTGTTTTGTATGATAATATCTTTGTTCATAACAACAATTAAATTAGTTATATTTCTGAAAGGTTCTAAAAAATAGTTTGGGAAAATACCCTGATATTAATGTATTTGTTGTGTTAAAATAAAAAAATCCACGTTTATTAACGTGGATTTTTTTATTTTTATTTTAAAACACTTGCCGATGTAAGTATTTTAAATGAGATTAACAATGCTCATCATATGCAGAGGCTAAGTTCTGTGCAATCATTTGTGCAGTTCTACCTTCGATATGATGGCGCTCTAGCATGTGTACTAAGTTTCCATCTTTAAACAAAGCGATTGCTGGTGAAGATGCAGGAAAAGGAATCATAAACTCACGCGCTTTTTGGGTAGATTCTTTTTCTACACCCGCAAAAACAGTGGTTAAGTTGGTTGGAGTCTTTTCAGCACCAAGAGAAGCAATTGCTCCTGGTCTTGCAGTACCTGCTGCACACCCACAAACAGAGTTCACCATGACTAAGGTTGTTCCTTTTTTAGACAATGCGTTGTCAACGTCTTCACTTGTATATAATGCTTCAAAACCTGCGTTAATTAATTCATCACGCATTGGTTTTACTAATTCTTCTGGATACAT
>CATITK010000151.1 GCA_949545755.1 Polaribacter sejongensis | reverse complement strand
TCCATGTAACACGGGTTCGATTCCCGTACGGACTACAAAGTTTTAATAAAAAAACTAATAAAATTAAGAATTATGGCAAATCATAAGTCAGCAATAAAAAGAATTAGAAGTAACGAAGCTAAAAGGTTACGTAACAAATATCAGCACAAAACGACTCGTAATGCTGTAAGAGATTTGCGTTCTGCAGAAGATAAAAAAGATGCAGAAGGTAAGTTGGTGAAAGTTATATCGATGCTAGATAAATTAGCAAAGAGTAATATTATTCATAAAAATAAAGCAGCTAATTTAAAATCTAAATTAACAAAGCACGTTGCTGCATTGTAAGGTTTTTTAGTATAAAATTTAAAAGCTCTGAATGAAAATTCAGAGCTTTTTTTTGTCTAAAAAGTAGTTTATTTTAAATAGTATTAATTTGAGAGTCTAGTTTCTTACTTCAAGGTAAATGTCGATTGCTATTTTAAGAAATGGTTGTTATGATAATTAAAACCTAAAGCGATGTAAAACAGAAAAATGCTTAGGAAATAAAAGAGGTTTATATAATAAAATAAGAATCGTAAATTTTTATTACCAATCGTAATTTTTGTGGGCATCTAGCCTTATAAAAATAAAGAGTAAAATGGTAAACCCCCAGAGAGAAGATCCCCCATAGCTAAAAAAAGGTAGTGGTATTCCTACTGTTGGCAATAAGCCAATAACCATTCCTATATTAATAATGACATGAAAAAAGAGGATAGAAGCAACTGCATAACCATAGATTCGTCCAAACTTATTCGTATGTGTTTCCGCCAAGTAGATAATTCGATATAATAGTAGCATGAATAGGAGAATTACAAAACTACTTCCTAGAAAACCCCATTCTTCCCCAACAGTACTAAATATATAATCTGTGTGTTGTTCAGGCACAAAATCTCCTTTAGTAATGTCTCCTTTTAAAAAACCTTTACCCGACCATCCACCTGAACTAATGGTTAATTCTGATTGATGTGAATTGTAGCCGATATTTTTTGTATCTGTCTTTAGTCCAAGAAGAATTTCAAAACGATCCCTGTGATGTTGTTTAAAAACTTCGTTGTAGGTGAAATTTGTTCCAAACGTAAAAAGTGTCGTTATTAAATATATCGCCATAACTTTATACCAACTAAAGCGAATAAACCTTTTACCTCCCTTGTAAATAGCGTAGAAAACAGCAAGTGTGATCAAGGTCAATAAAAAAAGTAAAATTGAAAGGTATCCAAAGAAAATGGTTAAAATAAAAATAAGGATGAATAAGGTTCCAAAAACAGTATAACTTAAGCTTAAACCTTCTCTGTTTAAAACAAAAAAGAAGGCTAAGTATATTAATGCAGAACCAGCATCGGGTTGAAGGGTAATTAAGAAAGCTGGAGCGAAAATAATAATAAAAACCTTTACTTGGTTCTTAATTAGCTTCAGGTTGTACTGTCTTTCACTTAAAAGTTTTGCAACTGCTAAAGCGGTAAACGCTTTTACGAATTCAGAGGGTTGTAGGCTCATTGCTCCAAAATTAAACCAAGATTTAGCGCCGTTTATTTCTTTTCCTAAGGGGAATAATAGTAGCAAAACGAATAGTGAAATGACATAAAACACAACTGAAAAATATTCGTAAAATTTTGAATTTAAAAATAGAATCAAAACAATTAGAGGAATGCTTAAAGTAATCCATATAATTTGTTTACCATATTTAGTAGAAAAATCTAAGATTTGAAGATTTTCTTCTGTTTTTGAAGCAGCGTAAATGTTAATCCATCCAAAACCAACAAGTGTAATGAATAGAAAAACTAAAATCCAATCGATTTCTGCAAAAATGTTATTTCGTTCCTGACGCAATTTCTTCTGGTTTTTGATGTAATTTGTCGTAAATATCTTGTAGACTTAGGTTTAATATATGTTGTTCTCTATATTTATACGCTTTAGATATTGTTCCTTTCAAATATTTTTCAATTAATAAACTAGTAATTGGTGCTGCAATTGTAGAACCATACCCCCCGTTTTCAACAAAAATGGCTAAGGCTATTTTTGGATTTTCTTTAGGAGCAAATGCCACTAAGATTGAATGATCTGGAAGCTGTATTTTTTGACCTTCAATTTTTGCGAAGTTTTCAGAAGTTCCGGTTTTTCCACAAATTTCAATTCCTTTTACTTGACTCCATTTCCCTGTTCCTGTCTTAAAAACTTCATGCATTGCTTCAATCACAGGAAGAAAATGTTTTTTATCAATACTCGTTTGTTTTGCAATTGTAAAATTTGGGAGGTCTATCGACTTGTTATCAACTTTTTTTAAAATATGAGGTGTGTAGAAGTACCCTTTATTTGCAATGGCTGCCGTAAAATTGGCTAATTGAATTGGGGTTGTTAAGATTTCTCCTTGTCCGATTGCATTGGATATAATTGTAGAACCATTCCATTTATAATTAATCCGATCATCATAATATTTTCCATTTGGAATTAATCCGGGACTTCCTGCTGGTAAATCATACCCTAAATAATTACCTAGTCCAAAACTTAAAACATGTTTCTGCCAATTATCTAACCCTTCTGAAGCGTTGTTGTTTTTCTCAATAATTCTTTTATAGGTGTTAGAAAAATAAGTATTACAAGATTTAGAAATCGCTGTTTTTAGTTTTATTGGTTTGCCATAAATTTCACAATGGCATTTCATAAATTCTTCTTTTCGGTTCCCGTATTTATAGCCACCATAACATTTAAAGGATGTTTGTTCATCTATAATGTTTTCCTGAAGGCCTACTAAAGCATTCATCAATTTAAAAGGAGAACCTGGCGCATAGGCTGCTAATAGACCTCTATCATAAGAAGGTTTACTGATGTTGTCATTAAATAAAATGGTAGAGTTTTTAGAGCGCTTTCTTCCTACGAGCATATTAGGGTTGTAGGTTGGGGCAGTTACTAATGCTAAAATTTCTCCAGAAGAAGGCTCTATTGCTACGATTCCACCTCTTTTTCCAGACATTAGTTTTTGAGCATAGCGTTGTAAATCAATATCCAAAGTTAAAGTTAAGTCTTTGCCGTTTTCTGGCAACGTGTCATATTTCCCGTTTAAATAAGATCCTGTAATTTTATTGAGGTTGTTTCTTTGTAAGTATTTTTTTCCTTTATTTCCTCTTAAGTAATTTTCATACTGTCTTTCAATACCATCTCTACCAATTAACTCACCAGGTTGATAATATTTGTTTTTTTTTGCCAAAATTTCATTTACTTCACCAATATACCCCAACACATTTGCGGCAGCATTTATCGGATACTCTCTAATAATTCTCTTTTGAATAAAAAAACCATTGTATTTGTGTAACTTTTCTTGCAAAAAAGCAAAATCCTCTTTCGCTAATTGCTTTAAAAAAACAGAAGGTAAATAGGATGCATAATTTCTAGCTTTCTTAAATCTTTTTATAAAAACCTCCTTACTGATTTTTAATAGATTGCAAAATTCTAAGGTATCCAAAGGTTTCACCTGATCTGGTTGCACCATAACATCATAAGAAAGCTGATTTGCTACCAAAAGTTTTCCGTTTCGGTCATAAACATAGCCTCTTTCTGGGTAGTCATATTCAATTTTTACTGCTGCGTTGTGTATTGGGTCGTAATTTTTGCCTCTTCCTATTTGAAGATAAAAAAGCCTCCCAATAAATACAATCCCAACAAGTGTAATTAAAAAATTAAGTAAAAATTTTCTTTGCATTATTTGTTTTTAGTAAAAATATAGGTTCCTAAAAAAAATAAAATCAATGTAAAAACACTAGCATACAATGTATTTAAAAATACAATGGATAGATTTTGAAGACTAAAGTTAATAAAAGAAAAATAGATGAGATGATGAATTAGTGTTAAAGTTACTACATAATTAAAAACAGCACCAAAAGCTTCAGATTTTAAGTTAAAAAAAGAATAGTCTGAGGTTGTTTTTCTGAAATAAACTTTCACAAAAAAGAGTCTAATATAGGCAATAAATATAGTTGAGAATGCGTGAATACCTCCCGAGTCTGAAAAGAAGTCTACACAAAGGCCTAGTATGAAACTGAGAAAAAGAAAAGTAAATCTCTTTTCTTTTAATGGATATAAAAAAATAAATGCAATATAAAGATAGGGGTTAATGTGTCCTAAAAAATTAATATTATTTAAGACTAAAACTTGCAAAAACAGCAAGAATAAAAAAAATAAACTTTGTCTTATATTTTTATTCATTAAGGGTGTTTTCTAGAGATTGGATTTCTTCTTTGTGTAAGTTTTTAATAACATAGATGTATCTAAGGTTACTCATGTCATTGAAAAGTTTTATGTCTACTTTGTTGTCTATAGTGTTTCCTGTATTTACTTTTGAGATGGTTCCAATCAGAATCCCTTCTGGAAAAATAGTTGATTTCCCGTCAGTTTCTATAGTGTCTCCTATTTTTAATGGAGCTTGTCTTGGTAAGTCAGAAAGTTGAACCGTTCTGTAATCTTTACCATTCCAATTTAAAGTCCCAAAATAATTGCTATTTTTTAATCGTGCATTAATCCTACTATTTTTATTTAATATAGATTGAACTCTCGTGTATAAGTTTTGTGTTTGATCTGTAATTCCTATAATACCTTTGCTATTAACCACGGCCATTTCTTTGTCAATTCCTTGGTTTCTGCCACCATCAATTGTTAAGAAGTTAAAGGGTTTTGAGTAGCTGTTTTTAATTATTTTAGCCTGAGTGTACGTATATTTTTGATAGTATTTTGTAGTGTCTATTGTTATTGAATCTTCTGTAGAAAATAATTTATTGTGTGCGAATAAATTTTTTAAACGGGTGTTCTCTGCGGATAATTGTTCGTTTAGCGTTTTTAATTCTAAATATTCAGATGAATTGGCGAGTATTGTGTAAATTCCTCCAGAGATACTATTTGCAGAGTTTACGAATTTACTTTTATGAAAATTAAGGTTATTAAAAGTGAATGAAAGAGCAATAAACTCTAAGAATAAAAAAAACAGAAAATATTTAAATTTCTGAAAAAAAAAGAGAATCTGTTGCATTAGTTAGTACTTAAACTATTTCATTAAAACATTTTTGTATCTGTTTAGTTCTTTTAAAGCAATTCCTGTTCCACGAACTACAGCTCTCAAAGGGTCTTCTGCAACATAGACAGGTAAGTCTGTTTTTCTAGACAAACGTTTATCTAAGCCTCTTAACATAGAGCCTCCTCCTGCTAAATATATTCCAGTATTATAGATATCTGCTGCTAATTCTGGCGGAGTTTTAGAGAGTGTTTCCATGACAGCATCTTCAATTCTTAAAATTGATTTATCCAATGCCTTTGCAATTTCTCTATAAGAAACTTGCACTTGTTTTGGCTTGCCACTTAATAGATCTCTACCTTGAACAAGCATGTCTTCAGGCGGGGTTTCTAAATCTTCTGTTGCTGCTCCAATTTTTATTTTTATTTTTTCAGCAGTTGTCTCTCCTACATGTAAATTGTGTTGTGTACGCATGTAGTACATGATGTCGTTTGTAAATAAATCTCCAGCTACTTTTACGGATTGATCACAAACAATACCACTCAAAGCAATAACAGCAATTTCTGTAGTACCTCCACCGATATCAATAATCATATTTCCTTTCGGTTCCATAATATTAATGCCAACACCAATTGCAGCGGCCATCGGTTCGTAAATTAAATAAATTTCTTTTGCATTCATGTGTTTTGCAGAATCACGAACAGCACGTTTTTCTACTTCTGTAATTCCAGAGGGAATACAAATAACCATTCTTAATGCAGGTGGAAATAATCGTTTCTTTATAGATGGAATTTGTTTTACAAATTCTTTAATCATTTGTTCAGAAGCTTCAAAATCGGCAATAACTCCGTCTTTTAAAGGTCTAATAGTTTTGATATTCTCATGTGTTTTTCCTTGCATCAAATTGGCTTCTTTACCAATTGCAATTATTTTTCCGGTCAATCTATTTCTTGCCACAATAGAAGGGTTATCAATAACCACTTTTCCATCGTGAATAATTAAAGTATTTGCTGTACCTAAATCAATCGCAATATCTTCCGTCATAAAATCGAAAAAACCCATAAAATATTTTTATTGTTTTATTTTTAATGAACTCATACAAACTTACTAAATTTCTAACTGTAAATGATGTAATTCCTCGTTAATGTTTAAAATGTCTAGTTCCTGTCATTACCATGGATAAATCGTTCTCATTACAATAATCAATACTCAATTGATCTTTTATAGAACCTCCAGGTTGAATGACACTTTTTATTCCAGCCTTATCCGCAATTTCTACACAATCAGGAAAAGGAAAAAAGGCATCACTTGCCATTACACATCCGTTCAAATCAAATTTAAAAGAAGTTGCTTTTTCTATCGCTTGGTTTAGTGCGTCAACTCTACTTGTTTGTCCTGTTCCTCCAGCTAATAGTTGCTTGTTTTTTACAAGGATAATCGTGTTCGATTTGGTGTTTTTACACAATTTTGAAGCAAACAATAAATCATCTAATTCACTTTGTGTAGGTTTACTGTCGGTCACATACTTTAAATCTTCTAATCTATCTGTAATATGATCTTTGTCTTGAATCAATGACCCATTTAAGCAGGTTCTTACAGTTGTATTTGGTAATTCAACTTCTTTTTGAATTAAAATAATTCTATTTTTCTTTCCCTTTAAAACTGTCAATGCATCTTCCGAAAAAGAAGGAGCAATTACAACTTCACAAAATAAAGAATGAATTTCTTCTGCAGTGTCTTTGTCAATTTCTTTGTTTGCAATTAAAACACCTCCAAAAGCAGAAACAGGGTCTCCTGCTAATGCATCTATATAGGCTTGTTTTATAGTTTCTCTTTGCGCAAATCCACAAGCATTGTTGTGTTTTAAAATAGCAAATGTGGGTGCTTCTTCTTTAAATTCTCCAATTAAATTAACAGCAGCATCTACGTCTAATAAATTATTATAGCTCAATTCTTTACCGTGTAATTTTTCAAACATTGCTTCTAAATCGCCAAAGAAATATCCTTTCTGATGTGGGTTTTCTCCATAACGTAAAACTTTAGAAGTCTGTTCACTTGCTTTGTATACAATTTCATCTTCATTAAAATAGTTAAAAATAGCAGTATCATAATGAGAAGAAATATTGAAAGACTTTGCCGCGAATTTCTTTCGCTGTTCAATAGAGGTTTCTCCATTATTTGCTGATAGAATTGATAAAAAACTTTCATATTGATCCATCGAAGAAACGGTAAAAGTGTCTTTGAAATTTTTTGCAGATGCTCTGATCAAAGAGATTCCACCAATATCAATTTTTTCTACAATATCTTGTTCAGCAGCTCCTGATGCGACTGTCTTTTCAAATGGATATAAATCTACAATTACTAAATCTATTTGTGGAATATCAAATTCTGCTAATTCTGCAACATCACTTTCGTTATCCTGTCTGTTTAAGATACCTCCAAAAACTTTTGGATGCAATGTTTTAACTCTTCCACCTAAAATGGAAGGGTAAGAAGTAACTTCATCAACAGGAACAACATTTACTCCTAGTGCTTTAATGAATTTTTCTGTTCCTCCGGTAGAGTAAATAGTTACATTTAATTCGTTTAGTTTTTTTACAATTGGGGCCAAACCGTCTTTATGAAAAACTGAAATTAAAGCAGATTTAATTGTTTTTGAATTGCTCATTTTTTGTTATATTGTTAAGTATGCAAAACTACATAAACAAAGAAGGAATCACAATAAAAAGATAATAACAAAAAACAGAAATAGTTAACAATATTTGAGGGAAATATTTTTTAACTACAAATTTTTAAATTAGTCCTACTATATTTTTTATATTGGAAAGAATTATTCTGAATTTTCTAAAAAATCTCTAAACTTATCTCTAAACTTATCTCTAAATTTATTAATGATTGATGTTTTTTCAACCAGTTGGTTTGCATTCACATGTGTGGTGTCAAAAGACATTTTTTCTTCTACTTTTTTCATCATTTTTAGTGTTTAATGAAAGTAGAAAATTTTTTATTTAAAAGTTTGGACCTTAAAATTACTATTTTTATTGATGTAATCCAAAATAATTTTTTAAAAAAAAAACACCAATAATCTGCAAACGGGTGTTTCTCTTTGAAATTTTAATAAAAATAGTATTTCATTTTCATAATATTATTTGTTTTTTTAAGTAAAAACGAATAAGAAAGCAGTTTTAACATAAAGTTAGGTATTTTTATTTTAAATTTGTAGCGCAATGAAACAATATCTTTCTAAAATAGCTTCTTTTTTTCTCGCATTGATGGTGCTTTTTTCTACGTTTTCTTTTACTGTAGAAAAACATTATTGCGGTGAATCTTTAATGGATGTTTCTTTTATAGGGGATGCTGATACTTGCGGAATGGACATGGAAAAGCGGTCAGCAAAAAAGAAAAATTGCTGTAAAGATGAAGTTCATTATATGGAAGGTCAAGATGAATTACAACAGATTCAAAGTGATGATCTTAATTTTTCAAAAGAACAATTTCTAGTTTCTTTTTACATTTCTTATACTGATTTATTTGTCGAAAATAAATCAAGTAAAACGAGTTTTAAAAACCCTTATTTACCTGATTTACCTGTAAATTATCAGGTTTTATACCAATCTTTTTTAATTTGATTTTATAATTTTTATTTCAAGGAAGTTTCTTTTCAAAAAAAAGAAACCTAAATGTATAATTATTAAAATCAAAAACAATGAAAAAAATAATAGCAATTAATTTTTTACTTTTTATCCCAATTCTTCTCTTTTCTCAAACTACTTTTAAAGGAATGATTATGGATAAAAACAACCCTAAAGATAATTTAGGAGTAGCAGGAGCAAGTGTACATTGGTTAAACACAAATGTTAGTGCAGTTACAAATTCAAAAGGATGGTTTTCAGTGCCTTATAAAAAAAAATACAGCAAGTTAGTTGTTAGTTATTTAGGTTATAAAACAGATACGATTACTATTAAAAATTTGAAGCCCATTCATCATTTGTTAACAGAAGAAGGTGACTTGAATGAAGTGATTCTTAAAATTAAAAAGAAGGCCACTTATAAATCATTCTTATCAACCGCTAATATGTTTACGGTTAATGCTGAGGAATTATTAAAAGCAGCTTGCTGTAACTTGGCAGAAAGCTTTGAAACAAACCCTTCTATAGATGTTAGCTTTTCAGATGCTTTGACAGGTACAAAACAAATACAAATGTTAGGTTTAACAAGTCCTTATTTGTTAATCTCCCAAGAGAACATACCTTCTGTAAGAGGTGCTTCACAAGTTTTTGGGCTCACTTTTACACCTGGAACTTGGGTCGAAAGTATTCAAATTACAAAAGGAGCAGGAAGTGTTGTTAATGGTTATGAAAGTATTTCAGGGCAAATTAATGCTGAATTGGTAAAGCCTTTTTCTGATAATAAATTCTTTTTAAACACCTATTCTTCTTTCAATGGACGACTTGAGTTAAATACGCATTTTAATCAAAGAATCTCAGATAAATGGCAGTCAGGTCTTTATGTTCATGGGAATTATAGAGGAGAAAAATTTGATAACAACAAGGATAATTTTCTTGACAATCCACTTGCGAAACAAGTGAATGTAATGAATCGTTGGCAATATACAGATGCTGAAAAGGGTTGGGTAAGTTTTATAAATGTTCGCTTTTTAAATGATGAAAAGCAAACTGGTGAACTTAATTTTAATCCTGAAACAGATAAAGGAAAGAACGTTTTTTGGGGAAGTGAAATCGATACAAGACGTTTTGAAACTTCAGCAAAATTAGGTCACGTTTTTCCAGAAAAACCTTTTCAAAGTACTGGTTTTCAAGTAGCCTATAGCCATCATCAACAAGACTCTTATTTTGGGTTAAATGTTTATGATATAGTTCACGAAAGTATCTATTCTAATCTCTTATTTAATTCAATTATTGGTAATACAAGAAATAAATTTAAAACAGGAGTTAGTTTTACTTATGATAAATATAATGAGTCTGCAAAGACCAATAATTTTGATGAAAATTTCGACAGAAAAGAAAACTCTTTAGGAGCTTTCTTTGAATATGAGTTTGATAATTTAGATAATCTTAGTTTTACAGCGGGTCTCCGGATAGATACTCATAATTTATTAGGTACTTTTTTAACCCCACGGCTTCATTTGAGATATGTTCCATGGCAAAATAGTGTTTTTAGAGCTTCTTTAGGAAGAGGAAAAAGAAGTGCCAATGTTTTTGCTGAAAATCAACAATTATTTGCAAGTTCAAGACAGATAAATATTGATGATGTTGGTGGAAATATATATGGATTAAATCCCGAAATTGCATGGAATTATGGAGTTTCTTATATGCAGAAATTTAATTTTTTCGAGAGAAAAGGGGCTATTACCTTAGATTTTTACCAGACAGATTTCCAAAATAAAGTTGTGGTAGATTGGGAAAATTCACAAGAAATTTCTTTCTATGATTTAGATGGAAAAAGTATTGCTAATAGTTTTCAGTTGGAAGTCGATTACAATCTTGCAGCAAATTTTAATCTAAGAACAGCTTATAAATATTTCGATATTTCTACGGATTATAAAAGTGGTAATTTGCAAAAATCAATCCAGCCACAAACTCGTTTTTTTGCTAATTTTTCTTATGAAACTACTGCAGAAGAAACTACTGCGTATTGGAAATTTGATATTACTTTTAATAGTATTGGTAAACAGCGACTGCCAAATACCGCCAATAATCCTGTTCAGTATCAACTACCAGAATACGTAAAAGCGTATCAATTATTAAATTCTCAAATTACAAAAGTATTTTCTAAAAAGTTTGAAATGTATTTTGGCGTGGAAAATAGTACCAATGTGAAACAAAAAAATCCTATTTTAGCCAGTGATGACCCTTTTGGAACCAATTTTGAGAGTACAATTGTCTATGCACCTATTTTTGGTAGAACGTTTTATATGGGGTTGCGATTTAAAATTAAGTAACCTTAATAGGGGCAGTATGTATAATAATTAATAATTTGATATAATGAAAAAAGTAATAATTATATTCAGTATGATAATGATTGGGTTTTCACTTCAATCACAAGAAACAAAAGAGGATAAAAACACTAAAGTTACTTTTGAAGTAGATGGTATCTGTGGTATGTGTAAAAAACGTATAGAAACGGCTGCTTTAAAATCTAAAGGTGTGAAATTTGCTCTCTGGGATGTGAAATCACATCAACTAAATCTAATTATAGATAGTCGAAAAACAACTGTTGCAATGATTCAAAGCAGTATTTTAAAAGTGGGGCATGATGTAGTTGGATTAGAAGATAAAAAAATAGTTGCAACTACTGAGGCATACAAAACAGTACATCCATGTTGCAGATATAGAGATGAAGTAATTGTATTAGATCACTAAGGAAGGACAAAAAGACTTAAAAAAATAACGAATATGAAATACGTTTATTCTATTTCTGGAATGACTTGTAATGGTTGTAAAAGTTCAATTGAAAAATCAATTTCTGATCTAAAAGAAGTAAAAAGTATAAAAGTAGATTTAGAAAACGAACAAGCAACAATTGAGTTAGAAAGTGATGTTTTTTTGGAGAAATTACAAAGTGCATTATCAAGGAAATTTTCTATCACAGAAAAGAAAACAAAAAAACAAATTCCTACACTAGATTTTGAAGAAGAAAAACCTGAGGGACAGCAATTATTTCCTTTGTTTTTAATTTTTGGTTTCATAACAACTGCTGCTATTTTAATAAATAGAAACCCTTGGAATACGTCAGAATTTATGATGACTTTTATGGGGTTATTTTATGTGGTTTTTAGTTTTTTTAAATTACTAGATGTTGATGGGTTTACTATGAGTTTTCAAATGTATGATCCACTAGCAAAAGTAATTCCTAAATATGGTTTTGTATATCCCTTTTTAGAATTGATTTTGGGAGTTTTCTTTTTAATACGATTTCAGATTTTATTAGCATTGATAATAACTCTGGTTATTTTAGGTATTACAACAATTGGTGTTACGAAGTCTTTATTAGATAAAAAAGTAATTAAATGTGCTTGTTTGGGTGCTGTCTTAAACTTACCAATGACTAAAGCAACTTTTATTGAAAACTCAATAATGATGATAATGGCGGTTGTTATGATTTTTAAACTGATTTAAGATAATAAATTTATAGAATTAAAAAATCCGTTAGAAATTTCTAACGGATTTTTTATGTTTTATGAAGAATAACAAACCAATATTTAAAAGTATACGTAAGTCATTTTTCTATGTAATTTAATTTTCGATTACATCATTCCTGGCATTCCACCACCACCCATTGGAGGCATTCCTCCAGCAGCAGTATCTTCTTTAATGTCAATCAAAGCACATTCAGTTGTAAGAATCATTCCAGCAACAGAAGCTGCATTTTCTAAAGCGACACGTGTTACTTTTTTAGGGTCTATAATACCTGCTTCTAACATATCTACATACGCATCAGATTTTGCATCGTAACCATAGTCTTTTTTACCTTCCAAGACTTTATTTAACACAACTGATCCTTCTCCTCCAGCATTCTCTACAATAATTCTTAATGGAGCTTCAATCGCTTTATTAATAATTTGTACTCCCGTTGTTTCATCTAAGTTTTCAGTAGTGATTTTTGTCAAAACTTTTTTAGCACGAACTAAAGCAACACCACCACCAGCAACAATACCTTCTTCAACAGCAGCTCTCGTTGCATGTAAAGCATCATCAACTCGATCTTTCTTTTCTTTCATTTCTACTTCAGAGGCAGCACCGACATATAAAACGGCAACACCACCCGCTAACTTCGCTAAACGTTCTTGTAGTTTTTCTTTGTCGTAATCTGAAGTTGTAGTTTCAATCTGCGTTTTAATTTGATTTACTCTTGCTTTAATAACATCCGCTTTTCCAGCGCCATTTACAATTGTAGTATTGTCTTTGTCTACAGTAATCGTTTCTGCAGTTCCTAATAAATCTAAAGTAGCATTTTCTAATGAGAATCCTCTTTCTTCAGAAATAACGGTTCCTCCAGTTAAAATTGCGATGTCTTCTAGCATTGCTTTTCTTCTATCTCCAAAACCTGGTGCTTTTACAGCAGCAATTTTTAATCCGCCACGTAATTTATTAACAACCAAAGTTGCTAATGCTTGTCCATCTACATCTTCCGCAATAATTAATAAAGGCCTTCCAGCTTGTGAAACAGGTTCTAAAATTGGAAGAATTTCTTGTAAGTTAGAAATCTTTTTGTCAAATAATAAAATATATGGATTTTCTAGATCTGCAATCATTTTATCTGCATCTGTAACAAAATAAGGAGACAAATATCCTCTGTCAAATTGCATTCCTTCCACAACGTCTACATAGGTTTCCATTCCTTTTGCTTCCTCAACAGTAATAACCCCTTCCTTACCAACTTTGGTAAAAGCTTTTGCAATTAACTCTCCAATAGTACTGTCATTGTTTGCAGAAATTGCTGCAACTTGATTTATTTTTTCTGAAGAATTTCCAACTTTTTGAGCTTGTTTTTCTAAGTCTGCAACAATTGCGATAACAGCTTTGTCAATTCCTCTTTTTAAATCCATGGGATTAGCGCCTGCAGCAACGTTTTTTAACCCTTCTTTCACAATTGCTTGCGCTAAAACAGTTGCAGTTGTAGTTCCATCACCAGCTAAATCATTGGTTTTAGAAGCAACTTCTTTTACCATTTGAGCACCCATGTTTTCAAGCTCATTTTCTAACTCAACTTCTTTTGCTACAGAAACACCATCTTTGGTTACTGTTGGTGCACCAAAAGATTTAGAAATAATTACGTTTCTTCCTTTAGGACCCAAGGTTACTTTTACGGCGTTTGCTAAAGCATCAACTCCTCGCTTTAAGCCGTCTCTTGCTTCAATATCAAATTTTATATCTTTTGCCATTTTCTATAATGTTTAATTGTTTAATTGTCTATTCGTTTAACTGTTACTACTGAATAATGCAACTTAAAACTGAATATTTTTTTAGATAATCGCTAAAATGTCGCTTTCACGCATCATTAAATAATCTTTTCCTTCTAACTTTAAATCAGTTCCACCATATTTACTATATAAAACAGTATCTCCAACTTTTACAGTTAACGGTTCATCAATTTTGCCATTTCCTATCGCAACAACAGTTCCTTTTTGAGGTTTTTCCTTTGCGTTGTCTGGTATAATTAATCCAGAAGCTGTTTTTGTTTCTGCTGGAGCAGGCTCTACAAGAACTCTGTCTGCTAGCGGTTTAATATTTATTCCCATTTTTTATTTTTAGATGAATTAAATTATTCTTACGATAACTAAAGAGTCAGAAATTATGCCATCATTTTATAACTGACAATTTTTCAATAAATGAAGTTATAGATTTCATTATAAGTATAAAAAAATGCCAACGTGTCATTCACATTGGCATTTTTTAAAGTCCAAACTCAAAAAAAGAGATACTGTCTAAAGAATGAGTGTTTCATACTTTTGTCAAGTTCGGTTTTTTATTTTAAACTATCGTTAGTTGAAGGAGTTGTTTCAACAGGAACTGTTGATTCAATGCCTTCTAAAGTTTTGTCTAACTTAAAGTTGTTGTCTCCGTTTCTTGGAATTGCAAAATTTGCTAATAAAATTAATGCAAACATAGCAATTGCTAAAGTCCATGTGGTTCTGTCTAAAAAGTTGTTTGTGTTTTGAACGCCCCCTAAAGATTGTCCACCGCCACCGCCAAAAGAAGAAGATAATCCTCCACCTTTAGGGTTTTGTACCATCACTATTAATATTAATATAATGGCTACAATCAAAATTAGAATTAAAAATGCTGTATAACTCATGATTTATTTTTTTGTAAAATTTGTATTCTTTTAATCTGGTCTGCAAATAAACCACTTTTTTCTGGATATTTCAAACTTAAAATTCGATAAGCTTGTATTGCGTTCCCATACTTTTTTTGTTCTAAATATACTTTTGCTAAAGTTTCTGTCATTAAGAACGAATCTTGTTCGTTTTTTGCAACAGGAACAGCAATTATTTTATCTTTTTCTAACCGTTTAATTTTAGGGTTATTCTCAATAAATTTATTAATTAAGACATTCTTTGCAATCGGTTTTTCTACCTTTCTATGAATTAATTTTTGGGTTGAAAGCTGCAGCCATTGATTGAAGGAGTGATTTTCCGTCGTTGAAAACGAAATCGGTTTACCAATCTCTAATGTAGCTGTTATTACCTCTTTTGTGGTTGTTTTAGAAGCTGCTTCTGATTGTTTTTCCTTTAAAATTTTTTCAGATATCTGTTGATGAATTGCTGCTTTTTTATTGTTGAAATCGTTGCTGCTTATATAATTGAATAAAACAGTCCTATCTGTTGTATTGGAGGCAGTTATTTTTAATTCATTATTGTATTTAAAACTCTCTTGATTTTTTAACCCTTTTAAATACAAAGCTCTTGCAGCTTGAAAGTAAGGATATTCTTCAATAATAGATTTTAACTCAACAGTTTCTAGCTGCTGAATATCTTGTTTCTTTTCTAAAATGCTTATAAACTTTGAAACTACCATTTTGCGACTGAAGCGTTAAATATATCTTGGGTAATCCTTACTAGAATTTCGTCTAGTGCAGATTCTAAAACCCCACCACTAAGTTGTGCATTTGCAGCAAAATCTGAATAAAAAGAAAATTGTTTTTCAAAATCGTCCTTTTCAATTAATTTATTTACAAAGCGAACATTGACCGTCACTGTAAGTCTATTTTGTGCTGCAGTTTGTTGTGCAGTTGCACTCATTGGAGTAATTCTGTAGCCCGTAATTTCACCACTAAAGTATAAATCACCATTCGATGTTACAGCTGTTAAATTGGTTTGTCGTGTAAATAAATCTATTAAATCCTGTGTAAAGCGCTGACTTAATGTCGGTTCTATTAATGATGCTTGGTTTTGGAAAAAGTCTATCTGCAATGTTTTTGCATCTCCTGTACTCCCTCCAGTAAAGGAGTAAGCACCGCAAGCAGCTAATAGTACTGAGCTAATGGAAATGAGCGCTATGTTTATAAGTTTTTTCATTATTAAAAAAAAAGTTGTTGTTTCTTGTGATTTTTAATGAAACCCCCGATTAAACAAGGAGACAATTCACTACAAATCATATTGTTTAATTTTTCGGTATAAAGTTCTTTCTGAAATACCTAATTCTTGTGCAGCTAACTTCCGTTTATTGAGGTTTTTTTCTAAAGATTTTTTAATCATTTCTATTTCTTTATCTTGTAAAGATAAAGATTCGTCTTCTTCTATTGTCTCAATAAAAGCATAATTTTTTTCTACAGATGAATTCTGTGGAAGATTTAAAACTTCCACATTGTGTTCTTGTGTGTCTTTGTTTTCGTACATCTTTTCAATTAATTGATGATGTTCTTCTTGCACCTTTTCTACATTTCCACTCTTCATTAAGTCTAATGTCAATTTCTTTAAATCATTGATATCATTGCGCATATCAAATAAAATCTTATACATGATATCACGTTCAGTAGAAAAATCATTTTCTTTTTTGCCGCCAATAACAGCAGGAAAATTGCTTTTGTTAGGTAAATATTGTTGTAATTTAGAGCCAGTAATAATTCTACTTTCTTCAATAACAGAAATTTGTTCAGCTAAATTTTTAAGCTGACGAATATTTCCTGGAAAACGATAATTTAATAACACATTTATAGCATTTTCATCTAATCTAATGGATGGTATTCTGTACTTCTGAGCAAAATCTGAAGCAAATTTTCTGAATAATAAATGAATATCTTCATTTCGTTCTCTTAATGCTGGTAAATGAATTTCTACAGTACTTAATCTGTAATATAAATCTTCTCTAAAACGCTCTTTTTCTATTGCAAGTTGCATGTTTACGTTTGTAGCTGCAACAATTCTAACATCGGTTTTTTGCGTTTTAGAGGAACCTACTTTTATAAATTCGCCATTTTCTAAAACACGTAATAAACGTACTTGAGTTGTTAATGGCAATTCTCCAACTTCATCTAAAAAAATGGTTCCTCCATCAGCAACTTCAAAGTAGCCTTTTCGGTCTTGTGTTGCTCCAGTAAAAGAACCTTTCTCATGACCAAACAGCTCACTATCAATAGTTCCTTCCGGAATTGCACCACAGTTTACAGCAATATATTTTGCGTGTTTTCTATGTGAAAGTGAATGAATTATTTTAGGAATATTTTCTTTACCAACGCCACTTTCACCTGTGACTAATACAGAAATATCTGTAGGCGCGACTCTAACTGATTTTTCCAAAGCACGATTCAAATGAATATCGTTACCGATGATTCCAAAGCGTTGTTTTAATGTTTGTAAGTTTTCCATTTTTTCTTTTTTGAATCAGGATTTTTTTTATTTGAGACTCAGGCGTTCTGTCTCTTGATTTTTTTAATTATTATCAGAATATCCAACAACTGTACCTTTCAGGGTTGCTGATGTGCAATCTTCAATTTTTACATTTACAAAATCACCTAATTTATAATCACCTTTTGCAAAGACAGCTACCGTGTTTTGTGTGTTTCTTCCTTTCCATTCATTTGGATTTTTCTTAGAAGTTCCTTCAATTAAAAATTCTTCCGTTTTGCCTAAATGTTCTTCAGTTCTGTATAAAGCATGTTCTTGTTGTAAATCGATCACTTCTTGCAGTCTGCGTTTCTTTATAGCATGAGGAACGTCGTCTACCATTTTATTGCCAGCCAAAGTTCCTGGTCTTTCAGAATAGGTAAACATAAAACCGAAATCATACTTTACATAGTCCATTAATGCTAAGGTATCTTTATGGTCTTCTTCTGTTTCTCCACAAAAACCAACAATCATATCCTGTGATAAAGACATTTCTGGAATGATTTTGTAGATATTGTCTATTAATTCCATATATTCTTCTCGGGTATGTTGTCTGTTCATGGCTTTTAACATTGCATTACTTCCACTTTGAACAGGCAAATGAAGGTACTTACAAATGTTTTTGTGTTTTGCCATGGTATGAATGACATCCAAACTCATATCTTGCGGGTTAGATGTAGAAAAACGAAAACGTGTTTTTGGAAATTCTGTAGCACACCTATCTAACAACTGCGCAAAATCTACAGCAGTTGCTTGCGCCATTTCTGATGCTTTCTTAAAATCTTTTTTTAAGCCGCCACCAAACCATAAAAAACTATCTACATTTTGTCCAAGAAGTGTAATTTCTTTGTAGTTTTTATCAACCATAGATTGAATTTCATTCAAAATGCTTTTGGGATCTCTACTTCTTTCACGTCCACGAGTGAAAGGAACTACACAAAAAGTACACATATTGTCACAACCCCTTGTAATTGAAACAAAAGCGGTAACTCCATTGGAATTTAATCTTACAGGAGAAATATCTCCGTAGGTTTCTTCTTTCGATAAAATAACGTTTACAGCATCTCTACCTTGATGTACTTCTTCGAGTAAATTAGGAATGTCCTTGTATGCATCTGGACCAACAACTAAATCAACTATTTTTTCTTCTTCTAAAAACTTTTCTTTTAAACGTTCGGCCATACAGCCCAAAACGCCTACTTTCATGTTTTTATTTATTTTTTTTACAGCATTGTATTTCTGTAATCTTTTACGAACGGTGGTTTCTGCTTTCTCTCTTATGGAGCATGTGTTTACAAGTACTAAATCTGCTTCTTCAAGAATTTGAGTTGTATTGTAACCTTCTTTGTCTAAAATAGCAGCTACAATTTCACTATCATTCATATTCATCTGGCAGCCATAGCTTTCTATGAATAATTTTTTAGTATTATCCTTTTTGTTTTTGGTTACAAGCGCTTTTCCTTGTATTTTTTCATCTAGGACTTTTTCTATGTGTTCCATCTATCAATTTATCATTTGAAGGTGTACAAAGATACAATCAATTTTGAATTTTTATGACAAGTTGGCAGAAAAAATAAGCGAGTAATTATGTTAATTATTTGTTGAAAGTCAAAGAAAAAATTTTTTTTAAAGAAAAACTGATTACTTTTGCAATCTTAAAAAGTGTGTTTTTAAAGCGTTTTAGATTGCAAAAGAAAGATAAATGGCAAAAAATTTAGTAATTGTAGAGTCACCAGCAAAGGCAAAAACCATTGAAAAATTTCTTGGAAAAGATTTTCAAGTTGAATCAAGTTATGGACATATTGCAGACTTACCATCCAAAGAATTAGGAATCAATGTAACAGGAGATTTTAGTCCAAAATATATTGTTTCTGACGATAAAAAATCCATTGTTAAAAAACTAAAGTCTTTAGCAAAAAAGGCAGATACTGTCTGGTTAGCTAGTGATGAGGATCGAGAGGGAGAAGCTATTGCTTGGCATTTAAAAGAACAATTAAACTTAAAAGATGAAAACACAAAACGTATTGTTTTTCATGAAATTACTAAAAAAGCAATTTTAAAAGCAGTAGAGAATCCGAGAAATATAGATTACAATATGGTGAATGCGCAACAAGCGCGTAGAGTTTTAGATAGACTTGTTGGGTATGAATTATCACCCGTTTTGTGGAGAAAAGTAAAAGGAGGTTTGTCTGCTGGAAGAGTACAATCTGTTGCTGTTCGTTTGATTGTTGAAAAAGAAAGAAGCATTCACGAATTTAAAACAGCTACACATTATAAAGTAATTGCGGCCTTTTCTAATAATGAAGGGAAAACATTTAAGGCTTTAATTCCTAAAAATTTTGATTCTAAAAAAGCGGCGGAAGATTTCTTGAAATCGTGTTCAAATGCTAATTTTTCAATCGCTGAGTTAACTAAAAAGCCAGCAAAAAAGTCTCCAGCAGCACCGTTTACAACATCAACATTACAACAGGAAGCCTCTCGAAAATTAGGCTATCCTGTAGCAAAAACAATGCAAGTTGCTCAACGTTTGTATGAGGCGGGACTCATTACCTACATGAGGACCGATAGTTTAAATCTTTCTTTGGACGCAAGAAATGCTGCCGAAGAAGAGATTACTAATTATTATGGAAAAGAATATAGCAAGCAACGTGTTTTTAAAACAAAGTCTAAAGGTGCTCAGGAAGCACATGAGGCTATTCGTCCTACAAACATGAAAATGCATTCTGTTGATATTGAATATGATCAAACTAGATTGTATGATTTAATTTGGAAAAGAACGCTGGCTTCTCAAATGAGTGATGCTCAGTTAGAAAGAACCAATTTTAAGATAGCTAATTCTGAAAATTCAAAAATTTTTACTGCAAATGGTGAAATGATAAAGTTTGAAGGTTTCTTAAAAGTATATTTAGAAGGCAATGATGATGAAGATGAAGAGCAAGCAGGAATGCTACCAAATTTAAAAGTTGGTGAAAATTTAGTTTATACTTTTATAAACGCAACCCAAAGATTTACAAGTCCTCCTTATCGTTTTACAGAAGCTTCTTTGGTAAAGCAATTAGAAGAATTAGGAATTGGGAGACCCTCTACCTATGCACCAACAATTTCTACAGTCCAAAAAAGAGGGTATGTTGAGAAAGGTCAAAATGAAGGTATAGAAAGGGATTATGAGCAAATAACTTTATCTGAAGGAGTTGTAAAAAGTCAAATATTTACAGAGAAGACAGGTTCAGATAAAAATAAATTAATTCCCACAGATATTGGAAATATAGTAAACGACTTTTTAGTTGCTAACTTTTCTAATATTTTAGATTTTGGATTTACGGCTAAAGTAGAAAGTTCTTTTGACGATATATCGGAAGGAGATGAAAATTGGATAGAAATGATAAAAGGTTTCTACACGAAGTTTCATGATACTGTAGAGGATGTTAAAGAAAATGCAGAAAGAGAAAGTGGAGAACGTATTTTAGGAAAACATCCCGAGTCTGGAAAGACCGTTTTAGTTCGCCTTGGTAAATTTGGTCCTATTGCACAAATTGGAGCGCCAGAAGATGAAGAGAAGCAGTTTGCAAGTTTAAATAAAGAACAGAATTTAGGAACTATTTCTATGGAGCAAGCATTAGAATTGTTCTTGTTGCCAAAAACATTAGGGACTTATGAAGGTGAAGAAGTGATTGTTTCTAACGGTCGTTTTGGTCCCTATATTCGTTTTGGAGCTATGTTTGTTTCTCTTGATAAAGGAGAAAACCCAATGGAGGTAGATTTGCCAAGAGCAGAAGTATTAATTGTTGCAAAACAAAAAGCAGATGCTCCAATTTATCATTATGAAGAACTACCGGTACAGAAGGGGGTTGGACGTTTTGGGCCTTTTATAAAATGGAATTCTATTTTTATCAATGTAAGTAAGAAATACGATTTTGACACGCTATCAGACGACGATATTATCGAATTAATTGAAATTAAAAAACAGAAAGAAATAGATAAAGTCATCCATAATTGGGAAGACGTTGGGGTTCGTGTTGAAAAAGCAAGATGGGGTAGGTTTAATGTCTTAAAAGGTAAAATTAAGATAGAATTACCTAAGACAACAGAAATAGAAAAACTATCTAAAGAAGAGGCAATAAAGATGATTGAAGCAAAGAGCCCAAAGAAAAAAGTTACAAAAAGAAAAAAGCCTGTAAAGAAAACCGCTAAAAAGAAGTAGGGATTCATTATATTGCGTTTAAAAAAAAAAAATGAACCAAGATTTTTTAACCCCTATAAAAGAATCGGTTGTAGCATATTTAGTGCCACAACCGAATTTGTGTTTGGGTAAAAAAATCAGACTACATTCACAACAAGAAGGTTTTCCTAGTTTAGAAAATGTTAAAATTGCAATTTTAGGAGTTCAAGAAGACAGAAGCTCAGTAAAAAACACTGGTTGCGGAGAAAATTTGCATCTAATTCGAAAAAAATTATACGGATTATTTCCTGGGGAATGGGATGTTGAAATTGCTGATCTAGGTAATGTTTTAAAGGGAAATACAGTTGCTGACACTTATTTTGCAACTTCAGAAATCATAACCGATTTACTTAAGGAGAATATTATCCCAATTATTATTGGTGGAGGTCAAGATATCACTTATGTAAATTACAGAGCTTATGATTCTCTAGAACAAACCGTTAATATTGCAGCCGTAGATAGTCGTTTTGATTTAGGTCATTTGGATGATGAATTATCATCACAGTCTTATTTGAGTAAAATTATTATGCAAGAACCAAATAACCTGTTTAACTATAGTAATGTTGGTTATCAGACTTATTTTAATTCACAAGAAGAAATTCAATTATTAGATAATTTATTTTTTGATGCTCATAGATTAGGAACTTCAAAAGAATTGGAAAATATAGAACCTGTATT
>CATITK010000150.1 GCA_949545755.1 Polaribacter sejongensis | reverse complement strand
GTATAGAAAATTCGTTACAAAGTAGGGTATATGCATTTTCTTGGTATTTAGATATTGTTGCCGATAATTGGGATGTTTTAGTTTCAGGGGATTATGAGGCTGTTATGCCAATTCCTTGGCGAAATAAATACGGGATTAAATATGTTTATCCACCTTTTTGGCTTTTAGAATTTGGCATTTTTTCTTCTGATAAAAAAACAAATTTAGAACCATTTATAAAACTACTTTTTGAGAAATTTAGATTTGTAGAGTCTAGGTTGAATACTGATAATGAACTATTATCTAATAAAGGTTACTTAGTTCGAAAACAATGTCAATTATTATATTTAGATAACGACTATGACTTTATTTCAAATCAATATAGAAAGGATAGAAAAAAGGATATTCGAAAGGCTAAAAACCTAGATTTAATTGAAAAATGGAATGACAACCCTGTTAATTTAATTAGTCTATTTAAAAATAATGTTGGTGTGAGAACATCTAGTATTCTTGAAAAAGATTATGAAAATTTAGAAAGCGTAATGAAAGTTTGTATTCAAAAAAAAGTAGGACAAATACTTTCTATTTATAATGTAGAAAATAAGTTGTTAGCTTCTGGTTTTTTTCTAAAACATAAAAATACAATTACTATTTTAGTGTCATCTACAGACTTTAAAAATAGGAATAACGGGTCAAACACTTTTTTAATAGATAGAGCTATTTTTAAATATGAAAAAAATTATAATACCTTTAATTTTGGTGGCTCTTCAATGAAATCAATTGCAAATTATTTTTTGAGTTTTGGAGCAAAAACGAAAGAATATCAACAAATAAAATATAATAATTTACCTTTTCTATTAAGACTTTTTAAGAAGTAATTTTTTATATAGATATAGAAACCAAATTGTAGAGAAAATTCCTGTAAACCACATTAAAAAAGCGGAGGTAATTGCTGCTCCTTTAATTCCGTAAATTGGTATTAAATAATAATTACTAATTATATTTATTAGAATTGCTAAACTATTTATGTAATAATTTATTTCCATTCTACCAATTGAAGAGAGTAAATTACCAAACAAACCTCTAAGAATTAAAATTCCACAGGCACCAAAAGATAAAATTAAAAAACTATTTGAATATTTAACTAGACTTTTATCAATTAATCCTAAAGTAATTTCGCTAAAAAAACAAAAAAAAGCAAAATATAAAATGCTTACTAAAGTGAAAAAAGTCATGTAACTTTTGATATAGTTAAAAATGTATTTCTTGTCGCTAATTTTTTCTGTAAAAAAAACAAAATCAGTAGCAATAAACATTCTAGGTAAAAATAAAACGCTTAATGGTATAATTGATATGTACTTATAGGAAGTCACTGATTCTGGATCGTTTAATAAGTGTCCGATTAACAGAATATCAATTACAAATAAAAGACTAGAAACTACACTTGTTAATCCAGAATAAAAGCCATACTTCCAGAAGGAGAAATCTACAATACTTGGTTTTACTTTAAAAGATAAATTAATGGCTGTCTTTTTTATAAAAAACAAAGAGGTAATTAAAGGAGCAATGACTATAGCAGTTACATAACCGTTTTCTTTGTAAAAATAACTTAAAATTAGCACAAATAAAACTAAAAAAGTACTGTTAAGAATCTCTACACAAGAGAATAATTTGTTTTTATGTTGAAGTCTAAATTGAATTTTAATGATCTGCATAATAAAATCGGGAACTAAAACCAGCGCTAAAAAAGCTAAATAAATACCAGTTTTATTAAATTGAAAAGGGAACAATAAAGCAAAAATAATTGTAGCAGCTACAAAGCAAACAGAAATTAAAAACCCTTTTTTAAAAACATATATAAATAAATTATTTTTTTCTTCTGTTGTTTTTAATAAAGCACCATATCTAATTAAACTTTGGTGTAATCCAAGATCAGCAAATGGTATTAAAAAAGCAATAATATTATAGGCAAATAACACAATGCCTAATTCATTGTTTGGCACAAATTGAATAGCAAACCAAGAAGCCAAAAAAGAAAACAATCTAGAAAAAAACGTTGCTAAAAAAACGTGACCGCCAGATCTATTTAAGAAATTTTGTATGTATGACTTTATAAGCATTAATAATTGTTATTTAAAGCTTTAAAATACATCTTTGAAAACTGATTAGCAATTACTTCTTTCGTATAATTTTGTGCTACAAAATTATGCATTTTATTTTTTTCTAATTCTTTATTTGTATTGTGTTTTTTTAAAATTTCATTTAGTAGTTTTTTTTCATCTTTTATTGGAATAATGCTAAAGAAATCGTTTGGTATTAATTCACTTAAAATACCTGTATTTGTAGAAATTACTGGAATTCCACATGAAAGGGCTTCCATCATTACAATACCAAAAGTTTCATAATTACTAAAAGAAACAAAGAGATTAGAACTTTGTATATGCGTAATTAATTTTTTATGAGAAATATGATTTATGAATTCTATTTTTGCGGTAGTAAAATTTAACTCTTTAATTAAAGCCTCATATTTACTTTTGTTTCCACCAATAAATTTCCAGGTAAAAGTTGTAATAATTTTTTCTAGTTCTTTTGCAACTTTTAACATTCCAGAAATGTTTTTGTGTTTATCTAAAAGACTAGAAACATGTATGATAGTATAATTTTTTTCTGTTTTTTTTGAAGGAATAAATAAAGAAGCGTCAATCACATTTGGTATTATTTTGTAATTCCCTGTGAAACCTAAGTTTTCCATTTCTTTTTTTAAACTATTACTAACAGGACAAATAAAAGAAGCGTTTTTTAAAATATTTTTACAAATGAAGTGCTTTAAAAAATTAATATTTTTAGATTGAGGAAAGTAATAACCAGTCCAATGCTCAGAAATTATAAAAACTTTTTTTTGAAACCATTTTAAATGTAAAGCGAATAAACCAAAAGGAAATGTTTCATTTAAATGTACAACATCATAACGGTCAATTTTTTTAAGCAAAATTAAGTAAGCTCTCCAAAACCTTATAAATTTTAAAATTGAATTACTTGTTTTTTTTATATACCCAATATAAGTTTTAACTCCATTTATTTCTTTAGAATCGATTTCAATTTTTTTAATACAATTTTCATCAGAAACAATATGTAAAACAGAAACAGTATGTTTTAAAGTAACAGCTTCTGCGTGTCGTTGAATAAAATCTCCATTGTTTGGTAATACCCTAGAAGGGTACCAGCCACAAAGAAAGAGAATATGAAGTTTTTTATTCAAAAATTAAAATTAAAATATTGCAACAAATATAATAAGTAAAAGGGTTTGTTACCTAATATTTTCTATTTTTAGCAAATGAATATAAAACACGTATTTTTCGATTTAGATCACACGCTTTGGGATTTCATGAAAAAAGTAGCATCAATGTTTATTTTCTTAATAACATTTTCATTATGCAGCCAACAAGAAAAAATAAATAATTATAAATACATACTTGTTCCAGAAAAATTTGAATTTTTAAAGAAATCGGATCAGTATCAAACAAGTTCTTTGACAAAGTTTTTATTGGCAAAAAAAGGGTTTGTTGTTTTTTTAAATACTGACAAAAATATTCCTGAAGAATTATTCTTTAATAGGTGTCTCGCTTTAACAGCGAAACTTATAGATGACTCTAATTTGTTTATGGTAAAGAATAGAATTGAATTAAAAGATTGTCATGGCACTATTTTGTATACTTCTGCAATGGGTAAAAGTAAAGAGAAAGATTTCAAAAAATCATATCATGAAGCGATCAGGAACGCCTATAGTTCTATGGACGATTTAGCGTATGAATTCACTCCTAAAAAAGAAAATACAAATACTGAAGTTGTCACGTCCTTAAGTGAAATTGTGACGCTTCCTATTGCGCCAGCGATGAAAGAAGCTACCCCTGTTCAAAAAGATGTAATTCCTTCAGTTCAAGTTGAAACATTGTATGCGCAAGAAATAGTAAATGGATTTCAATTGGTAAATACAACTTCAGCTATTATTTTTGATGTATTCGCAACGAAGCGTAAAGATGTTTTTATCATCAAAGATAAAAATGGAATTATGTATCAGGATAAAAATATCTGGGTTGTGGAATATTATGAAAATGAGCAGTTAGTAGTAAAACAATACAGGGTTAAGTTTTAGTAATCATATCTGTTCTTCCATCTGTTTTTTAAGATTTCTCTAAAATTATTTTCTCTAGTATTATTTCCAGGTTCATACAGTTTTGTTCCGGAAATTTCATCTGGCAAAAACGCCTGATCTACAAAATTGTTATCATAATTATGAGCATATTTGTAGTCTTTACCATATTCTAAATCTTTCATCAATTTTGTAGGTGCATTTCTTAAATGTAGTGGTATGGACAAGTCCCCCGTTTTTTTTACTAAATCTTGTGCTTGATTAATCGCCAAATAAGAAGCATTGCTTTTTGGTGAATTGGCGAGGTAGATGGCACATTGACTAAGGATGATTCGAGCTTCTGGAAACCCAATTGCACTCGCTGCTTGAAAAGTATTGTTGGCCAATATCAAAGCAGTAGGATTCGCATTTCCAATATCCTCAGAAGCAGCAATTAATAGTCTTCGTGCAATAAATTTTACATCTTCGCCGCCTTCTACCATTCTTGCCAACCAGTATACAGCACCATTAGGATCACTCCCTCTTATCGATTTTATAAAAGCAGAAATAATATCATAATGTTGCTCACCCGTTTTATCATACCGAACCGTGTTTTTTTGAATTTTTTCCAAAACTAAGGCATTGGTAATTTCAATTTCTTCTTCGGTAGCTACAAGTAATTCAAAAATATTTAAAAGTTTTCTTGCATCTCCACCAGCAACTTGCAACAAAGCAGCGGTTTCTTTCAGTGTAATTTTTTTGGTTGCCAAAAGCACGTCATTTTCCATTGCTCTATGCAACAGTGCTACCAAATCATTTTTATCAAAAGAGTTTAAAATATAAACCTGACAACGAGAGAGTAGGGCAGGAATTACCTCAAAACTTGGGTTTTCTGTCGTGGCACCAATTAAGGTTACCCAGCCTTTTTCTACCGCAGCTAATAAGGAGTCTTGTTGAGATTTACTAAATCGGTGAATTTCATCAATGAATAGGATTGGGTTTTTTGCCGTAAATAATCCGCCACTTTTTTTTGCTTTTTCAATAATCTCCCGTACCTCTTTTACGCCAGAACTAATGGCACTTAGTGTATAAAAAGGTCTGTTTGATTCTTGGGCTATAATATGAGCCAGCGTAGTTTTACCAATACCGGGAGGTCCCCATAAAATTAAAGAAGGGATGATTCCTTTTTTTATCAAATTAGTTAAAACACCATTTTTACCAACGAGATGTTGCTGACTAATATAATCATCAAGTGTTTTGGGTCTAATTCTTTCTGCCAAAGGTTCATTCATACAGTAAAAATAACAAACATTTTTGTTAAAAATTGCAAAAATTGTAATTGGTGCTATTTTTGTTACTTTTATCGCTGATGAAAGATGAAAGTGAATTAAAAATATCGAAAGCATTTTTTGTAGTTCCAATTGCATATGTCGTTGCAATTTGGAGCCTGTATTGGGTTGAAATTAATTTCAACTTCAACTTTAATAAGTACGGCGTTTTTCCAAGAACATTTGTAGGTTTTAGAGGTGTTTTTTTAACGCATTTTATACATAGTAATACAAGCCATCTTTTCAATAATTCGATTCCTTTGTTTGTGCTGTTAAGTAGTCTTTTTTATTTTTATAAAGAAGTCGCCTTCAAGGTGTTGCTTCTTGGAGGGTTTCTCACAGGATTTTTAACTTGGGGATTTGCAAGAGACTCCTATCATATTGGCGCAAGTGGTATTGTATATTTATTATTTAGTTTTGTTTTTTTTAGTGGAATTATTAAAAAACACTACCGACTCGTGGCGCTTTCTTTAATTATCATTTTTTTATACGGAAGTATGATCTGGTACGTGTTGCCTATCAAAGAAGGCGTTTCTTGGGAAGGGCACTTATCTGGGTTTCTCGTAGGGTTCATTTTTGCAATTGTCTATAGGAATAAAGGAATTGTACAAGAAGCACATCAATTTACAAAAACAGCATTTGATGCTTTATTTGATGAAAAAGGAAATTTTTCTCCACCAAAAATAGTGGAGAATGAACATGATGAAGAGCTAGAAATTTAGTGTTGCTTAGTGAATTCTCTGTCTCACAGTTTCATATAAGAAAGCACCACAAGCAACAGACACATTTAGCGATG
Organism: Polaribacter sejongensis; assembly: GCA_949545755.1. Taxonomy (GTDB): domain Bacteria; phylum Bacteroidota; class Bacteroidia; order Flavobacteriales; family Flavobacteriaceae; genus Polaribacter; species Polaribacter sejongensis_A. The sequence goes on along the minus strand of CATITK010000150.1, from coordinate 2,839 downwards.
CAATTTCACCTAACAAAGGTAATTTTGCTTTGTAATCTACCATTTTTAATATGGAAGGATTTACGCCTCTGTGTTCAGAGCCCATAACGATTGCCATGGGTTGATTCAAATCAACGTCATAAACATCTGTTTCTGTTTTTTCTGTAGCAGCCACTGTTTTAATTTCAGATGCTTGTAATATATACAGTGCATCTTTTATGTGATCTACTTTACAAATAGGGATTTTAAAAGCAGCACCAGCAGATGTTTTAATGGTTTCAGCATTTACAGGAGCAGATCCATTTTTTTGAATAATGATTCCATTAACGCCTGTGCATTCTGCAGTTCTAATAATTGCACCAAAATTACGGACATCAGATACTTGATCTAAAAGTAAAAACAAAGGCATTTTATCAGCTGATAGCGTCTTTTCAATGAGTGTTTCTAAATCATGAAATTCTACAGGAGATATCTGAGCAACCGCCCCTTGGTGATTACTGTTTTTAGATAATCTGTCTAATTTTTCAACAGGAACCATACTTGTGGTAAGGTTATTCGTCTTAATCAACTTATTCAGTTCATAAAACAATTCTCCCCTGAGTCCTTTTTGTAAGTATACTTTATTAATGGTAGAACCACTTTCTATAGCTTCTATAATGGCTCTAATACCAAAAATATTTGTTGTTTCTTTTGTTTCTGTTGTCATGGGGCAAATGTAAACAAAAAACATCTCAATGAAATTATCATTGAGATGTTTAAATTTTTATTTGGTTACTCTTTTATTAGTAAAAATGAAGGACTCCTGATGAAGTTGTAGTTGCAACTAGAATAGTATTAAATGAATCACTATTGTAGTTATATTTCAGTCTGTAACATAATTAATGGTATCTAGGTAAGCATTGATTGTATATAGGAATGAAGGCAGAACAGCAATAGAACTTGGGGTAATATCTGATATCTTTTCATTCTGGAATATTTCATTTTCATTAATTATTAATTTAACTCCTATATTTAGAAGTAACTTACCCAATGAATAAGAAGCTGCGTATTTCTTATTAAAATTTTCTTATTGTTTTTTCCTGCAATAAGTCCAATGTTAATTTGGTTTTTTTGTGTGTGAAATAAATACCCCAGACCAAGTCCTAAAATGTTTTTATTTTCAGCGTTTACTTCCGCCTGACCTATATCACTAATGGTGTACAAATAAGATTTCTCAGAAGTTAGGTATCGATATTCTAGGTTGAAGTAAGTATAGGAATTGGTGTAAATGCTTTGTTCATTATATCCCCTGATACTGTTTGCGCCACCAATTCTAAAAAGTTCATTGTCAATAAAGGAGTCAGAGTTTAGATAACCTGTTTTATTTTTAACATAAATGCTGCTTCGTTCATTTAAATCCCAAAGATAAGAAGCGGAGGTTTCAATTTTGAATTGAGGTAAAGAGCGCGTATTGGTTTTTCTTTTTCCAAGGGTAGGGTTTATTGTTAAGAAAAATTGATCATTAAAAAAAAAATCATTTTTAGGTTTACGGTATTGAAATTGAATTCCTAAAAAATAATTGCGATAGGTTTCAATATTATTATTGATAATTTCTGCTAGGTTTTCTGAGGACTCAGAAGTATAGGTTGCTGCAAATTTAATTTTAGAATTGAAATGATAAAATAACTTCGAATCAAATTTTGTGTTTAAAAAAGTGGAGTCTTGTTTGTAGATTGAAAAAGAGATGTTGGGACTCAATTTTGAGTTGAATATATAAGGGACTTCCGAAGTTACTTTGAATTCTTGTTTTTCTTCACCAATGCGATTCCAAAATAATTCAAACTTCTCACCGGTATCTAAAATATTGTGCAAGCGAATGTCAATATTACCATTAAAGAAAACGTCCCCATTTTCTTTGGAAGCAAAACTCACAATTCCATTAAAACTATTGTGGTGTTTTTTTCTTAAATACAGGTATAATAAGGTGGAGTCTTTTGTGAATAAAACTTCTGGAGGTTTTATTTCTGTAATGAATTGTAAATTTTTAGCCGATGCAGCTATTTCTTTAATTTTTTGCTGATTAAAAACGGTGGTAGGTCGGATGTTGAAATAATTCTTCACATAAGAACTTGGGAATTTTTCGTACCCTTTTAAAATGACTTTATGAATAATTCTTTTTTTAGAGGGCGTAATTTTCAAATCAGCAAATACCGTTTTATTTTTTATGAAGATATTTTTTAATTGCACCTTAGAAAAAGATTTTCCTTCTCTGTCAAGCATACTTGAGATTCTAGAGAGCGTGGGTGCTAGTTTATGAATAGGAAGGATGACAACACCATTTTCAATGGCTGTTTTTTCGAAATAAATTTCAGTGGTTAAATTTACTTTAATAACAACCTGTTCTATTTTGTTATTTAAGGAGAAAAAAGCGACTTGTTTTTTATTTTCTTTTTCAATTCTAAGAAGTGTATTTGTAAAATACCCCATTTTTTTTAAGTGATCAGCAACCCGATCCAATTCTAAATGTAAAGAAATTGTGTCTTTGTGTTCGGAGAGATAGTCCACTTTTTCTAGGATAGCACGTTCTGTTTTGTCAGTAGCGGAAAGTCGTAAGGAGATATCTTGTGCAAGCATTCCTTGCAAAGAAAATAAGATAAAAAAGAGGATTGTATACGTGCTTTTTTTTTGCTTCAAAATGGATAAAGGATTAGGTTCAAATGTAAAATAAAATCACAAAAATTAGCATAAATAAAATCATTAATAAAAAATAACTTGCTGATATTTGAATAATTAGAATTTAATTGTACATTTGCGGACTCTTAAAAAAGAGACAATGTTTAATTATAAACGTAAAACAGTAATAATTTAGTATGCCAACTAT
>CATITK010000149.1 GCA_949545755.1 Polaribacter sejongensis | reverse complement strand
TATAAAATCAAAAAACCGTTGAAAATCAAACGATTAACAACGGTTATTGTACTGAAGGCGGGACTTGAACCCGCACGGCCATTACTGACCACTGGATTTTAAGTCCAGCGTGTCTACCAATTCCACCACTTCAGCATGGTATTTTTATAATAGAGCGAAAGACGGGATTTGAACCCGCGACCCCCACCTTGGCAAGGTGATGCTCTACCCCTGAGCTACTTTCGCAGTCATTTTTTAAAGAACTTTTTTCGCTTTAATTAGTAAATAATAATATCTAATTCCTAGAGCGGTGCAAATATAATAAGATTTGTTTATCTAGCAAGTACTTTTGACTTTTTTTGCAAGAAATTTCACCTTTTTAAAATTGACTTATTTTTGAGGGTTTATTTCTAAAACAAAATAGGCATTCTACCGTTTTTTTAAAAAATCTCCTATTCATACTATAATTTTTATATCCATGAAATTGTCTCAGAAGTACTCAGGATTGAAAATAGGTTTACTGGAGCTTTGCGAAGGCTTTTTATAATTTAAATATTGAGGTACAGCTAGTCCTGTGATGCTATAGAATAGCAATTTCATGCTTCAATGACGTACTATAAAATTTATGCAGGAAGTTCTTTACAATAAAATTGATTATTTTTGCCAGCAATTAAATAAATAGTTACACAAAAACATACTATATGAAAGCATATATTTTTCCAGGTCAAGGGGCACAATTTACAGGAATGGGATTGGATTTATACGAAAAGTCTCCCTTAGCACAGGAATATTTTGAAAAAGCAAACAAAATTTTAGGATTCTCAATTACCGATATCATGTTTGAAGGAACTGCAGAAGAGTTGAAAGAAACGAAGGTTACCCAACCAGCAATTTTTTTACATTCTGTGATTTTAGCAAAAGTTTTAGGCGATTCTTTTCAACCAGAAATGGTTGCAGGTCATTCTTTAGGAGAATTATCTGCATTAGTTGCCAATGGTGTTTTGACTTTTGAAGATGGTTTGCAATTGGTTTCTAAACGCGCTTTGGCAATGCAAAAAGCTTGTGAAATTGCTCCTTCTACAATGGCAGCAGTTTTAGGTTTAGAGGATTCTATTGTTGAAGAAACTTGTTCTGAAATTAATGGGGTAGTGGTTGCTGCAAATTACAATTGTCCAGGTCAGTTGGTGATTTCTGGTGAAATTTCTGCGGTGGAAAAAGCTTGTGAAGTTTTAACTGATAAAGGAGCGAGAAGAGCTTTGCTGTTGCCAGTTGGTGGTGCATTTCATTCTCCAATGATGGAGCCAGCAAGAGCTGAATTGGCTGCTGCCATTGAAGCAACTGAGTTTAGCAAGCCTACGTGTCCCGTTTACCAAAATGTAACAGCTACTGCGGTAACAAACCCTGATGAAATCAAGAAAAACTTAATGCTTCAGTTAACGGCACCTGTAAGATGGACCCAATGTATTCAGGCAATGATTACTGACGGTGGCACAAGGTTTATTGAGGTTGGGCCGGGTAAAGTATTACAAGGTTTAATGCGTAAAATAGATAGAAATGTTGCTGCAAGTGGCGCTTCAATTGTGGAATAATAAAAAAGTGTTTCAATGAAAAATCTCGCTAAATTTTAGCGAGATTTTCTTTTTATAATTACTTTATTTTTGTCTTTTCTAAGCAGCTTCTATACTTAGTTCTAACTTCATGATTACCATCAAACCCATCGTTTTATAAGTACACCACAGTATAAAGCTGTTTTTTCATCTTTTAATTGATGAAATCGTTAATTGTTGCTGTTATGAATTCTAACTGTTTTTTATCTAGCTCTGTATGCATTGGTAAAGAAATTACTGTTTTTATCAATTCATTGGTTACAGGGAAATCACTTTCTTTATATCGAGCAGCTGCATATGCTTTTTGAGAATGCAATGCGACAGGGTAGTATATTGCATTCGGAATTCCTTTTTCTAACAAATATTTGTGCAAGTCATCCCTTTTGCCGTTTGTAATCTGTAGGGTATATTGATGAAAAACATGGCAATCACAAGAATCACAGATTTCTCCACAGGCACTTGTAGTGGGTGTACTAATATTTGGATTACTAGCAAAAGCATTGTTGTAAAAACGGGCAGCATTTCTTCTAGCGTTACAATACGTATCTAATAGTGGTAATTTTGCTTTTAAAACACCGGCTTGTATCGAATCTAAACGTGAGTTTACACCAACGACATCGTGGTAATAACGGGTGTACATTCCATGATTTACAATGCCACGAATAGTATGTGCTAGTTTGTCGTCATTTGTAAAAATGGCACCTCCATCTCCATAACAACCTAAGTTTTTAGATGGAAAAAAGGAGGTTGTACCCACATTTCCAATGGTGCCTGCTTTCTTTTTTCTTCCGTCTTTAAATCGATAATCTGCGCCAATTGCTTGCGCGTTATCTTCAATTACAAAAAGGTTGTGAGCGCTAGCAATCTCCATAATAGCTTCCATATTTGCTACTTGACCAAATAAATGAACAGGTACAATCGCTTTTGTTTTAGGTGTAATCGCTCTTTTTAGAGCAGCAATGTCTATGTTGTACGTTTTTGGATCTACATCAACCAATACAGGCGTTAGTTTTAATAACGCAATGACTTCAACGGTTGCTGCAAAAGTAAAATCTGCTGTTATCACTTCATCCCCTTGTTCTAGTCCTAAACCCATCATTGCAATTTGCAATGCATCGGTTCCATTGGCACAAGGAATTACGTGTTTTACATCTAAATACTTTTCTAAATCTGCCTGAAATTCATGTACTAAAGGACCATTTATATAAGCTGAAGAATTTAAAACTCCTTCAATTGCGCCGTTTACTGTTTCTTTTATTTGTTGATATTGACCTTGCAGGTCAACCATTTGGATTTTTTTCATATAAAAAATTTGTACTTCAAAAATACAAACTAACTTTCATTTTACTCTATATATCCGTAAATAATAATTCGGTTATCTTTGATGAAAATAAAATTTCATGAAGTTTTTTAAACGTTTTTTAGGAATTCTATTTGTTTTTGGAATATTGCTGTTTATTTCTGTTTGGTTGTATTCTAAAACCTATCAACCAAACTATACGGGTTCATTGGAATTGAAAAACATTTCTGAGGAGGTAATTGTCTATTTTGATGACATTGGTGTGCCTCATATCAACGCTCAAAATCAAAAAGATGCCTATGTCGCTTTGGGGTATTTGCATGCGCAAGATCGATTGTGGCAAATGGAATTGATCCGAAGAATTGCTGCAGGGAGATTGTCAGAAGTTTTTGGAAAAGATTTGCTAAGAGTCGACCAGTTTTTTGGAGGATTAGGAATTGAGGAAGCGGCAGATAAAACAGTTGCTACTTTAGATAAAACATCTCAACCTTACCTTTTAACACAAGCTTATTTAGAGGGCGTAAATCAATATATTGAAGAAGGAAAAACACCATTAGAATTTACTTTACTAGGTGTAGAAAAAGAAAAATATACTTTAAAGGATGTCTATAATGTTTTTGGTTATATGTCTTTTAGTTTTGCTATTGCACACAGAACGGATCCTTTGTTGACCGAAATTAAAGAAAAATTAGGAACCCCTTATTTAAAAGAGTTATTAGGAGTGCATCATGAAAACTTGACCATTAATAAAACCAGTATTCCTGCTAAAATTAATGCGACAATTTCTAAAACAGTTGCTGCTATAATGGATGAGTTACCTATTGCTCCTTTCATAGGAAGTAACTCTTGGGTGATTGCTCCAGAAAAGACAAAGAATGGAAAAGTAATTTTCGCAAACGATCCTCACATTGCTTTTTCACAACCTACTGTTTGGTATCAAAACCATATTAAAACACCTGATTTTGAAATATACGGATTTAATATTGCGCTCATGCCTTTTCCTTTAATGGGTCATAATAGACATTACGCCTATGGATTAACCATGTTGGCAAATGACGATTTAAATTTTTATATAGAAGAAAACAATCCTGAAAACCCTTTAGAGTATAAGACTCCTGAAGGGTATCGTGCTTATGAATTAAGAGATAAAACGATTCGAGTAAAAGAGGAAGTAGCGACTCCTTTTCAAGTAAAAGTGACTACACATGGCCCTATAATGAATGGTTTGATAGCTCATGTTATGGATGAAAGACCGATTGCAATGAATTGGATTTATACACAGTTGCCAAACGAAATGTTGGAAGTTTCTTATGGAATATCTCATTCGAATTCAATGGCTGATTTTAAAAAATCTGTAGCAAGAATTCATGCACCGGGCCTCAATGTAATGTATGGTGACGCAAAAGATAATATTGCTTGGTTTTCTTCTGCTAAATTATATCAATTAAGAGCAGGTTTGTCTTCCAAAACCTATTTAAATGGTGCTTCTGGAAATGATGAGATTAGAGAGTATTTACCTTTTGAAGAGAACCCACAAGCGATAAATCCAAATTTGAATTATGTGTATTCTGCGAACAATCAAATAGATAGTGTAAGAGGTGAATTGTACCCAGGATATTACCATCCTCAGGATAGAGCAAAAAGAATTGTGGAGTTATTGGAAGAGAGAAATGATTTCACGAAAGAAGATGTTAAGGAGATGACGTATGATGTAATGTCGGCAACCGTTGCTGAAATAAGCAAAGATTTTTTAAAAAATGTCACGAAATCAAATTTAACACCTTCTGAAAGAAAGGCTTTTTCAGTGCTAGAAAATTGGGAGGGTGCTTATTTAAAAACTTCCGTTGGCCCTACAATTTACAATCGTTTTTTGTATGAATTTTTAAAGGCAACTTATCAAGATGAGTTGGGAAGCAGTTTTGATTTGTTCATTAATACGCAATTGCAAGATCAAGTATTACCGACTCAATTAAATAGAGATTATTCTGTTTGGTGGGATAATATTACGACCAAAGATAAAGTGGAAACAAGAAGTGATGTTGTAAATTTATCCTTTAAAAATGCAATTTCTTTTTTACAAAATCAATTAGGAGAAAATATTGAAAATTGGACATGGAATAGGGTGATTTCTGTTGAATATGAACATGCAATTGGAAAAGCAGGAGGTTTGTTACGTACCTTTTTTAATGTGGGTCCTTTTGAAACTATTGGAGGAAATGAGGTGATTAACAATCAGATTTTTAAATTAGACAGTACCGGGTATTATAAAGTAAATGCTGGGCCATCAACAAGAAGGATTATCGATTTTTCTGATGTAGAAAATAGTTTGGCAATTATACCAACAGGTCAATCAGGAAATGTGTTTAGTGCGCATTATAAAGATCAAACCCAAAAATATTTAGAAGGAGCGTTTGTGAAAATGAAATTGAATCAAGCTGCAATTGAACAAAGTAAAAATGTGTTGGTTTTGAATCCTAAGAAATAATTTTAAAAATAGATTACACTTCCTCACAATGACCTTGAAAATCTAAATTTCTTTATAAACGTCTTCAAAAGGAATTCTAAACCGATCGCCATAGACCCCTTTTTCTGTTCTAATTCCGCAAGACACGATCATGTTTATTTCTGCGACCAAAGGCAATCCTATTAACTTTTTTACACGCCAAGTGTCAGAGCCTTCCATTGGGCAAGTATCATATCCTTCTGAAGCCATAGAAATCATGAAGTTTTGTGCTGCTAAACCACATGTTTTATGAGCGACAATACGCATGTCACTTTTTCGAACCTCTCTATATATCGGTTTAAAAAGTCCGATGACTAAAATCATCAAATATTTAAAGAAACCTAAAATACCTAAAAATTCAGCATAAGCAAAAGGGATAATTTTTCCATAGTAGTTTCTTGCTACCTTTTCTCGATTACTTTGCTCAGGTTTTGGGTTGTTTTCCCCAAAAACAGTATCCATATACTTTAGATTTGCCTTTGCTCTTTTTTTCCATGCATCTTTTCGAGTAACAAAAACCACCAATTGTTGTGCTGTTTTTGCTGCATTTTGGTTGAAACAAAAAGGCGCGATTTTTTCAATAACCTCTTTAGAAGTAATGTGATAAAATTCCCACAATTGCATGTTACTGCTATTAGGAGCTAAAACGGCCTGGGCAATACATTTTTTTACAATGTTTTTGTCAAGTGGTTTTTCAGCATCAAAAACTCTAACGGATCGTCTATAATTGATTGCTTCAGAAACTGTTTTTTCTTTTGACATGTGTTTTTGTTTTTAAAGGGAATATCTAAAATCACAAACAAGCGTTCCAAATAACTTCATTAGGTGTAGGCGCAGTGATGGTGATTTGTTCTTTACTGACTGGGTGCGTAAATTGAATTTTTCGAGCATGCAAATGAATACTTCCGTCTTTATTACTCCTATCAAAACCATATTTTAAATCCCCTTTTATTGGACTTCCAATGGTTGCTAATTGTGTTCTAATTTGATGATGTCTTCCTGTTTCTAAATCAATTTCTAACAAAGAATATCTCTCTAATTTTTTAAGAACCGCATAGTGAAGAATGGCTTTTTTACTTCCGTCAATTTCTTTAGGATACGCTTTAGATTTATTTGTTTTAGGATTTTTCTTTAAGAAATTAATTAAGGTTTCTTTTTCTTTCTTTGGATGATTTTTTACAATTGCCCAATAGGTTTTGTGAATGGTTTTATCTCGTAACATCTTATTGAGACGTTCTAAAGATTTTGAAGTTCTTGCAAAAATAATAGCGCCAGAAGTTGGTCTGTCTAGTCTATGAACAACTCCTAAGTATACCTTTCCAGGCTTGTTGTAGGTGTCTTTAATGTATTCTTTTACGACATCACTTAAAGGTTTGTCGCCTGTTTTATCGCCCTGTGTAATATCGCCTGCACGTTTATTTACAATGAGGATGTGATTGTCTTCAAATAAAATCTGTAAATTTTCTTTGGTAGAATGCATTCGTACTTATTTGAAATCTTTGGCAACATCTTCATTGACCCCATCAATAAACGCTAAAAACTCTTCTCGACCAAGTCCTGAAGCGGACGAGGTAATAAAGGATTTAGGAAGCGTTTCCCAGGTGTTTAACAATTTTTTTTTATAAGAAGTAATTTGATTATTTATTTTAGAGCTTCCGAGTTTGTCTGCTTTGGTAAAAACAATACAAAAAGGGATTTGGTTTGCTCCCAAAAACTCCATGAATTCTAAATCAATTTTTTGGGGATCATGCCTCGAATCGATTAAAACAAAAGTACAGACTAATTGTTCTCTTTCTTTAAAGTAATTTTCTATAAAAAATTGAAATATTGTTCTTTTCTTTTTTGACACTTTCGCGTAACCATAACCAGGCAAATCAACTAAAAACCATTCCTCATTTATTTTGAAATGATTGATAAGTTGTGTTTTTCCAGGTTTTCCAGAAATTTTAGCTAAATCTTTACGCTCCATTAACATGTTAATCAGAGAAGATTTACCAACATTAGAACGCCCTATAAAAGCATATTCCGGTAACCTGTCTTTAGGAGCTTTCGTTACATTACTATTGCTCATGATGAACTCTGCAGATCTAACTTTCATTGTACGGTATTCTTTTTGTGGAATTGCTTTCTGCGGGTAATTATATCTTTCTAGTAATAAACCAATCGTGAAGAATTCTGTTAAAATCTTCAGGTAATTCCATCATGGCAGCATGTCCACATTTGTCCAGCCAAAATAAATCAGAATCTGGTAAAATTTCATGAAATCCTTCTGCTACTTCGGGGGGGGTAACAGTGTCTTGTTTTCCCCAAATTAAACAGGTTGGTTGTGTCATTTCTGGTAAGTCTTTCGCCATATTGTGTCGAATCGCACTTTTGGCAATAGCGAGGGTTTTGATCGCGGAATTCCGATCGTTTACAAGTGTGTAAATATTGTCTACTAACTCTTTAGTTGCAATTGCAGGGTCATAAAAAACAGCTCTTGCTTTTTCTTGCATGTATTCATAATTCCCTCTTTTCGGAAAACTATCTCCCATGGCTTTTTCATACAATCCTGAGCTACCAGTAAGTACCAGGGCACTCACTCTTTCAGAGTAATGTTTTGTAAAATACAAAGCGATATGTCCACCCAAAGAATTTCCTAATAAAATACTTTGCTCTATTTCTTTAAAATCCATAAATTCTTTTAGGAATTTTGCTAAATTTTTAACATTAGTATTTATAAGAGGAAGAGAGTATAAAGGCAATTCAGGTATTAAAACTCTATAGCCATTGTTCGAAAAATGATTAAAGGTTCCTTCGAAATTACTCAGTGCACCCATTAATCCATGTAAAACAATCATAGTTGGTCCTTCTCCAGCTTCTACGTATGTAAATTTTCCTTCAGTTTTTAACTTATCAATCATTAATTTATTTTCTGTATCTAAGCAAATGTAATCCTTTTTTATGAAATAGATAACCTTTTCTATTTCCCCTTTTTTTAGATAAAAGGGAATCGTATTGCAATGAAATGTTAATAAACACGTTACTTATTAACAATGTGGTAAAATGTGGTAGAATGTGGTAAAAATTAGTTATTTTTGAGTTCATTATAATCAACTTTAATTGTGATAAATTTAATTGGAACATATGAGTGCAAGGCTGATGCTAAAGGAAGATTGATGTTTTCATCAGCTTTTAAGAAGCAGTTGTCTGCGGTGTTGCAAGACGGTTTTGTATTAAAGAGAGCTGTTTTTCAGCCTTGTTTAGAGTTGTATCCAATCAAGGAATGGGACTTAATGATGGAAAAAATAAACAAATTGAATAGGTTTAAGAAAAAGAACAATGATTTCATCAGAAGGTTTACTGCAGGTGTAAAAAAAGTAGAATTAGATGCTACTGGAAGAGTTTTAATACCGAAAGATTTGTTTGAGTTCGCAGGGATTAAGAAGCAGGTTGTCATGTCTTCATCTGTGAATATTATTGAAATTTGGGATAAACAAAAATACGAAAAAGCCATTGATGATGCGTCAGACGATTTTGCAGATTTGGTAGAAGAGGTAATGGGAAATACAGATTTAGATGAAGTATCATAATCCAGTTTTATTGGACGAAAGTGTCGCTGCACTTTCTATTAAGGAAGACGGTATCTATGTGGATGTTACGTTTGGTGGTGGAGGGCATTCAAGAGAGATATTGAGTAAACTTGGGAAGAACGGGAGGTTGTTTGGGTTTGATCAAGATCCAGACGCGCAAGAGAATGTAATCGATGATGAACGGTTTGTTTTAATTCCAGAGAATTTTAGATATATATCAAGGTTTTTGAGGTTTCATGGTGTTAAGAAAGTGGACGGAGTTTTGGCGGATTTAGGTGTTTCTTCTCACCAATTTGATGAAGCTGAAAGGGGTTTTTCTACTCGTTTTGATGGTGATTTGGATATGAGAATGAATCAGAAATCGAAAACATCTGCAAAAGAAATCATCAATAAATATTCAGAAGAAAAATTAGCAGAAATATTCTTTTTGTATGGAGAATTAAGGAATTCAAGAAACATTGCAAAAACGATTGTTGAAAAGCGGGAAGAAGAGAGTATTGATACAAGTTTTCAGTTGCGAGAGGTATTGCAGAAGTATTTGCCGAAAGCAAAAGAACATAAAATAATAGCACAGATATTTCAGGCCATTCGAATTGAGGTAAATGAGGAATTAGATGTTTTGAAAGAATTTTTAGCGCAAATTCCAAATATATTAAAAGAAGATGGGCGCTTAAGTGTAATCTCTTATCATTCTTTAGAAGATCGGTTGGTAAAAAGGTTTATAAGAACAGGGTTGTTTAAGGGTGAACTTGAAAAAGATGTTTTTGGCAATAGCAATGAGCCAATGCAAAAAGTTGGAAAGTTGATCGTACCTGATGTCCAGGAAATCAAACGAAACAATAGAGCTCGAAGCGCTAAATTAAGGATTGCAACATTAAAAGTAACGAAAGCTAAAAGTTAAGAAAAGGATGTCTAAAGTTAAGAAAGGAGTTTACGATTTGCTTAGAGGGAGTTTCCTTACAGATGAATCTGCTTTTAAAAACTGGCGAATTATCATTTTTGTAGTTGGGCTGTTGCTGATTATGATTACGAGTGGTCATAAAGCAGATAAAAAAGTAATTCAAATTTCAAAATTGAATAATAAGAAAAGAGCATTAAGGGCAGAGTATGTAGATACAGGAACTATTTTAATGAGAATGAAAATGGAATCTAGTGTTCGAGAAAAAGCAAAAAAAAGAGGTTTAAAATCTTTGCTATCTCCTCCAAAAAAAATAAAAGTAACTATTAAAGATTAATACAATTGGCAACTCACAAAAAAAGCATCCTTACAAAATTCTACTTGGTAGCTGTTTTTATGACCCTATTTTTATTGGCTATTGTGTTTCGGGTGTTTACAATCCAGTATTCCGAAGGGGATAAATATAGAAAGTTATCTACGGCTTTAACAATCAAACAAGATACAATTTACGCGAATAAAGGGAATTTATATGCTGCCGATGGAAATTTACTAGCTACTTCAATGTCAAGATATACCATAAGAATGGATGTTGTTGCTGCTGTAAAAAGTGGTGTTTTTGAGAAAAATATAGCGGGCTTGTCTAAAGAACTTTCAGCGATGTTTGGTAAGAGTCAATCTTATTATGAACATAAACTTAGGAAAGCAAAAAATAAGAAAAGTAGGTATTTGTTGATTGCAAGAAATATCGGGTATTCAGATTACTTAAAGGTAAAGCAATTTCCAATTTTTAATAAAGGCGTTTATAAGGGAGGGTTTATTGCTGAGCACAAAACGATTCGCGAGCATCCAATAGGTAAGATCGCTGAACGTACAATTGGCTACGATGATTTTAGAGGTGGAGCAGGAATAGAAGGCGCTTTTGCAGATTATATGCAAGGAGAAAACGGTTTGCGTTGGAAGCAAAAAATTGCAAAAAATCAATGGAAACCCATTAATGATGTCAATGAAAAAGAACCGATTGATGGTCATGATATCATTACAACGATCGATGTAAATATTCAAGATGTTACACATCATGCTTTGTTAAGAAAACTTGAGTATTTTGAAGCAGATCATGGGTGTGCAGTGGTTATGGAGACGGCAACTGGCGAAATTAAAGCAATTTCAAATTTAGGAAGAACCTCAAAAGGAACCTATTATGAAAAAAGAAATTATGCAGTTTGGGAAAGTCATGAGCCAGGGTCTACATTTAAATTAGCAAGTTTGATGATTGCTTTGGATGATAAAGTTGTTGATACGTCGACAGTAATTGATACCCAAAAAGGAAAAATATTTATTCACAATAGAAAGATTGAAGACTCACACAAGGGCGGGTATGGAAAAATATCAGTTGCAAGAGTTTTTGAAGTGTCATCGAATGTTGGGATTGTAAAAATGATTAGAAAACATTATGATAAAAACCCACAAAAATATTACGATAAAATTGAAAAATATGGGTTTACCAAACCAATAGGGTTTCAAATTAAAGGAGAGGGAATCCCTTATGTTCCTAATCCAACAGATAAAAATAGATGGAATAAAATTTCTTTAGAATGGATGTCGTGGGGCTATGGGGTGTCGGTAACTCCTATGCAAACTTTAATGTTTTACAATGCAGTTGCTAATAACGGTGTCATGGTAAAACCACAATTTATTAAGGAATTGAGAAGGCAAGATAAGACTGAAAAAGTGTTTGAAACAGAAATTTTAAACCCTAAAATAGCTTCTGATGCAACCTTAAAAAAGCTTCAAAAAATAATGGAAGACGTTGTTGTTAAGGGGACTGCAAAAAATATTTATTCACCAAATTTTTCAATGGCAGGGAAAACAGGGACTGCTAAAAAATACATTCCAAGAACTAAAAATAACAAAGGCGAATGGGAGGGTGGTTATTATTCTACAGAACAATATGTAGCTTCATTTGCAGGTTTTTTTCCTGCAGATTCACCGAAATACTCTTGCATTGTGGTGATACACAATCCAAAGAAACAGAAAGGATATTATGGGGCTACTGTTGCTGCACCTGTATTTAAAGAAATTGCTCAGAAAATTTACACAACAAACCCTGTAGATAATCAATCTGTAAAGGACAAAGTATCCTTTGCGACAATAGATAATCAATATCAGGAATTTGATGAAATATTAAATAGTAACTATAAAAGAGTGCCCGATGTTAGAGGAATTCCTGGTATGGATGCCTTGTCTCTATTGGAAAATATCGGATTAAAAGTAAAGTTTACTGGCGTAGGAAAAGTGAAATCTCAATCACAAAAAAAAGGAGAAAAATTAGTAAAAGGAAGTACCATCATTTTAAAACTTTCATAGGTTGAAATATTTAAAAGACATCATCTATCAGGTTGCAATTCATCAAGTATTTGGTGATACCAATATTGAGTTCAATAACATTGTTTTCGATTCAAGAAAAATTGAAAAGAAGGATGTGTTTGTTGCTCAAAAAGGAGGTGCTGTTGATGGTCATTTATATATAGATAAAGCAATTGAATTAGGAGTTGTAGCAATTATTTGTGAATGTTTTCCTGAGGATAAAAAAGAAGGAATTACTTATGTTAAGGTTGAAAATGCACATGTTGCTCTAGCGATAATGGCTTCTAATTTTTATGACAATCCGTCTAAAAAAATGCCTTTGATTGGGGTAACTGGAACCAATGGAAAAACAACGATCGCTACTCTTTTATATCAATTATTTAAAAAAGCAGGGTATAAAGTTGGTTTGTTGTCAACCGTCAAAATTTTAGTTGATGAAATTGAATATAAAGCCACACATACAACGCCAGATTCTGTGACAATCAATCGGTATTTAGATACCATGGTTGCTGCTGGAGTAGATTACTGTTTCATGGAAGTGAGTTCTCATGGTATTCATCAAAAAAGAACAGAAGGATTGACTTTTGCTGGAGGGATTTTCACCAATTTATCGCACGATCATTTAGATTATCATGAAACTTTTTCGGAATATAGAAATGTAAAAAAGACCTTTTTTGATGGACTGCCAAAGGGGGCTTTTGCATTGACAAATAGTGATGATAAAAACGGCAACTTCATGTTGCAAAATACCAAAGCTAAAAAGAAAAGTTATGCACTAAAAACAATAGCTGATTATAAGGCCAAAATTTTAGAGAAGCACTTTTCTGGAACCTTATTAAAAATTAATGAGATTGAAGTTTGGACAAAGTTAATTGGTGAATTCAATGCATACAATTTATTGGCAATTGTTGGTGCTGCAGAATTGTTGGGTTTAGAGCAACTAGAAATAGTAACAATTATTAGTGAACTAGAAAGTGTTTCGGGTCGTTTTGAGTACGCTGTTTCCCATGATGGAGTCACTGCAATTGTAGATTATGCTCACACTCCAGATGCATTGAAAAATGTGTTGGAGACTATAAAAGATATTAGAAAAGGCTCTGAAAGTATTATTTCTGTTGTGGGTTGTGGAGGTGATCGAGATAAAACAAAAAGACCAAAAATGGCACATATAGCTTCTCAATTAAGTACCCAAGTAATTTTTACAGCAGACAACCCAAGGACAGAAGATGCACAAACTATTTTAGATGAAATGGAAGTGGGAGTGTCACTAAAAAATTATAAAAAAACGCTTACAGTTTTAGATAGAAGGCAGGCTATAAAGACTGCGTGTACCCTTTCTAAAACTGGCGATATCTTATTAATTGCAGGAAAGGGACATGAAAATTATCAAGAAATAAATGGTGTTAGAACTCATTTTGATGATTTAGAAGAAGTGAAAAACTGTTTTAATCAATTAAAAAAGAATTAAAAAATGCTATATTATTTATTCGATTATTTAGAAAGTCAGTTTCATTTTCCAGGCGCTAGTGTGTTTCAATTTATCACATTTAGAGCTGCTGCTGCGTTTATAATCTCTTTATTAGTTTCTGCAATTTATGGGAAGAAAATCATCTTTTTTTTACAAAAACTTCAAGTTGGAGAACCGATAAGAGATTTAGGTCTAGAAGGTCAGGTTCAAAAAACGGGAACTCCTACAATGGGGGGTATAATCATTATTTTGGCAACTTTAATTCCAGTATTTCTATTAGCGAAATTGAATAATATTTATATTGTTATTCTGATTATCACAACCCTTTGGATGGGGCTTATCGGTTTTTTAGATGATTATATAAAAGTATTCAAAAAAGACAAAGGAGGTTTAAAAGGGAAGTTTAAAGTTTTAGGTCAAGTTGGTTTGGGAATTATTGTGGGCTCCATGCTCTATTTTAATGAAGGAGTTACCATCAAAGAACAACTCCCAATAGCAGAACAAGTTGTGAATGAATCGGGAAGAAAAATTGTTTTTGGTGCTGCTCATAAATCAACAAAAACAACAGTTCCCTTTTTAAAGGATAATGAATTGGACTATTCAAAGGCACTTAGTTTTTTAGGCGATGGATATGAAAAGTATGGATGGATCGTTTTCATTTTTATCACCGTTTTTATCGTGACAGGTATATCAAATGGCGCCAATTTAACCGATGGAATAGATGGTTTGGCGGCAGGTACATCGGCTATAATGGTTTTGACATTAGCCGTTTTTGCATGGGTTTCTGGAAACATCATTTTCGCAGATTATTTAGACGTAATGTATATTCCAAATTCTGGAGAAATGACCGTTTTTATTCTTGCATTTGCAGGTGCTTTAATCGGTTTTCTTTGGTACAATACCTTTCCTGCGCAAGTTTTTATGGGAGATACGGGGAGCTTAACGATTGGAGGAATTATAGCGGTGATTGCCATTTCAATTCGTAAAGAATTATTACTACCAATTTTAGCTGGAATTTTTGTTATTGAAAATCTTTCTGTAATCATTCAAGTGTCTTGGTTTAAGATTACAAAAAAGAAATACGGAGTAGGAAGAAGGGTTTTTAAAATGGCACCATTACATCATCATTATCAAAAATCTAAGTATCACGAAAGTAAAATTGTAGTCCGTTTTTGGATTGTTGGAATTCTACTCGCGGTACTCGCTATTGTCACATTAAAATTGAGGTAAAAAAGCGCACATTAATTTTTAGAAGGAAATTGTGTGTTAGGAAGAATAAAAAAATAAAGTTAAAAATGAAAAACCAAGATACATTTAAGAAGCTAGTTGCTGCCACTACAGTGGGGCGAAGGCTCGTAGTTCTTGGTGGTGGAGAGAGTGGTGTTGGTGCTGCGCTTTTAGGTAAGCAAAAAGGATATGAAGTTTTTGTTTCTGACAACCGTCAAATATCAAAAAAATATAGTGATGTGCTTTTACAGCATCAAATTATTTTTGAAGAAAAGAATCATACCGAAAGCAAAATTTTCAATGCAGATGTGGTGGTGAAGAGCCCTGGAATACCAGATACAGTTACTTTGGTTCAACAACTGAATAAAAAAGCAATTCCTGTTATTTCAGAAATTGAATTTGCGGCGTTGTATACGGAAGCAAATCTAATAGGGATTACAGGTTCAAATGGTAAAACTACGACCACATTACTATTGCATCATATTTTTAAAAATGCAGGTGTAAATGTAGGTATGGCAGGGAATATTGGAGACAGTTTTGCGCTACAAGTTGCCGAAGAATCGCATGAAAATTATGTATTAGAGTTGAGTAGTTTTCAGTTGGATGGAATTGTAGATTTTAACTGTCATATTGCAATATTAACGAATATAACACCTGATCATTTAGATAGATATGACGATGATTTTAATAAATATATCGCCTCAAAATTTAGAATAACAAAGAATCAAACGGCTACTGATTATTTAATATATGATGCAGATGATTCTGCGATCAATATGTGGTTAAAAGAAAATAAAACAAACGCAAAATTAGTTCCTTTTTCAATTGAAAAAAAATTAGAATACGGTGCTTTTTTGGACAGCAATAACATAATAATAAACATTACTAAAGATACCATCACTATGTCAATCTCCGCTTTATCAATCAAAGGAAAACACAATACTAAAAACGCAATGGCAGCAGCTATGGCTGCTCAATTACTAAAAGTAAGAAAACAAAATATCAAAGAAAGTTTAGAAGATTTTGAAGGTGTAGAACACCGTTTAGAGTATGTTGCAAAAATTAAAGGTGTGCAATACATTAATGATTCAAAAGCAACCAACGTCAATGCTACTTTTTATGCTTTGGAATGTATGGATAAAACAGTCGTTTGGATTGTTGGTGGTGTGGACAAAGGAAATGATTATAATGATTTATTGCCATTGGTCAGAGAGAAAGTAAAGGCTATTGTTTGTTTGGGGCTAGATAATGAAAAGATAAAACGTGCGTTTGGTAATATCGTAGATATTATTGTTGAAACTGCGGGGGCAGAAGAAGCTGCCAAAGTTTGTTATAAGTTGGCAGAAAAAGGAGAAGTCGTTTTATTGTCTCCTGCCTGTGCAAGTTTTGATTTATTTGAAAGCTATGAAGACAGAGGATGTAAATATAAAACAGCGGTTAGGGGGCTATAAAACAGGTCATCTTGTGTTTGTTGGGTTACAACCAAACAGCCACCAAAAAAACAAAGAATGAAAACTATTTTTCAACACATAAAAGGAGATAAAACCATTTGGGCAATTGTTGCTATTTTGGCAATATTATCTTTTATGCCGGTGTATAGTGCAAGCACAAATTTGGTGTATGTTGTTGGCTCTGGATCTACCTTAGGTCATTTAGTGAAGCACATTGTTTTATTAATTATGGGTTTTGCAATTATTTATGGAGTCCATAAAGTACCTTATAGATACTTTTCTGGGGGTTCTGTTTTAATGCTGCCTGTGGTGATTGTTTTGCTCGTTTTCACCTTGTCTCAGGGAACTACAATTGGCGGTGCAAATGCAAGTCGGTGGATTCGAATTGGAGGGGTTGGCTTTCAAACATCTACGCTAGCGGGCTTGGTTCTAATGGTCTATGTAGCAAGATATTTAGCAAAAAACAAAGAAAATACAATCAATTTTAAAGAAAGCTTATGGCAACTTTGGATGCCTGTTGCTGCGGTTTTAATATTAATTTTACCTGCAAACTTTTCTACGACAGCCATCATTTTTCTTATGATTTTAATGGTGACTTTTATTGGAGGGTATCCCATAAAATACATTGGATTGATTTTAGGGTCAGGAATTGTAGCGCTTTCAATTTTTGTTTTGATTGCAAAAGCTTTTCCAGATGCAATGCCAAATAGAGTGCAAACTTGGCAAAGTAGGATTGAAAATTTTCATCAAGAAGGAGGTAAAGAAGCCTATCAAGTTGAAAAGGCAAAAATAGCAATAGCTACGGGGGGAACTTTTGGTGTTGGTCCCGGAAAAAGTGTGCAAAAGAACTTTTTACCTCAGTCTACTTCCGATTTTATCTTTGCCATTATTGTGGAAGAGTATGGTTTGGTTGGAGGCTTTTTGATTGTGTCTATTTATTTCTTATTGCTCTTCAGAATTTTTGTGGTAATTAAAGTTACTACTACCGTTTTTGGAACTTTATTAGTGCTGGGTGTTGGGGTGCCAATTATTTTTCAAGCGATGATTAATATGGCTGTTGCAACCAATTTATTTCCAGTTACTGGGCAAACCTTGCCGCTCATTAGTAGTGGGGGAACTTCTATTTGGATGACTTGTTTTGCTTTGGGAATGATTCTGAGTGTAAGTGCATCGAAAGAAGAAACAGAAGAAGATATATTAGACGATAACCCTTTAGATATACTACATGAAACAATCGATTAATGTTTTAATTTCTGGAGGTGGTACAGGAGGACATATTTATCCTGCCATTGCCATTGCAAACGAAATAAAATTGCGCTATCCAACTGCGAATTTCTTATTTGTGGGAGCAAAAAATAAAATGGAAATGGAAAAAATACCACAAGCTGGTTACCAAATTCAAGGACTGTGGATTGCTGGAATTCAAAGAAAATTGACTTTTGATAATTTGTTATTTCCGTTCAAGCTGTTCCATAGTTTGTGGAATGCTTCAAAAATTATTAGAAAGTTTAAGCCAGATATCGCTATTGGTACAGGAGGTTTTGCTAGTGGACCCACAATATTTATGGCTAACAGAAAGGGAATTCCAACTTTAATTCAAGAGCAAAACTCCTATCCAGGAATTACCAACAAATTGTTGAGTAAAAAAGCACAGAAAATTTGTGTTGCATACGATCATTTAGAACGTTTTTTTCCAGTGGATAAAATTGTAAAAACTGGAAATCCTGTACGTCAAGATTTGTTGTCAATTCATTCAAAATCGGACGAAGGAAAAGCCTTTTTTAATTTAGATAAAAGAAAGAAAACGATTTTAGTTTTAGGTGGAAGTTTAGGGGCTAGAAAAATAAATGAGCTTGTTAGCGTTCATTTTGAATTTTTTAAAAACCAAGAAGTGCAAGTAATTTGGCAGTGTGGTAAATTTTATTTTGAGGAATATAAAAAGCACAATGCAATAGAAAATATTCAGGTTTATGAGTTTTTAGATCGTATGGATTTGGCATATGCTGCTTCAGATATTATTATTTCTAGGGCAGGAGCAAGTTCGGTTTCTGAATTGTGTATTGTTGCAAAACCAGTAATTTTTATTCCTTCACCCAATGTGACAGAAGACCATCAAACTAAAAATGCGAAGTCAATTGCAGATCAGCATGGAGCTATTCTATTAAAAGAAAGCGAATTAAAAACATTTCCGATTGTTTTTGAGACATTATTAAAAGACAAAGGAAAACAAGCGCATATGTCAGAAAATATAAATGAATTAGCATTTCCGAGTGCGACTACCAATATTGTAAATGAAGTCGAAAAATTATTAAAAGCGCCTCTCTAATTTTTAGATTTTGAGGGTGCTTATTGCATGTTCGGGAAGAAATTAGTTTGTAAAAAAAAATGAGTATTAGGGTTAAAAATAGTATGAGAAATAAAGAGAACACTTCCAGTAAGATTATAACAGTCCTTCCCTTGGGGAAAGATTTAGGATGGAATTCATTCTATTTCATCGGAATTGGAGGTATCGGAATGAGTGCAATTGCTCGTTATTTTTCAACCCATGGAAAACAAGTGGGTGGGTATGATAAAACACCTTCTGAAATCACCAATACTTTAGAAGAATTGGGCGCTAAAATTCATTTTGATGATGGCATAAATAACATTCCTACTTCTTTCTTAAACCCTGAAGAAACCATAGTGGTATATACACCCGCGATTTCTGAAAACAATATCGAATTAAGGTATTTTTTAGAAAATAATTTTACGGTTTTAAAAAGATCAGAAATTTTAGGAAAAATAACAGAAAGTACTTTTTGTTTGGCAGTAGCAGGAACGCATGGAAAAACAACAACATCAGCAATTTTAGGACATATTATGACTGCTGTAAATGCCACTTCTTTTTTAGGTGGAATTGCAGAAAATTACAATTCGAACTTAATTTTAGGAGCCACTGAAATTACTGTGGTAGAAGCCGATGAGTTTGACCGATCTTTCTTAAAGTTGTCCCCAAATGTTGCTTGTGTAACTTCGATGGATGCAGATCATTTAGATATCTATGGAGACGCGGAATCATTACACGCCTCTTTTGATGCTTTTGCCCACAAGGTTTCCGATACCTTAATCGTTGCAAAAGGGTTGCCTTTGAAGGGATTAACTTATGCTATTAATGAAGTTGCGGACTATGAGGCACTTCATTTAAAAATAGAAAACGGAAAATATATTTTTGATGTAAAAACACCTTCATCAGAAATTAAAAATATTGAATTCCATTTACCAGGTCAGCATAATGTAATGAATGCTTTAGCAGCTTTAGCAATGGCAGATGTGTATGGTATTTCCTTAGAAAGCATCAAAAAACATTTGTCAACTTTTAAAGGGGTAAAGCGTAGATTTTCTTATAAAATTAAAACAGCTGATTTTGTTTTAATTGATGATTATGCACACCATCCAACAGCCATTAATGCGGTTGAGAATTCTATAAGAGAAATGTATCCGAATGAAAAAGTATTGGTTGTCTTTCAACCTCATTTGTTTTCTAGGACAAAAGATTTTATGTATGATTTTGCATCCACACTCTCAAAATTTGAGGAAGTTTTATTATTGCCAATTTATCCCGCAAGAGAAAAACCGATTGTTGGTGTGAATTCTGAAA
This sequence comes from Polaribacter sejongensis, assembly GCA_949545755.1. Taxonomy (GTDB): domain Bacteria; phylum Bacteroidota; class Bacteroidia; order Flavobacteriales; family Flavobacteriaceae; genus Polaribacter; species Polaribacter sejongensis_A. The sequence continues at coordinate 8,179 of CATITK010000149.1, read as the reverse complement.
TGTTGTTGCAAAAAATTACGAGCAAGCATAAAAGAATCACTAAAAAAAATAATTTAGTAAAAGATATTAAAAATTCATCGGCTAAAATAGTGGTCATGTTAGGTGCTGGCAACATTGGAGAGATGATCAATGAGGTAACCAGTCAGCTTTTAAAAACACTAGAAAATGATATTTAAAAAGTTTTTAAAATACATTGTATTCCTTTTGTTAATAGGTTTTTTGGGTTTTTTGCATACTTTTTCTTTGAAAAGAAATTTGCGTAAAACTGTCACACAAATTGTAGTGGAATTTGAAGCAGGAACGAACAATTTTTTAACACATACCATGGTTAATAACATGTTAATACAAAATGATACCAGTGTGAAAAACCAAGCGAAATCTGTGTTAAATTTATACAGTTTGGAAGAAACAGTGTCTCAAAACCCATATGTAGAAAAAGCCGCTGTGTTTTTAACAATAGGAGGTGCCTTAAAAGCGATTGTAAAACAACGCACCCCCATCGTAAGAATTGTACAAAAAAACATTTCTTATTACGTTGATAGACAAGGAATAAAAGTGCCTCTCTCGGATGATTATTCGGCAAGAGTATTGTTAGTTTCAGGAGTTGAAACAGCCGCAGAAATTAAAGAAATAATGCCTTTAATTTCTTGTATTACCGCAGACGATTTTTTACAGAAAGAGATCGTTGGAATTGAGAAATCTGCCGATGATACGTATCAATTTTCCGTTAGAAGCGGTACTTATAAAATCAATTTTGGAAAATTAACCAAAATGGATGTAAAATTTAGGAAGTTAAAAGCGTTTTATAACCAAGCATTTGAAGATAAAACGATTCAGAATTATAAAATGATTAATGTAAAATATCACAACCAAGTTGTGTGCACAAAAATAGATCAAAATGGAAGACAATAAAATAGCTGTTGGTTTAGACATTGGTACCACTAAAATTGTTGCCATGATTGGTCGGAAAAATGAATATAACAAGATTGAAGTTGTAGGCATCGGTAAAGCAAAAAGTTTAGGAGTAAAACGAGGTGTTGTTAGCAATATTACGCAGACAATTCAGTCGATACAACAAGCGGTAGATGAAGCAGAAAGTGTTTCAGGAGTTAAGATAGCGGAGGTTGTTGTAGGTATTGCAGGACAGCATATTCGAAGTCTACACCACAGTGATTACATTACAAGAAATAATGCGGATGAAGTGATTGATGAAGAGGATATTGAAAATTTAGTAAACCAAGTTCATAAATTGGTTATGTTGCCAGGAGAAGAAATTATCCATGTGTTACCACAAGAATTTAAAGTAGATTCTCAGGCAGATATTAAAGAACCCATCGGGATGTACGGAGGGCGTTTAGAAGCTAATTTTCATGTGGTAGTTGGACAAGTTTCTTCGATTAGAAATATCGGACGTTGTGTAAAAAGTGCTGGTTTGGATTTAAGTGAAATTACATTAGAGCCCCTGGCATCAGCAGCTGCTGTATTAAGTCAAGAAGAAAAAGAAGCTGGAGTTGCTTTGATTGATATTGGGGGTGGAACCACTGATTTGGCCATTTTTAAAGACGGGATTATCAGGCACACAGCAGTGATTCCTTTTGGAGGGAATGTGATAACAGACGACATTAAAGAAGGTTGTTCTATTATTGAAAAACAAGCGGAATTATTAAAAATTAAGTTTGGTTCTGCTTGGCCAGGTGAAAACAAAGAAACAGAAATTGTTTCTATTCCTGGTTTAAGAGGAAGAGAACCTAAAGAAATTACGTTAAAGAATTTATCAAAAATTATACATGCAAGAGTGCAAGAAATTATTGAGCATGTCTATTTAGAAATAAAAAATTACGGACACGAAACCGCAAAAGGAAAATTGATTGCAGGAATTGTGCTGACAGGTGGAGGTTCCCAGTTGAATCATTTACGTCAATTGGTAGAATATATAACAGGTATGGATGCTAGAATCGGCTTTCCAAACGAGCACTTAGCAGGGGATTCTGATGAAGGATTGTCCAGCCCATCTTATGCTACTGCAGTAGGTTTGTTGATGGAAGGCTTGGAAAAAGGAATGAAAGATGAGGAAGAAACTCTAGCACAAATTACGGAAGAACAGCAAGAAGGAAGTGAGCAAAAAACACCTCCTGTAATTGAAGAAAAGCCAACGCTTAAAAAGAAATCCTTTTTTGAGAAATTTACAGAGAGTCTTAAGGATTTTCTTGACAATGCAGAGTAGGGAATCGGCGATTTACATAGGGCAAATAGCAAAGAGCATTTTTAAATAAAAAATATTAAAATACAAAAGATCAGTTATTATGAGCGTAGAATTTGATAACATTTCATTTAACATGCCAAAAACACAATCCAATACTATTAAAGTAATTGGTGTTGGTGGTGGTGGGAGCAACGCAGTGAATCACATGTTTACCCAACACATTAAAGGGGTAGATTTTGTCATTTGTAATACAGATGCACAGGCTTTAGAAAACAGTCCAGTTCCTAATAAAATTCAATTAGGAGCGAACTTAACGTCGGGTTTAGGTGCTGGTGCAAATCCTGAAGTGGGAGCAAAAGCAGCAAAAGAAAGTATGCAAGAGGTTCAGCAAATGTTAAATACCCAAACAAAAATGGTATTTATAACTGCGGGTATGGGAGGTGGTACCGGAACCGGAGCTGCCCCAATTATTGCAAAAATTGCAAAAGATATGGACATTCTTACCGTTGGTATTGTGACTATGCCTTTTGCTTTTGAAGGAAGAAGACGTTCAACACAAGCACAATTAGGAATCGATCAACTGCGCCAAAATGTAGATTCATTAATTGTAATCAACAACAACAAACTACGTGAAGTTTATGGAAACCTTGGTTTTAAAGCTGGTTTTTCCAAAGCAGATGAAGTGTTGTCGACAGCTTCTCGTGGGATTGCAGAAGTAATTACACATCATTACAAACAAAATATTGATTTACACGATGCTAAAACAGTCCTTTCCAATAGTGGAACGGCTATTATGGGTTCTGCAAAAGAAGAAGGACAAACGAGAGCCAAAACGGCAATTGTGAAAGCGTTAGATTCGCCTTTGTTGAATGACAATAAAATTACGGGAGCAAAGAATGTTTTGTTATTAATTGTATCGGGTACTAATGAAGTTACCTTAGATGAAATTGGTGAAATCAACGATTATATACAAGATGAAGCTGGCTATGACGCCAATATTATTATGGGAATTGGTGAAGATGAAAATCTAGGAGATGCCATTGCCGTTACTATTGTTGCCACTGGTTTTGCAGCTGATCAACAAAGTACGATTACCAATACAGAAGTAAAAAAAGTAGTACACACTTTAGAAGATGAACAAAAAGCGACCTATGATTTTGGCGTACAAAAAATTATAAAATCACCTACTTTAGACGAACCGCTTTCAGATAAAGTACCCGAAAAAATTGTTCATATTTTAGAAGAGGACTTTGAAACTCCTAAGACCCCTAAAGTGAATTTTGTAAAAACAACTCCTGAAATTGAAGCTATGGAGGTTGCTTTTGACGAAGTTGATCTAGCAGCTATTTCAGATGACGATTTTGTGATTACAGATGTGACCCCTATTGAAGTCGAAGAAACCGAAGTAACTCCAGCGGAAATACAGTCTCACTTGTTGTTTGATTTGCCTTTAAATTCTAACACAGAAGTAAAGGAGGAAGAAATTCGTCATCACTTACAAGAAGAAGAAATACCAACTGACTTGGATGTTTACAATACAGAAGAAGTTGTTTTCGAGAAAAAAGAAGCTGAAAAAAGATATGTTTTAGAAGAGTTTGATGCACAGCCTACCATTGGAAAAAGTTCAGGTAGGGTTCATGAAAAAGAGGAAGAAGAAAAAACCGTTCAGTTTGAATTAAAAACGAGAAGTCCCCAAGCCGTAATTAATGAGATTGAAACGAAGAGTGAAGAAATACCTCCTTTAGATCTTACGATTACTGAATTGCAAAAGAGGGCAGAAGAAAGACGTAAAAAGATGAAAGGATTCAATTATAAGTTCAGCGATCAAATGAGTAAGAATATTGATGAAATTGAGCGACAACCTGCCTATAAAAGACTCGGAGTGGATTTAGATACCAATACAGCCATCAGTAAGGTAAAAACATCAATTCATAAAGATTCGGAAGATATCAATTTAAAATCGAACAATTCTTTTTTACATGACAATGTAGATTAATTAGATTTCATCTTGTTTGCCAATTCAATTTGTCATGCTGTAAAGTATTCCACACAAGTAAAAATCCACTCAGTTTGTTTCACTGTTTAGTTCCTTTTACTTGTGTTTTTATTTCTTTTAAACTTTTTTTTGAATTGATGAAAGGAGTGATGATTTTTTTTCTTAAAACAGGAATTGCTTCTTCATAGTACCTTGTCCATTTATCCTCTTTAAATAAATGAGTTATTTGTTTTGTCCTTTTCTGTGCTTCAGAGAAAGTGAATAAATAATGGCTAGTCTCTTCTTTTTTAGGTTGAACTTTTGCTGTCTCTCTTTCAAAGTCAACGTCTATAAAAAAGACGTTATCGGTTGCGTTGATGTGGAAGAAGTCAACCCATTTTGCAAATCCAATGATTGTTTGTTGATTTCTATAATTTTCTTTTGAAGTTATTTTCCATCTACAGTTGCCCACGCGACCCCAATGATTTGATTTTCTATAGACTCCTTCGTCTTTATAATAATAGCTACTTTCTGATTTGCTTTTATAAATTTTGTCTTCAGGGAACTCAATATCCACTTGTTTAAATTCACAAAAGGTATATTTAAAAAAATTGGTTTGGTTGTAGATTTTCAATGAGGATTTCTTTTGGCAAAGATAATGAAAACTCTTTCAATGGCGTAAAGGGAAGCGATACAAAGAGATGGTTCGCTCACTTTTTCATTCGTTAGCTTGCTTTGTGTATCTATAAAAACGCCAAAAAGCGGTATGGGTACTCTGCAATAATAATTGATAAAAAAAACGCAATCAAATGAATGATTGCGTTTTTTTATTTTGAACATTGAATTTGTTCAGGTTTTTTGTAAGATCCCACTAAAAAGAGCAGGATAAGCGATGTACACCTTTTCTCTAAAAAGGTGTGTAGGTTCTTTTGCTTACTTTACTTCTTCAAAATCTACATCTTCAACATTGTCTCCTTGAGCATCAGCTGCTACTGGTTCTTCTTGCTGTGCGCCTGCATCTGCTCCACCTGCAGCTTGTTCAGCAGCATACATTTCTTCAGAGGCAACTTTCCAAGCTTCATTAATGGTTTCCATTGCAGCATCAATCTGTGCTAAATCTTTCGATTCATGCGCTGCTTTTAAGGTAACTAAAGCCGCTTCAATTGGTCCTTTTTTATCGTCAGATAATTTATCACCAAATTCTTTTAATTGCTTTTCTGTCTGAAAAATCATAGAGTCCGCTCCATTTACTTTTTCAGCAGTTTCTTTAGCCGCTTTATCAGCGTCCGCATTTGCTTCTGCATCTTGTTTCATTTTTTCGATTTCCTCTTCAGACAATCCAGAAGAAGCTTCAATTCTAATCTCGTGAGATTTGTTCGTTCCTTTGTCTAAAGCAGAAACTTTAATAATACCATTGGCATCAATATCAAAAGTAACTTCTACTTGAGGTATGCCTCTTTGTGCTGGAGGTAAACCATCTAAATGAAAACGACCGATTGTATTATTGTCTGCAGCCATCGCTCTTTCTCCTTGTAAAACATGAATTTCTACAGAGGGTTGATTGTCTACTGCTGTAGAGAATACTTGTGATTTTTTTGTTGGAATGGTTGTGTTTGCATCAATTAATTTTGTAAAAACATTCCCCATTGTTTCAATACCTAAAGATAAAGGAGTAACATCCAATAACAATACATCTTTTACATCTCCCGATAAAACACCACCTTGAATTGCAGCTCCTAAAGCAACAACTTCATCAGGATTTACACCTTTACTTGGTGATTTTCCAAAGAATTTCTTAACAGCTTCTTGTACTGCTGGTATTCTTGTCGATCCACCTACTAAAACAACTTCATCAATATCATCAATAGATAAATCAGCATTTTTTAAAGCGGTTTGACAAGGAGCGATTGTTCTTTTTACTAAATCGTCAATTAATTGCTCAAATTTAGCTTTGGTTAATGTTCTTACCAAGTGTTTTGGTCCACTAGCAGTAGCCGTAACATACGGTAAGTTGATTTCTGTAGCCGCAGAAGAAGATAATTCTATTTTTGCTTTTTCAGCAGCTTCTTTTAAACGTTGTAAAGACATTGGGTCTTCACGTAAATCTATAGCTTCGTCTGCTTTAAATTCTTCTGCTAACCAATTGATTATTTTTTCATCAACATCATCACCACCTAAATGCGTATCACCATCTGTTGCTAATACTTCAAAAACACCATCTCCTAATTCTAAGATAGAAACATCATGTGTTCCACCACCAAAATCAAAAACAACAATTTTCTTATCGTCGTTAGATTTATCTAATCCGTAAGCTAATGCAGCAGCAGTTGGCTCGTTTATAATTCTTTTTACTTGTAAACCTGCAATTTCACCAGCTTCTTTTGTAGCTTGTCTTTGTGCATCATTAAAATAAGCTGGTACAGTAATTACTGCTTCAGAAACATCAGTTCCTAAATAATCTTCAGCCGTTTTTTTCATTTTCTGTAATACCATTGCAGAAATTTCTTGTGGCGTATATAAACGACCATCAATGTCTACTCTTGGCGTATCATTATCTCCTTTCACTACTGTATAAGGAACTCTTTTTGCTTCCTTCGTAGATTCAGAAAATTTATTCCCCATAAAACGTTTGATAGAATATACCGTGTTTACTGGGTTTGTTACCGCTTGTCTTTTTGCTGGGTCACCAATCTTACGTTCTCCACCTTCAATAAAGGCAACAATAGAGGGTGTTGTTCTTTTTCCTTCAGAGTTAGGGATTACAACGGGCTCATTTCCTTCCATTACAGAAACACATGAATTGGTTGTTCCTAAATCGATTCCAATTATTTTACTCATAATGATTTATTTGTATTAATTTTAAATATTCAATTTTATACTTTCTATTTGTCAAACTGTGTGCCAACTCTTTTTTGATTATAAAATGTCAGTTTTAATTTAAAATAAGGAATATTTAGGTGACATTATGACATAATTTGTATCTAAATATTTTATGATATAAAATGGACACACAATAATTTATATAAATAAAAGGAATGTATTCCTGCTTTTATTTACATTGGTAGGAGATAATTTTTTTTAAGAATATCACAATTTATTAATGTTTTTGATGCGCTTCAGATTGGTGTTGGTTTTATGGAGTTCTCATAGATTTAATATTGCAGAGATGGCTTTAAAAACGGGCTTTAAAGAAGTGGTTCCATTAAATAAAGTAATTGATACTATATGAAAATCGTAAAGGAGAAGCATGAAAATCAGAAAGAAACATTAGAAGGCTAGGCAATGAATGTTGGTTTGGCAGATTGCTATAAAAAAAAAGTCCAAAAGCTTTTTACAGCTTTTGGACTTTTAGAAATATTGTACTAAATTGTTTACTCTTCAGAACTATTTACTGCTAAAGTATATACAACTAATCCAAATCCTATTTTGTTAATAGCATCTCCAATGTTGTATATAATATTTAAATCTAATCCTCCAAAGATTCCTTCATACCATCCTGGAGTTCCAGCCATGTAGCCAATTGGATAAATAACCCAACCAACTAATACAAACCAACACAAAGCTTTGTGCGCTTTTAATACAGATCCACCAGCAGCAACTGCCAATTTTTTAGCAGACCCTAACCAGATGTCATATACAATTACGAAATAAGCTGCTCCTGAAAGAAGTCCCCATAACCATGCATTGTCTCTATCTAAAGTTTCTCCGATATAACCTGTAACAAGCATTACCGTTGATAAGAAAATTAATCTCCACATCATTGATTTTTTTGCACCAGCTACTTTTAGTATCAAGTAAAACTCAACACACATTAATGGCACAGTTAAAATCCAATCTACATAACGGAAGAAAGTTGGAGATTCTCCTGTTGAAGCCCAATAATCTCTCATATACCAGTAGTGAACTGCAGCAATAAAAGTAATTAAACCAGAAACAAGAATTGAAGTTCTCCACTTCTTGTCAAAACTGTTCATTGAAAAGAAGAAAAATACAGATGCAGC
>CATITK010000148.1 GCA_949545755.1 Polaribacter sejongensis | reverse complement strand
GCGACCAAACTAATTCCAATAGCAGGAAATAGAAGTTTGTTTTTCATTATTAAATTAGTTTTTAATCACCTTGATTGTTTTCGTTTTCCCGGGCGATGATACTTCTAAATAATAAATGCCATTCCCTAAATCTTGCATGCTTAATTTGTCACCTCCTTTTTGAGAGCGTACGATTTGACCTAATGCGTTGTACAGTTTTATCTCGCTATTTAAGGAATTAAACTCGAACTTAAGTTGCCCGTTTGTTGGGTTTGGGTAGATAATTAATTTTGCGTCGTCTTGTATGGCATTCAAAGTAGAAAGCACATCCCCATTAGTTGAAAAAGAATCCGCATTATAAGACCAAGTGATCCCTTCATCATTTTTTACTCTCAATCTGTAATAATATAGTTGGTTGTCGGTTAGATTTGTTACGGGAACTGATAAAACACCCTCATTAATTTGAGATAGTGACACTTCTTGACTCTCCTCCCAAACGACGTCAATCCCATTATCCCCATTAACACCTTCTGTTAGCCCATAGGCTGTGCCGTAAAACAACTTGATTTCTGGGTTTGTACCGAGATTAGTGATGTCAAATTTTAAAATAGCTTGACTCGCATAAATTGACGCTGGCTCTAGAGTTTCAAAGTCTGCTGGCATTGCATATAAGGCATTGATATTGTCACCTTTTAAGAAATCAGGGAGTTCCGAGGGGTTGTTTAAGTGAATGTTCCCTGGGTCGACACCTGTATCTAAGAGCCCACCTCCTTTAAAAATAAATTTGTCACCAGCAGTGTTTTGACTCCACTCTTTATAACTTATACTTGTGTCACTATTATAATTTGGGTCTATTTCATCTACTACATTCCAAGTTCGGTCGGTTTGCATTCTCCAGGCCCTGTATTCGATAACACAAGTCCTGTGTCCTGTTCTTTGTAAGTTTGCAGGGCCAGGGACTTCAAGAAAACCTCCAGTGGAATTTATATAGGAAAGGTCACCACTGGCATTAAACTTTTTACCAGAACCGTATAGTTTCCAATCCAAACTCACGGGATCCAAATAATAACACCAGAAAGTATTATGTAGCTCTCCAGGCTCTTTTCTTAGCGCTACCGTAAATTTATAATGAGGAGATTCAGACGTATTAAAGGGGTCAAACTCTCTAGGCTTAACCCCTGTTCCTTCGTGACCATAGCCTCCAAAAACAGCTCCTTCACCCCCAACAGCTATTAAGTGACTTAATTGGATGTGTGGAGGGATTGCATCATTTCTTCCGTATGACCACAACGAAAAATTTAAACCAGACAGTCCTGCAGATTCGAGTGAATTTGGAGAGCCGATATACCCAAATTCCGTAGACATCACTTGATAAGACTCATATTCATGGCTAAGAATATTGATCTCATAAACGGTTATTTCTGTATTAACATCGTTGTCACTTATAAAACCGCCATGAACTGCGGCCATTCTCCACCGGCGTTCCCAAACATTTGCGCCTGTAATTGCAGTTCCAGAAGCTATTAGTCTTTTAATCTCGCCAAAAGAGGAATCCGCAGTGTTTTGGTTTTTAATTTTTAACTTTATTTCATGTGTGCCCGCTTGACTAACGTTAAAGCTAACGCTGCCTTGAGATTCAAAATCTTGTGGTGTAGCAGTGGCATTGACCGTTAAATCTTGTTCTTGATCGTCTAAATAAACAGTAACTGCTGATCCGTCCTCACCAGTAGAAATACCAGCAAACAACTCAACAGTAAGGGTTCCAATACTCAAGTTTTTCATCCCCCAAACAATGGTGTCATTCAGTCGTTTCCACCCGCCAATTCGTTCATAGTGACGGTTTTTATTATAAACGTTTGTTGTGGTTGTTTCGTCTTGGAGCGTTAACACGCCTTTTGGCGAAAAAAACGAGGTGTTGGCATCCATCACGAGGCTTTCTTGTAGAGGGCTAAAGTCTTTCCAAACATCTGTGCTTAGGTAAGCAGACGTTCTTCCTGGCGGGATTGTCAGCGTTATATCACTTAACGTAAGCCCATCAAAAACGTTTGCTTGTATGGCTAATGGCGTTTGCCAACTCACATTTACAGCAGCCAAGTTGGTACAGCCACTAAACACAGAACTATTAATTGAGGTCACTGCACTCGGAATGCTAACAGCGGTTAATGCACTACAGTCCATAAAAGCATTACTCGAAAACGTTGTCATAGTACTCGGAACGATCACAGCCGTTAAGCCACTACACTTCCGAAATCCAGACATGCCAATTGAAGTCACCGTGTAGGTGGTACTGGCATTTGTCACAGTCGCTGGAATGGTTAAATCCCCGACAGGGCAATTGTCACTGTCTTGTCGAACCGATACGGTTGCGTCAGCAGTACTTGATACGCTGTATTTTAGACCGTCTACAACAAACTCTTGAGCGTATGTGGCTCCAAACCCAAGTAGAAATAATAGGCATAAAACGGCTTTTTGTAAGTGGTTGGTCATTTTGATAGTTTTTATGAATTGGTTTAAAATACAAATATAAGGAATTCATCCTTTTTTGTTTAAACTTTAAAAATATACATGAAACAAAATTAACAACAACCTCTATAAGAAGTGTGTTTTGCCTAAATTATAGTGTTCAATTGTTATTTTATAGATACATTTAACTTCGAATTTTGATCCCAAATCTGATTCTTCATACCAAGGATTCGTTTGTAGTAAACTAGTATAGAATAACTTAACCTATTGAACATAAAATGTTAAAAAAAGCACTCTTTTCGTTAGTAGTAACCAGCTATTTTTTTGGGTATTCGCAGACCAATATTCCTGTAGAAAAATTATTAGACCTGTAGAAGACTATTACATGTTAGATAAGGAAAACACCTTTAAATATTAGCAGAAACCAAACTTGACAGTACTTCTGAGAAAAGTTTAAATTTAGTGCGGTATTATGAATTGTTGTAACAGCGTCATAAATAATTGCAAACGGATATAATAAAAACCATAGAAGCTTCATCGTTTAAATAAAAAATAATCGCAGTCTTTTTATAAGTACCATTAAATTAGTTTGTTTTAAGAACTCAATTCATCAACAATTAAACCATCTTGCAGGGTCCCTATAACTCCCATGGCGGCTCTTTCACCAGAAATCATTGCGGCATTTAAAGAGCCATTTAAAAGTTGGTCTCCAGCCAAAAATAAAGAAGAAGTAAGCTTTGTTTCTGTACTTGAAATTTCATATTGAAGATTGCTTAATTTAGGCAATGCTTTTTTTATTTGATATCTTTTTAAAAACTTAGCATCAGAAATATTACAGCATTGTAATAATTCTTCTCTTATTTTTTTAATTAAATCTTTTTCGTTTAATTGATGTTTTTTAACGACCGTTACAGAAAGTAATTCATGGTCTCCTTTTGTAGTTGTTTTAACAGAGGTGTGATAAAAGAGGTTGTTAATCAATGAGTTTTCTTCTGAAATCAAACCAATTAAAGGTTTTGAAATGATTCTTTTTGAAGTTTCAAAATATAATGTATCACAAGTTTTCCAGGTATTTTCTTGGTTTTTTAGGTTGGTGACTAACGGATTTGCTTCAGTGGCAATAATTGTAAAATCACTTTCAATTTCTGTACCGTCTTTTAAAATGATCAGCTTATTTTTTACCGATTCTACTTTAGAATTTAAAAGAATTTTTGTGTTTTTTAAGTTGTCTTTCAATTGATTTGATATTGCCTGAATTCCATCTTTCGGTAATACAGCCAATCCCTCGCCAAACATTTTATAGATAAACTCAAACATTCTACTTGAAGTATCTAAATTGGGTTCTAAAAAGATTCCGCTAAAAAAAGGTTTAAAAAAAAGTTGAATTATAGCTTCTGAAAAACCAAAATCTATTAAATACTGAAGTGTCGTTTTTTCATCTTCTTTAAAAATTGTGTCAATTCTTTTTTTGTTTAAAAGGATATTTAGTTTTAGGATTTTTATTTTATCAGAAAAGGTACCAATAGAAGAAAATAGAGTGGGAAACAATAAAGAAAAAGAGCGAAGTGGATCTCCAATAGTTTGTGATTTTCCTTTTTTAAAAATAACAGCACCGGGTAATAATTTCTGTAACTTGAGTGTCTCAAAGTTTATATATTTTTTGGCTGCTGGATACGAAGTTAATAAAACTTGAAAACCGCGATCTAATGTATATCCTTCAACAAGATCAGATTTTACTCGTCCGCCAACAGAATTAGAACCTTCAATGATTGTTGGTTTATAACCATAATTTTCTAAAACTTGTGCTGCTATTAAACCACTTATTCCCGCGCCAATAATATGAATTATAGAAGATTTATTTTTCATTTTCTTTAAGTTTTTTTTTCTTCAGGTAAGAAGAAATAATTCTTTGAACATCTCTATTGTCCTTTTTAGGTTCCACAAAGAACTGGTAATCTTCTGGGTTTTCTAATGCTGCAGATTGCGCCACAGCTACATACCCAATACCTTTGTAAATTCCATCTAAAATTAATGCAAAACCAACTTCGTTTTTAGTCCTTCCTTTCTCTTTAATGATTAAGTTTTCTGCACCAATGCCTACCGATTTTATGGCTTCTTTTACTCTTTTATTATAAATTTCTACAGTTTCTTTATCACAACAAATACCGTTACATTTTTTTATTTGATAATCGAAACAACCAGCAACATTAGTTTGTAGATGACAATATTTTGGACATAGTTTAAAATCTTTACACAAAATTTCTAAGTGATTTCTGCATTCAGAAATGGAGTAGTATTTCATAATTGCATTTGGCACTAATTTTAGTCGATTATACGCTAAGTGCAGAATTCCTTTCTGATCTTCATAAGAAAACAAACCAACGGCCTCTCCTGACTTTCTCTGAGCTCTGTTGAATTTAGGATAGTTGTGTTTTATTTCGGAGGACTCCAGTAATAAAGCGAGTAATTCACTGCCTGTTTTTGTAAATGAAACATTAGCTGTTTCTAAACACATGGTTTGTTCTTTCTTTTTTTTGTCATAAAAATGACTGATCACACGCTGCTTTATGTTGTTTGCTTTGCCAATATAAATAATCTCTTTGGCTAAATTTTTAAAGTAGTAGACACCAAAGGTTTCTGGCAAGTTATCAACGACTTTTTTATCTAAAAGAGGAGGTAAGGTGGCTTCTCTAGATTTTGGGTTTAAAAAGGAGTTGATCGTAAAATTATCATCTCTTTCTATAAGCCTTCTGAATAGTTCTACGGTTGCTTCGGCATCTCCTTTTGCACGGTGTCTTCCATTTATAGGGATGTTTTCTCCAGTACAAATATTACCTAAACTGTAGGAGGCTAATCCTGGAATTATTTTTCTTGTCAGACGAATGGTACACAACTTTTTTCGTTTGAAATCAAATCCCAAACTTTTAAATTCTGCTTGAATAATGTTGTAATCGAAGTTTACATTATGAGCAACAAAAATAGTGTCTTTTGTAATTTCTGCTATTTTTTTTGCAACTTCATAAAATTTGGGCGCATTTCTTACCATGGCATTTGTAATGCCTGTTAGACTGGTAATAAATGCAGGAATGTTTTGTTCTGGATTTACTAAAGAAGTAAATTCATCAACCACCTTTTTTCCATCGAAAATTAAAGCGGATATTTCTGTTATCTTTTGGCCTTTAGGGCCATTTCCTGTGGTTTCTATATCAACTACTGCGAAGTGCAATTAGGCAATTGTATTTTTTAAGTCAGCAATTGTTTCCGTTGGATTTTCAGCTCCAAAAACATAGCTACCAGCAACAAGCACATTGGCACCTGCTTCAATTAAAGTATTTGCATTCTTATTGGTAACGCCACCGTCAATTTCTATTAGACAATCCGATTTTGTGAAATCGATTAAATGTCTTAATTGGCTCACTTTCTTGTAGGTGTTTTCAATAAAAGACTGCCCACCAAAACCCGGATTTACACTCATAATACAAACCAAATCTAATTCTGTAATCACATCTTCTAAAACTGCAATAGGTGTATGTGGATTCAAAGCAATACCTGCTTTCATTCCCGCTGCTTTTATGGCCTGAATGGTTCTATGTAAATGAGGGCATGCTTCATAATGTACTGTTAGAATAGTAGCCCCTAAATCTGCAAAAGTTTGGATATATTGATCAGGATTTATAATCATTAAATGAACATCAATCGTTTTTTTAGCGTGTTTAGCAATTGCTTTTAAAACAGGCATTCCAAAAGAAATATTGGGAACAAAAACGCCATCCATAATATCAATATGAAACCAATCTGCTTCACTATTGTTAACCATTTCTATATCGCGCTGTAAATTGGCAAAATCTGCCGCTAAAATTGAAGGTGCAATTAAATTATTCATCAGTTTGTTGTTGTGTTTTTGTATGTTGCTGTAAAAATAGGGATATAAAACAAAAAACTCTCGAATTTAATTCGAGAGTTTTCAATAAGATATTTACATTTTAGGGATCTGTGTAATCATTTGAAATTACTATCCTAAATAAGTCATTAAAATTTTACTTCGAGAAGTATGTTTTAGTCTTCGAATTGCTTTTTCTTTAATCTGGCGAACACGTTCACGGGTTAAATCAAAAGTTTCACCAATTTCTTCTAAAGTCATTGGTTGATGTTCTCCTAAACCAAAATATAGTTTTACTACATCGGCTTCACGTGGAGTAAGCGTTTCTAAAGCCCTGCTAATTTCAATTCTTAAAGACTCGTGTAATAATTTTCTATCAGGATTTGGAGATTCTCCGGAGTTTAAAACATCATATAAATTAGAATCTTCCCCTTCAATTAAAGGGGCATCCATAGATACGTGACGTCCAGAATTTTTCATAGATTCTTTCACATCATTCACCGTCATATCTAATTTCTTAGCAATTTCTTCGGCACTTGGTGGGCGCTCATTCTCTTGCTCTAAGAAGGCATACATTTTGTTTATTTTATTGATAGAACCAATTTTATTTAACGGTAAACGTACAATTCTAGATTGTTCTGCTAAAGCTTGTAATATGGATTGACGAATCCACCAAACTGCGTAGGATATGAATTTAAAACCTCTAGTTTCGTCAAAACGTTTTGCTGCTTTAATTAAACCTAAGTTTCCTTCATTAATTAAGTCAGGTAAAGTTAATCCTTGATTTTGGTATTGTTTTGCAACTGACACCACAAACCTTAAATTGGCTTTTGTTAATTTCTCTAAAGCTATTTGATCACCTGCCTTTATAAGCTGTGCCAATTCAACCTCTTCATCAGCAGTAATTAAATCTACTTTTCCAATTTCTTGTAAATATTTGTCTAACGATGCGGTTTCTCTGTTAGTAACCTGCTTGGTAATTTTAAGTTGTCTCATCTAATTCTCTATGACTTTATGAAAGGATTAAAGGTTTTCCTACAACTTATTATACGTATGAATTTCGATAATGTTACAAAAATGGGTTTTTTTATTTCAACGAGGAATAACTACCATTCACCGACAGAAAACGGTAGTTCAACGAATTTTTTATTTAAAGTGTGACTTATTTTGTTCTTTAGTGTCTTAAAAATATTTAAAATTGGAAACTTTTGTATTAAAAAAACTTTCAGACAATGATTTAGTGTTTGAAATTGTAGCAACAAATAGCCCTGAATTGTTTGCTGAATTGTATGATCGGTTTTCGAACATCGTTTTTAATCAATGTTATGGGTTTTGTAAAAATAGAGAAGAAGCAGAAGATTTAACACATGATGTATTTGTAAAGCTTTTTGTGAAACTAAACACCTTTAAAGGATACGCTAAGTTTTCGACATGGTTGTATTCTTTTACCTATCATTTTTGTTTAAATTATATTCAAAGAAGTGCCTACAAGAAAAAAGAAAGAAGTACTGTTGTTTCTGACCAAACCAAAGAAGAGCCTGTTTTTGAAGAGATAGACACTGTTAATTTATTGAAAGTAAAATTAGAAAGATTGGCAGAGGTTTTAACTTTAATGAAACCCGCCGAGAAAATAATTTTATTAATGAAATATCAAGAAGATATGCGTATTAAGGAAATTATGTGCGTTTTAAAAATTAGTGAAAGTGCTGTTAAAATGAGAATTAAAAGAGCAAAAGCCAAAGTGGTAAAAATACATCGTGAATTGTAATGATTGTGAGAAATTTTTCTAGGAAATCCTCAAAAACCCTCTGGTTTCTAAAGATGTTATATGTAAAATATTGGGTGCTATTTGTAAGATAAAATACCCTGAAACACTTTCATTTTTTTACATACGTGAAGAATTTTGTCAATGCGACCTATTCTAAAAAAGTAAGAGACCATAAACGGTCTCTTTTTAGTAATAATAGTTTTATTTTTTAAAACAACCCATTTATTTGAGCATCTATTCTATCTATAATGTACCCTAAATCTTCTTGGTTGTCAACAAAATCAATGTTATCAACGTCAATAATTAGTAATTTACCTTTTGAATAGGTAGAGATCCACGCTTCATAACGCTCATTCAACCTGCTCAAATAATCGATACTTATAGAGTTTTCATATTCTCTTCCACGCTTATGAATTTGTCCCACTAAGGTGGAAATATCTGCGCGTAAATAAATTAATAAATCTGGAGGCGTCACCAAATTCTCCATTAAATCAAATAGAGAACTATAATTATTATAATCTCTATTCGTCATTAATCCCATTGCATGAAGGTTGGGAGCAAAGATTTGAGCATCTTCATAGATGGTTCTATCCTGAATAATATTTTTGCCAGATTTTATCAATTCTAAAGCTTGACGGAACCTACTATTTAAAAAAAATACTTGGAGATTAAAAGACCAACGTTCCATTTCTGTATAAAAATCGTCTAAATACGGATTTTCATCAACAGATTCAAAATGAGGTTTCCATTTATAATGTTTTGCTAAAAGTTGTGTTAGTGTGGTTTTACCAGCACCGATATTTCCTGCAATTGCAATGTGCATATTTATAGTTATAATAAGTTTTAAAAGGATGCTAAAGGTACACAATTTTTATAATTAGTGCTGTAATTATAAAATCAATTTACATCCAAAACTGCTCATTATTAAAAGTCAATTATTTTTTTTCTAAAATTTTGAATTAAAATTAGAGCTAGGAACAGCAAGTTTCATAAATAAAAAAGAGGATAACTTCGTTATCATAGTAAATAAATTTACATTTGTAGTATGTCAATCAAAGTTTCTTCAGTTACTAAAATTTATAAAGACCAAAAGGCATTACACGAAGTTTCTTTTTATGCAAAAAAAGGTCAAATCATAGGTTTCTTGGGACCAAATGGTGCTGGAAAATCAACCATGATGAAAATTCTTACGGGTTTTATAAAACCGAATTTTGGAGATGTTTTTGTGGATGAAATAGATGTATTACAAAACCCTATAGAGGCTCAAAAAAGAATAGGTTATTTACCTGAACACAACCCTTTGTATTCAGATATGTATGTGCGAGAATATTTGCAATTTCAAGCAGCTATCTTTAAGGTTGATAAAAGTCAGGTAGAAACCTGTATTGAAAGCGTAGGATTGACAATAGAAGCGCACAAGAAAATCAATCAATTGTCTAAAGGATATCAGCAAAGAGTGGGGTTGGCTGCAGCAATTTTACACAATCCGAAAGTGCTAATTTTAGATGAACCTACAACAGGTTTAGACCCAAATCAGTTGGTAGAAATTAGAGCGTTGATTAAAGAATTAGGCAAAGATAAAACGGTGTTATTTTCTACTCATATCCTGCAAGAAGTAGAAGCAGTTTGTGATCGAGTGATCATTATTAAGAAGGGGAAAATTTTAATAGATAAAAAGCTTGCAGCACTGAAAGTTAGTAAGCAACAAACAATAGAAGTGACTTTTGATTGTAAAATTGAAACGCAGTTGATAGGCAACTTGCCAAGTCTAGTTTCTTATGAAAATAATGAAGATTTCACTTGGTGTATTACCTTTGAAAGCGAAGAAGATATGCGTTCAAAAGTATTTGATTTTGCACAAGAGAATGGATTTAAGATTCTGAGCTTAAATACCCAAAACAAAAATTTAGAAACCTTATTCAGAGAGGTAACTAGCTAATATTTCGGGATTATCTTATTTTGCTGCAAAGAGGAGCTAAAATTACTTTGTCAAATACTGATACGCTTCTAAAAGCGTTGGAAAAACCATTTTACTTCCCGCTTGTTTCAATTCGTTTTCAGAATATTGTGTAAGAATTCCAATCGGTACCATACCTGCAAGTTTTGCGGCTTTCGTTCCTGTTAAACTGTCTTCAAAAACCCAAATATCTTTAAAATCATTTTGTTTAAACCCTAGTGCGTTTGCTAAGGTAATGTATGCTTCTGGCGCGGGTTTTGGTTTTTCATAATCTTCCACGCCAAAAACAGTTGTAAAGTTAAGATCTAAATGACGAACGCTGTTTTTTAAAAACTGTTTTGTAGCGTTACTAGCAATTCCGTAGGGTATCTTTTCTTTGGTTAGTAGAGTTGTAAACTCGTTAACCCCAGGCAATAGTTTCGGGATTTTAAAAAATAAGTCTAAATGTTTGTCTTTAAGAGAAAACAATGCTTCAGTCCGTTTTTCTTCACCAATAACACTGCAAAAATACGCAGCAATTATCATAGGAGATTTTCCTGCAAGATTTTTAGGAAATGGTGCAACTTCTTTGTTGAATAATTCTTTAAAAGCAGAGCTCCAAGCACTACCATGGCTCTCGAAGCTATCTACAACCACACCATCAAAATCAAATAAAAAACCTTTAGGTAATTGCATTCGTTGTTTCTTTTTCGTTTAATAATTTTAATAAATATGGGTTTAAAAATTTATTCGTTGGATCTAATTTTTTTCTTAAGAGTTTAAAATCTTCCCATTTCTCATAGACTTTAGATAATTCAGCGTCTTTGGCTGTAAAACGTTTTCCCCAATGAGGTCTTCCTCCATATTTTAGGAAAATTTTCTCAATACTTTTAAAAGCTTCATAAGTATCTGCAGTGGCTGCATTTCTAGAAACACATCCCATTGTAACCGTATCTTTTCCATACGCATAACTTAACCAAGAAGTATCTTTATAGACAAAACGAACATCCATAGGGATGTGAATAAACGATTTATTACTCCATTTATTAATTTCTGTTTTTAATTCTTGAAACACTGTTGGAAAGATGTCCAAGCCAATAGTCCATTCTGCTAATTCTATAGTAGAACCTCTCGATTTAGTAACCGTAGCTTGGTACAATGATCCTTTGTGTTCCTTTTTAGCGCTAAAAAAACCTCTATACAAAAGTTTATTTGCAATAGCTGTAAACCATGGAAAAATATGAGTGTATTTATATAATATCTTAGAGGCAGCTCTTCTATGTTTTAAATATTTAGGTCCCATGTTTTCCTGAACTGCAGTGGCTGGGTCAATTTTATCGCCCGTAATTACATACCCTTTATCTGTATGAGGAAGCCATAAGATTCTTAAGAAATCATGTTTTTTTAATCGTTCTCCAATTTTTGAGAGCCAAAGTTGATCGTCTTCAGGACCTTCCTTTACATGTAAAGTAAAAATAGGTTCACATTGAAATGTAATAACAGATATCACACCCAAGACTCCTAAAGAAACTTTAAAAGCATCAATTAGTTCATCATCCTTCGTTATTTCTTTTAGGGTACCATCTGCTAAAATAATACGGCAATTGGAGACGTATTCGGAGAGTAGTTTTCCACTAGTACCATGAGTTCCCGTAGCTAAAGCACCACCGATTGTAATTGTGTTAATGTCTGGTAAACAAGGAATACACCAACCCTTTGATTCTATAGCCTCTAATAAGTCGCCTAAAATTACTCCAGACTGAACGGTAATGGTTCGTTCGGAGTCATTAAAAGATATAATTTCATTATAAGTAGTAATGTCAATTAATGTTTCAATTCCCGACGCAATATCTGCGGAAGACTGTTTCGTTCCAAAAAAACGCACTTTTTCGGAATTACAAATGACTTCTTGCAATTCTTTCTCCGAAGTTATTTTGTAAAGAGATTTATAATTGTAAGTAATGTTTTCGTTCCAACTTACCCAAAGACCATTATTTTCTTGTTCCATTTTTAGTATAAAATATTAAACAAAAGTAAACATTAATCTTTTTTTGACGAGATGTTTTTTTTTAATTCCACTATTAAGAATCAATTTAATTTAAAATCAATTTGCTGACTTTTTAAAGTTGCTAGCAATTCGTTAGAAATATGAATTTTTGTGTTTCTACTTGGTAAATTTACTTCAATTTTTTCTTTAGCGTCCCAAATCGTAAAATGTAGTGTTTGTTTCCCTAAATTGTTTTTTAGAATAGTTTCAAGATTAACAGTTCCTGCTGTTTGGAGCACTAAATATAGTTATAAAGTGTTGAAAGATGATGTGCAAAAAACGTTGTAGAAAATTACGAATAGAGATAGCTGTAGTTTAAATCAGGTATTATTTTTGGATATTTATACGATGATTATATTATAAATTAAAACGGAATTATTAAAATTTTTGGCTTAAATGCACAAAATAAAGATTTAGAAACGCTGTTTAGAGAGGTAACTAAATAATGTTTTAGTATCTATTAATTACTTTTCCTGTAAAATGCGCTTTTAAGTCTATTGTTGTAGGTTTTTTAAGCAAAATAACATCGCCAGTACTGTATAAATTTCCAGAAACTTTCTCTGAAGCTTTTATTAAAATATCATTTGTACTTCTAGCAAACAATTGAGCGTTTTTTACAAGTAAATCTTCGCCATTAAATCTAGGGTTGTTTCCTGCAAAATTAACATTAATCTTATTAGAAAAACCTTTAATCTTATGATTGCTTGGGCCATTTGCAATAATATTTACAGTTTGCGAATTTACTTCTAAATTAAAATCGCCAAAATTAAGATAATCAGATAAATAATTTTCTGATATTAATTGTAAGGTATCAAAATTTAAAACACCAATACTGTTTACAGGGTATGTAGAAGAATTTCTAATTCTTGTAATATTAGAAACATAAATGTACACTTTAGTTACGCCATAATCTCTAAAAAAATTACAATCGTTATTGTCTGTAATTTCTAATTGATTGTCGCTAACGGTTAAAATAATATCAGAGAGTAAGTTTTCACCAGTTTCTACAATTATTTTTTGTTCAGAACTTTCTTTTATAAAAAGCTCTACACCATTATTAACAATAATTTTATCAAAAGAATCTACTAGAAATTCTTTACTAATAATAGCACCCGTTGTTTGTATACAATTATTTACATCTTTATCATTACAAGTGCTAAAAAGTAGAATTATGCAGAATAAAGCAGTATATTTTTTTACAATTTTCATAATTTTTAAAATCGATAACCTATTCCAAACTCTAAACTTTCTGCATTCACAAAGTGAGCTTTTAAAGTTATACTTGCATAATAAGAGGGATTATTAAAGTAACGCTTAAAGCCAATTCGTTCATAAATACCTTCATTTAAAATAGCAGGCGAGTATACATAATACCCTAATTGAGTAATGAAAGATGTTTTGTTTATAAATAATTCATGTCCAACAAATAGACCTATTCGTTTCCAATCTGGAAAATTAGTTCTTTCAACATCACCATTAAAAACGTACTGAAATTTAATATAATCTTTTAAGTAATAATGTAAATTTAATTCCGTCCCAAACTGTATTGCGTTTTTTCTATTTAAACGCTTGTCAGCAAAAAAAGACAAAATAATAAAAGGTTTAATTCCTGTGCCAATGTGATCAGATTCATTTACGCCAGTTAAAAAACTTGCGTTAAAACGTATCGGTTCTCTGTAGTTTACTGTATCTATTTTTCGAATAAATTTCTGAGGTTTATTATTTAAATCATAGTTTAAACCAAGATTAACTCCCCAAGTATTTATGCCTCTATTTGGTGCTTTAATACTAGCATTTGAAGCATGAATAAATGTAAAGCCAGCTTGAACTCCAATATTTTGAAAAAGATGTTCTCGTTGATAAAGTAATTTAAAAAAAGAAGTAGAGTTTATGTGAGTTGCTAGGGAAACGTTTTTATTATTAGTTATTTTATCATACGGATTTGTGCTGTAAGCTACCCCAGTACCTGTACTAAATATTAAATTTCGTTTTAAAAAATAAAAATTATAATGTGTATATAAAGCATATAATTTCCCTAAATACTTATTTTCAAAATCCTGATAGCCAAAAGAAAAACCAACATCTGGGTAATTAAAATTTTGTTCCCATAACTGTTCTCCAAAAGTACGTTTGTTCCAACTTAATAAAAGCCCTTTTGGATGCCCAGAAATCAGGTGTTTTACACCATCTTGAGATAAGATATTTCCATAAAAATAATCTAACTGAAAATAAGTAGATTTTACAGTTTTTGGTTTTTTTTCTTGTGAAGAAATAGCCGAAAGTGAAAATAAAAAAAAATAAAGGAGGGTATTTTTCATGAAATTTTATGCTGCAAATATAAAATTTTAATTCAATTTAAAATCAATTTGCTGACTTTTTAAAGTTGCTAGCAATTCGTTAGAAATATGAATTTTTGTGTTTCTACTTGGTAAATTCACTTCAATTTTTTCTTTAGCATCCCAAATCGTAAAATGTAGTGTTTGTTTTCCTGGATTGTTTTTTAGAATAGTTTCAAGATTTAAAACTATATTTTCTTTAATTTCTTCCAACGGAATTTTAATGGTTATTTTTTTACAGAGTTCATCCATAATGTCGTGCAACAATTTTATTTCGGTAAATTTCAATCTTGGTTCTCCAACAATTCCTGTATTTTTATTCATCCATCCTGGTTGAATTGTAGCACGTACAAATAAAAATGAGTTTGGTACTAAAAAGTGTTTCATTTTTAAGTACTCTTCACCAAAAATTCTAAATTCATGACTATCTCCATAATCTTCAATTGTAAACATAGCCCAGCCTTTACCAGCTTTAGAAACTCGATGCTGAACATCAGAAATAATACCAGCAAAAGCTAAGTTCATATTGATATATTTTGCGATATCACCTTTAAAATGTTTTAATGCCGCATTGCAAAAAATCATTTCATTCTTAAAATCGTCTAAAGGGTGTGCAGAAATATAAATTCCGATGACTTCTTTTTCTTGAGATAAAAGCTCCATAGTTCCCCAAGTTTCACATTGTGGAATATCTGGTTCTGGAAACTGAACAGTTGAAGCTTCACCAAACATAGAAACCTGCGCTGAGTTCTCGTTTTCTTGAAACTTATTTCCAAATTTCATAGCACGTTCTAAAAAGGTAACTCCTTTTTCATCAACAGAAAAGTATTGTGCTCTATGAGTATCTGCAAAAGAATCAAAAGCACCTGCTTTTACCAAACTGTCAAACGATTTTTTATTTGCAGCACGTAAATCTACACGTTTTGCCAAATCAAAAATAGAGGTATAATTTCCGTTTTCTTTTCGTTCTTTGATGATGGCTCTGACTGCGCTAGCGCCAACACCTTTTACTGCCGCCATTCCAAAACGAACGGCGCCTTCATCATTTACGGAAAACTTTAAATACGATTCGTTTAAATCTGGTCCTAAAACTGCTAATCCCATGCGTTTGCATTCTTCCATAAAAAAGGAAACTGATTTAATATCGTTCATATTATTGGAAAGTACAGAAGCCATGTATTCGGCGGGATAATGTGCTTTTAAATAGGCTGTTTGATAGGCAATCCAGGCATAACAAGTGGAGTGAGATTTGTTAAAAGCATAACTAGCAAAAGCTTCCCAATCTTTCCAAATTTTTTCTAATTTTTCTGCATCGTGACCCTTTGCAGCAGCTTGTTCTATAAATTTTGGTTTCATTTTATCTAAAACCGCAATTTGCTTTTTACCCATCGCTTTTCGTAAGACATCGGCTTCCCCTTTGGTGAAATCTGCCAGTTTCTGAGACAGTAACATGACCTGCTCTTGATACACTGTAATTCCGTAGGTTTCTGCTAAATATTCTTCCATAGCAGGCAAATCATATTCAATATCTTCTGTTCCGTGTTTTCTGTTAATAAAAGACGGTATATATTCCATTGGTCCAGGTCTATATAAAGCATTCATAGCAATTAAATCTCCGAAAACCGTTGGCTTTAAAGCCCGCATATGTTTTTGCATCCCTGGAGATTCATATTGAAAAATACCTACGGTTTCTCCTTTTTGGAAAAGTTCGTATGTCTTTTCATCATCTAAAGGAAAACTTTCTGGATCTAAATCAACATCATGTTTTGCTTTTACAATTTTTACGGTGTCTTTAATTAAAGTCAGTGTTTTTAATCCTAAGAAATCCATTTTTAACAAACCTGCAGATTCTACAACTGAGTTGTCAAATTGGGTAACATACATGTCAGAATCCTTTGCCAAAGCAACGGGTACATAATTGGTAATATCTCCTGGTGTAATAATAACGCCACAGGCATGAATCCCCGTATTCCTTACAGAACCTTCAAGCATTGTTGCTTTATTGACGGTTTCTGAAGCTAAATCATTTCCAAAAGAAATGTTTTTTAATTCTTCTACGAGTTGTTTTTCTTCTGCTCTTAAGCCGTTAACTTTTCCTTTACTTTTTGCATCTTCACCAAAAATATTTTTTAATTTAATTCCTGGTATTAATTTTGCAATCCGATCTGCTTCAAAAAGCGGCAAATCTAAAACTCTGGCAGTATCTCTAATAGATGATTTTGCTGCCATTGTCCCGTAAGTAATAATTTGCGCAACCTGATTTTTACCGTATTTATTAATTACATAATCCATCACTCTTCCTCGACCTTCATCATCAAAATCGATATCAATATCAGGCATTGAGACACGTTCAGGATTTAAGAAGCGCTCAAAAAGTAAGTTGTATTTAATAGGGTCTATGTTGGTAATCCACAAGCAATATGCCACAACAGAACCTGCCGCAGAACCCCGTCCTGGTCCTACAGAAACATCCATTTTTCTTGCTTCGCGAATAAAGTCTTCTACAATTAAAAAATATCCAGGATATCCTGTTTTTTCAATAACGGATAACTCAAAATCTAAGCGTTCTTTTATGGATTCAGTAATCTCTCCATACCTTTTTTTTGCACCCACAAATGTGAGGTGCTTTAGAAAATTATTCTCTCCTCGTTTTCCTTCATCTTCCGTGTCTTTTAGATCTACAAATTCCTCAGGAATATCAAAAGCAGGTAATAAAACATCTCTTGCTAAAGTGAAAATTTCAATTTTATCAACAATTTCTTGAATGTTGATAATGGCTTCTGGTAGATCTAGAAAAAGCGTTTTCATTTCATCCGAAGATTTGAAATAATACTCTTGATTTGGTAGACCGTATCTGTATCCACGACCTTTTCCTATTGGTGTGGCTTGTTTTTCTCCGTCTTTTACACACAGTAAAATGTCGTGTGCATTTGCATCTTTTTTATCTAAATAAAAGGTGTTATTTGTGGCGATAATTTTAATATCGTGCTTTTTAGAGAACTTCAATAAAGTCTCATTTACAATTTTTTCGTCCTGTTGATTGTGGCGCATCAACTCAATGTAAAAATCATCTTGAAATTCTTGTTTCCACCACAGTAGCGCGTCTTCCGCTTGTTTTTCTCCTAGATTTAAAATTTTACTTGGAACTTCACCGTATAAATTTCCTGTTAAAACAATAACATCTTCCTTGTATTTTTTGATGATTTCTCTATCAATTCTTGGGACATAGTAAAAACCATCTACGAAAGCGATGGAAGACATTTTAGCTAAATTGTGATATCCTTTTTTGTTTTTTGCCAATAAAACAACTTGATAACCATTGTCTTTTTGGGATTTGTTTTTATGATCTTCACAAATATTAAACTCACAACCTACAATCGGTTTTATTGGAGTTTCTGCTGTTTTATTGTGATTTAAAATAGCGCTTACAAAATGAAAAGAAGCCATCATGTTTGCGGTATCTGTCATCGCCACTGCTGGCATATTGTCTTTTGCAGCAGCTTTTATGATGTTGCCAATTTGCATGGTAGATTGCAACACAGAAAATTGTGTATGATTGTGTAAATGTGCAAACTGTACATCTTTTAATTCTTCTAAACCAACAGAAGTAGATTTTGTCGTTGCCGAATTTTTTAATTTCTCAAGTCGCTGCCGAATCTTATCACTTTCTTTCTTAAGATTGATGTGTTTTAAACCAATTACTTGAATCGGTTTTGGGTTTGTTTCAGAAAAATTCTTGAAATAATCAGCAGTAACATCTAACTGTTCTTTGGTGAATTCTTGCAAACGAATTAACTCTAAAAAACAACGTGTTGTTGCTTCTACATCGGCAGTTGCATTGTGTGCATCGCCAAAACCAATACCAAATAAATGGTTGTGTAATTCGGTTAGTGTTGGTAATTTAAATTTGCCTCCACGACCTCCAGGAATTTGGCACATACGTGCTGTTTTTTCTGTACAAGTATCTAATACTGGGAGAGAATTCATCTTGGTTTCTAGTCCCAATCTATGGAATTCACACCCCATGATATTCAAGTCGAAATTTAAATTTTGACCCACGATAAACTTGGTTTTACTTAGGACTTCATTAAATAAAAGTAAACACTCGTTCAATGAAATCCCTTGTTCTTCTGCTAATTCAGTAGAAATTCCATGAATTCTTTCTGCATCATAAGGGATGTTAAAGTTGTCTGGTTTTATGAGGAAATCGTTGTGCTCTATTACATTTCCCATTTCATCATGCAGTTGCCACGCAATTTGAATGCACCTTGGCCAATTGTCTGTATTTGTAATTGGTGCATTCCAACTTTTTGGTAAACCAGTGGTTTCTGTGTCAAAAATTAAGTACATGAAAAATGTTTATTTATTGATGTGTTTATTCATTTAAAAACGGATTGTAAATTTACATTTTTTTGAAGAGTTTTTCGAGGGAAGTTATCAACGGTTGTTGATTTTTTTCAAAGTTTCAAAGTTACAGAGTTTTTATTTTTGCATACTGCATACTGCATACTGCATACTGCGTTAGGAATTGAAGTAGCATTCTTTTGTTGAGATTGTGTTTCATAAAAAGATATTTTTTTGAAGTGCAGCTGGTGAAACTAAAAAAAAAGAGCTAAAGAAAAACCCTTTTAAACACCTAAAAATTTATTAAAAATAAGCGTTTAAGTTTAAAAAAGGTTTTGTATTTTTGCGCCCACTTACTACGAGATGGTAAGATTTTTAATAATCAAGGTCGAGAACCTTAACAAATTAACAAATTATGTCTGTAAAGATTAGATTACAAAGACACGGAAAAAAAGGGAAACCATTCTATTGGATCGTTGCCGCTGATGCTCGTGCAAAAAGAGATGGTAAATACTTAGAGAAAATAGGTACTTACAATCCAAATGTAAACCCTGCAATTATCGATTTAAACATTGATAAAGCTGTAGAATGGTTACAAAATGGTGCACAACCAACCGATACTGCAAAAAACATTTTATCTTATAAAGGTGCCATTTTAAAGAATCATTTAGCAGGAGGTGTTAGAAAAGGTGCATTAACACAAGAACAAGCAGATGCTAAATTTGCAGCTTGGTTAGAAGAAAAAGCAACAAAAGTTTCAGATAAAGAAGCTGGATTATCTAAGGTAGAATATGAAGCGAAAGCAGCAGCATTAGCCGCAGAAAAAGCAGTGAACGAAGCAAGAATTGAAGCAGCGAAACCAGTTGTTGAAGAGGTTGTTGAAGCAGTTACTGAAGTGGAAGAAGTTGTTGAAGCGGCTCCTGAAACAATAGATGAAGCACAAGAAAAAGCAGCAGAATAAATTATAAGTAACGACGACGATGCGTAAAGAAGATTGTTTTTATTTAGGCAAAATCGTAACAAAATATAGTTTTAAAGGGGAGGTTGTTATCAAATTAGATACAGACGAACCTGAGTTGTA
Organism: Polaribacter sejongensis; assembly: GCA_949545755.1. GTDB lineage: Bacteria > Bacteroidota > Bacteroidia > Flavobacteriales > Flavobacteriaceae > Polaribacter > Polaribacter sejongensis_A. Next base: position 495 of record CATITK010000148.1, on the reverse strand, counting down.
TACAGAAATGGAATCAGTTTATGTCGAGTTTGGCGCGAACTTGGTTCCATTTTTTATTGAAAAAAGTTCATTGCATAAAGGAAATCAATTACGTGTTCAGTTTGAAGATGTATATTCTGACGAAGAAGCAGATTCAATATTGAAATGTGGAATTTATTTACCTTCAACCATGTTGCCAAAACTTTCTGGCGATAAGTTCTACTATCATGAAGTAATTGGCTTTACGGTTGTTGATGCTAATTTTGGAGAAGTAGGAAAAATTGTTCATATTAACGATAAAGCTGCACAACCTCTTTTTGAAATTGATCGAGAAGGAACAGAAGTTTTTATTCCAATGGTAGATGATTTCATAAAAAAAGTGGACAGAGAAAAGAAGACAATACAAGTCGAAACTCCAGAAGGGTTAATCGCATTGTATTTGTAAAAAGAGAGGTGGCCGAGTGGTCGAAGGCGCTACCTTGGAAAGGTAGTATACTGGTAACGGTATCGAGGGTT
>CATITK010000147.1 GCA_949545755.1 Polaribacter sejongensis | reverse complement strand
TAACAAAATCAATCCAAAATGGAAATTAGTTACAAGCAATTATTACCTAAAATAAATACTTTTATTTTTGATGTAGACGGAGTTCTTACCAATGGAATGCTAACCATAATGCCCGACGGAGAAATGGTTAGGCACATGAACGTAAAAGATGGCTATGCAATGAAAAATGCGCTAAACAAAGGCTACAGAGTTTGCATAATTTCGGGAGGAACGAATGAAGGAGTCAGAAGCAGATTGGCCGCTTTAGGGATTGAAGATATTTATTTGGGTGCACACAACAAAATTCAACAATATAAAAAATTGGTTAAAAAGTATAATTTACAAGCAGAAAATGTTTTGTATATGGGAGATGATGTTCCAGATTTTCCTGTTATGGAATTGGTCGGCTTAGCTACCTGTCCTAATGATGCGGTTAGAGAAATTCAACAAATTTCAAAATATATTTCTGATAAAAAAGGAGGTGAAGGTTGTGTGCGCGACGTGATTGAACAAGTATTAAGGGTTCAAGAAAAATGGGCAGAAAATTTTGATGCAGGTATATAATAATATGCCCTTTAAAAATATGAAAAAAAAACTCACTATTTTTTTATTGATTGCTTTTTCATCAACAATGAACGCGCAAACTATTTTTGGAAACTGGCTTTCAAAAAATAAAGATGGTACTTTTGATTCTGTTATAAAAGTATATAAAAAAGACGGAAAAGTAGTTGCTAAAATTATTGAAATTAAAGACACTTCAAGACAAAATGCTGTTTGTGAACTTTGTGAGGGTAAAAACAAAAACAAGCCAATTTTAGGACTAAATATTTTAACTGGTTTAGAAAAACAGGATGATGAATGGTCTGGAGGAACCATTTTAGACCCAAGAAATGGAAAGGTTTACCAATGTTATATTGAGTTAGTAAAACCTAATAAACTAAAATTAAGAGGCTACATTGGAATTTCATTATTTGGAAAGACTGCTTATTGGGAAAGAGCTGAATCGTTTTAAGTGGAAATTTTATGACTAATTTTATGTACCTCAAAAGCAAATTGCATACGTAGCTCAAGAAACTTTTTTACTCCCCAACTAATTCTTCTCGCCTAACATCGGTACAAAAGCAAAATCTCCTAGCTCTTTTTTCTCAAATTCTTTATCAGATTTTCGAATAAAAAGTGTCATTGTTTGCGTTTTATCGCCCACAGGAATTAGTAACCTACCCCCTACTTTTAATTGTCCTAGTAAAGGTTTTGGAACAAAAGGCGCTCCAGCAGTCACAATTATTTTATCAAAAGGAGCCTGTTCTGGTAGTCCTTTATAACCATCACCAAAAATAAACCTCTTGGGTTTATATCCAAGTTTTGGTAAAAAAAGAGACGTTTTTTTAAACAATTCCCGCTGTCTTTCTATAGAATATACTTCAGCATTTAACGATAACAAAACAGCCGTTTGATAGCCAGAGCCTGTACCAATCTCTAAAATTTTATCTCCCGCCTTTACTTCTAAAGTTTGCGTTTGAAAAGCAACTGTATAAGGCATCGAAATTGTTTGTTCTGCAGCAATAGGAAACGCTTTATCTTGATAGGCATGAGACTCAAAACTACTATCTATAAACAAATGACGTGGAATTTCACGTACTGCTTTCAATACATTTTTATCAATAATTCCCTTTGCTTGTAGCACGTTAGCAAGTTGATTCCTAAGTCCCTGGTGTTTAGAAGTATCTTTCAATTTCAATAAATTTCTGAAGTCTAAAAATAGTAATTAATCCCTATAAATAAGCATAAAATTGTATCTTTGTTTTCGGCTGATTTTTACAATCAGAAAACACAAACCGAATGTCTTTATGAAGAAATAATCACTACTAAAAAGGGGTTCTTTCACTTTATTTACAAAGAATTAAAATATATTATATGCTAAAAGTTGGAGTATTGGGTGCTGGTCACCTAGGGAAGATTCATTTACGTTTATTACAGCAATCTGATAAATATGAGTTGGTAGGGTTTTATGATCCCTCTAAAGAAAATGCTAAAAATGTTTCGAATGAATTTGGTTATACCTCTTTTGAATCTATCGAATCACTAATAGATGCCGTTGAAGTAGTTGATATTGTAACACCTACTTTATCCCATTTTGGTTGTGCAAAAAAAGCAATAGAAAATGGATGTCATATTTTTATTGAAAAACCAATTACAAAAACTGTTTTAGAAGCAGCCACTCTAAAAACCTTGGCAAGTCAAAATAACGTAAAAGGACAAGTAGGTCATGTAGAACGTTTTAATCCCGCTTTTACTGCTGTGAAAGAGATGATTGACAACCCAATGTTTATAGAATGTCATCGATTGGCCGAATTTAACCCAAGAGGAACTGATGTTCCTGTGGTGTTAGATTTAATGATTCATGATATCGATATCATTCTTTCTGTTGTAAAATCCGAAGTTAAAAGGGTACATGCAAGTGGCATTGCCGTTATTTCTGAAACTCCAGATATTGCCAATGCAAGAATTGAATTTGAAAATGGATGTGTTGCCAATTTAACAGCAAGCAGGATCTCAATGAAAAACATGCGCAAATCTCGCTTTTTTCAAAAGGACGCATATATTTCTGTCAACTTTTTAAGTAAAGAATCTGAAGTTGTAAAAATGAAAGAGGTTCCTAAAAACCCTGATGAATTTGCAATGATTTTACAAAATGCAGAAGGTGTAAAAAAACAAATTTATTTTGAAAACCCGGTGGTTGAAGATAATAATGCTATTTTAGATGAATTAGAAACATTTGCAGATGCTATTAATAATAATACGACTCCTGTTGTAACTTTAAGTCATGGAACAGAGGCATTACGAGTTGCACAAATGATTATTGATTGTTTTTAGTGAAAAATTTAAAGCTTGAAAGTGTGAAAAATAGTAAATAAGTAGGTGCGTTAGGGAGTTGAAGTAGCTTTTTTTTATGCCCGTTCGAGTGTCCCATTTTTGGGCATGATGTATTAAGAACTCATAAAAAGATTGCACCGAAAAGACCTTCCTTTGGGAAACACCCAATTAAATAATACAACATGAAAAATATAGCAGTAGTTGGTGCTGGAACCATGGGGAGTGGAATTGCCCAGACCTTTGCACAGTTCAATTATAAAGTTCATTTGATTGATATTTCTGAAGCTACTTTAGAAAAAGGAATGACGACCATTGCTAGAAATTTAGATAGGTTCGTCTCAAAAGAAAAAATTTCTAAAGCAGATAAAACACAAGCGCTACAAAACATTAGTACGGTTACCTCTCTTGTAGAAGGGGTGAAAAATGCTGATTTAGTTGTAGAAGCTGCAACTGAAAATTCGGTTTTAAAAACCAAAATTTTTAAAGCGTTGGATGAAATTTGTGCAAAAAACACCATTTTAGCGACCAATACCTCCTCTATTTCCATTACTCAAATTGCTTCGGCAACAAACAGACCCGAAAAAGTAATTGGAATGCATTTTATGAATCCTGTACCCATTATGAAATTGGTCGAGATCATTAGAGGCTACGCTACCTCTAACGAGGTAATGAAAACAATTATTGAGCTGTCTAAAAAAATTAATAAAATTCCTGTGGAAGTCAATGATTATCCTGGCTTTGTAGCTAACAGAATTTTAATGCCTATGATAAATGAATCTATTGAAACTTTATATAACAATGTTGCTGGGGTTGAAGAAATTGATACTATAATGAAGTTAGGGATGGCACATCCGATGGGACCTTTACAATTAGCAGATTTTATTGGTTTAGACGTTTGTTTGTCTATTCTAAATGTCTTGTATGATGGATTTAAAAACCCTAAATACGCACCGTGCCCCTTATTAATTAATATGGTGATGGCAGGTAAATTGGGTGTAAAATCTGGCGAAGGTTTTTATGATTATTCAAAGGAAAGTAAAGCCAAAAAAGTAGCTAAAACATTTTCTTAACCCATTTTTTTAAAGCTAAATAACATCAAATAAGTGTTTAAAAAAAAATTCTATTTCTTCTCTTCCCATTCACATTATTTACTTTAAAAGCACAAGAAACTAAAAAAGGAATTCTCAATATTAAAAAAATTGGATTTCTTTATAACAATGCGGATGAAAGTAATTTTTATTTAATGATAAGGATTATTCTTATAGCACAGACACCTATAAATTACAAGCATTTTATCGTTTAGGAAATTGGTATTTCCTATTTATTAAAATAGAAAGAGGCCCATCTTACCTTTTTCTTAAAACTTAACTCAAATTTATATTAAATTTAAGACATTAAACTATAATTATAATTGATAGTTTTAATATCTTTATCATATAATCTTATATAAAATGACAATTACGCAATTAAAATACGTCTTATCTGTTGCAGAGTATCAAAACTTCACAATAGCAGCAGCACATAGTTTTGTTACGCAACCTACATTGAGTATGCAAATACAAAAGCTAGAAGACGAATTAAGTATCAAAATATTCAACCGTTCAAAAAAACCGATTGAACTTACTGAAATAGGAAGAAAAATAGTAGAACAAGCCAAAGTAATTGTTGATGAAAGTAATCGAATTTTAGATATTGTACATCAACAAAAAGGATATATAGGAGGCGAATTTAAATTGGGAATCATCCCTACAATTATGCCTACTTTATTGCCAATGTTTTTACAAAATTTCACTAAAAAATATCCAAAAGTTAAGTTAATTATAGAAGAATTAACCACAGAAGAAATTATACGAAAATTATCTGAAGGCCATATAGACGCTGCGATTGCAGCAACTCCATTAGAAAATGAAGCAATTAAGGAACGGCCTTTGTACTATGAACCTTTTGTAGGATTAGTTCCTGAAAATCACAGGCTTTTTAAACAGCAAAAAATCACTCCTGATGAATTAGAAATGGAAGACATTTTGTTATTAGAAGACGGACATTGTTTTAAAGAAAGTGTTCTTAATTTGTGTAGAACTCATAAAATTGATAATAAAAAAGGATTTCAGTTAGAAAGTGGCAGTTTTGATACACTGATCAAACTCTCTAAAGAAGGTCTAGGAATGACACTACTACCTTATTTACATACGTTAGATTTAAATGATATCGACAAAAGTCATTTGCGAGAATTTACAAATCCTCCTCCAGCAAGAGAAGTGAGTTTAATTTACCATAAATCACAATTAAAAATGCAATTAATTGAAGCGCTAAAGAAAACAATTGATGGAGTTGTTCGAGGAGCGATTTCTTTTTCTGATGTTAAAATTGTGAGTCCTTTACAGAAACGATAAACATTAAGATACGAACTTCACTTATTACTTTAGTAATAACGTTTTTGCAATTATATTCAGAAAAAGCCGGTACTAAAGTGAGTTTTACTTTGGTACCGGCTTTTTGTTTTAATGATATCGTTGTGAGAATTGGTGTCTTTTATACTAGGAATACATTTTATCTCGCAATTCTTTAATTTTTGGATCCGTTAAATAATCATCAAAACTAGAATGTCTATCAATGACACCTTTTGGTGTTAGTTCTATAACTCTATTGGCGACTGTATGTGCAAACTCATGATCATGAGTTGTAAACATAATGGTTCCTTTAAAGTTAATTAGTGAGTTATTTAATGCTTGTATTGATTCTAAATCTAAGTGATTTGTTGGCTCGTCTAAAATTAAGATGTTCGCTCTTTTCATCATCATTCTAGACAACATACACCGGACTTTCTCTCCTCCAGAAAGCACATTACTTTTCTTCAAAGCTTCTTCACCAGAAAAAATCATTTTTCCTAAAAACCCTCTTAAAAAAACTTCTTCTCGCTCTTCTTCCGTTTGAGCATATTGTCTTAACCAATCTACCAAGTTCAATTCTCCATCTTGAAAAAAGGAAGAGTTATCTAAAGGTAAATAAGATTGTGTTGTTGTAACACCCCAATCATATTTACCAGCATCTGCTTTATGATTTCCTGCAATAATTTGATAAAAAGCGGTAACCGCTCTTGAGTTTTTAGAAATAATAGCAATTTTATCTCCTTTGTTTAAATTGATATGTACATTATCAAATAATTTTTCTCCCTCGAAATTCTTAGACAAACCTTCCACGTTTAAAATCTGATCTCCAGCCTCTCTATCGCTTTTATATATAATAGCAGGATATCGTCTACTTGAAGGCTTAATTTCATCAACATTTAATTTGTCAATCATTTTTTTACGAGAAGTCGCTTGTTTTGACTTTGCCATGTTTGCAGAAAAACGACGAATAAACTCTTCTAATTCTTTCTTTTTATCTTCTGCCTTTTTATTCTGTTGGGCTCTCTGTCTTGTAGCTAACTGACTCGATTCATACCAAAAAGTATAATTCCCAGAAAAATGATTTATTTTACTATAATCGATATCAGAAATATGTGTACATACTGCGTCTAAGAAATGTCTATCATGAGAAACCACAATCACACAATTGTCAAAATTTGCAATAAAATTTTCTAACCAAGCAATGGTTTCAAAATCTAAATCATTGGTAGGCTCATCCATAATTAAAACATCAGGATTTCCAAAAAGTGCTTGTGCAATCAATACACGTACTTTTTGTTTACCATCTAAATCTTTCATTAAGGTATAATGCAGCTCTTCAGAAATACCTAAATTAGAGAGCATAGCGGCGGCATCAGAATCTGCATTCCAACCATTCATTTCTTCAAAAATTATTTGAAGTTCCCCAATTTTTTCTGCATTTTCATCTGTGTAATCAGCATATAAATCATCAATTTGTTTTTTTATTTTAAACAATTCTTTGTTTCCCATAATGATTGTTTCTAAAACAGGAAACTCATCAAAGGCATAATGATCTTGGGTCAGTACAGACATCCTTTTCCCTTTTTCTAAATTTACATGACCCGAAGTTGGGTCTTGAACGCCAGAAATAATCTTTAAAAAAGTAGATTTTCCTGCACCATTTGCACCAATAATTCCATAACAGTTTCCTGTTTGAAATTTGGTATTTACATCATCAAACAAAATGCGTTTTCCGAATTGTACAGATAAATTAGAAACTGATAACATACTATATTTTTTAAAATTTCTGCAAAAGTACAAATT